>NZ_JBEYVB010000004.1:252210-327800 GCF_040643815.1 Micromonospora sp. NPDC047074
GGGCACGGCTGGTCCAACTTCATCCACGTCATGTGACGACACCACTCAGCCGGGCAGGTCGGCCCGAGGCGCCAGGCAAGGTGCCCTGGCCGACCCGCCCGGTCGTCATCCGCCGCCGTACGTCAACGGATGCCCGCGGCGTGGAGCCGCCGGGTGGCGGCGGGGTCGATGCTGGTCCTCGTCACCGAACCGGGTCCGCCTCCTGCGCCGCCCAGCGCGGCCGTCACCACGGCGAAGAACAGCGCCGGCATGAGCAGCGTTCTGACCAGCATGGCCCAGCACGCCCTGCTGCCGACTCGGCCACCGTCCTTGGCCCGTACGAGCTGGGTGCCGGTGAGGACCGCCCCGAGCGCCCGGCCGTTGCCGTAGAACAGGCCGTACAGCATCGGCACCGCGAGGAACAACGAGATCGCCACCAGGGTGACGACCCCGTCGGAGAGGCCCCTCGCGACGGCCACCAGTGCGAGGACGACGACACCCGCGCCGACACCGAGCACGAACACCGTCATGTCGATGAGCCAGGCCAGGAACCGCGCTGCCTCACCGGCCCGGACGTACAGCGTGCCGTTGTCGAACGCCGCGAGCCGGTCGGCGGTGCGCGGTCCGAACAGTCGCCCCGCGTGCTCCTGGGCGATCTCCAGCCGGGTCAACGGCCGGCCTGTTGCGCGGACTGTCACAGCACTCGTCTTTCGTGTCGTCGGTACAGCTTCACCGGGTGAAACCGGACTGAGGTCATCCGGCAGCACTCCGTCGAGCCCTGGCCGACCGAAGACGCACGAGTACGACGGCACCGGCGACCAGCGTCAACCCCAGGAGGATCAGCGGCACCGCGGGCATCGGCCAGGGCGAGCGGACGTACTCCGTGACGAACACGACCGCGCGGTGGGGCTCGTCGGTCGCGGAGCGGGTGATGCGGATGTCGTCGGTGATCTGCGCCGGATTGAACTCCCCGTCGTAGCGGGTCAGGAAACGCGGACCGACCAACGCCTTGGACAGCGTCGGGTATTGCGGGTCCGGCTTCACCTCGCCCGCGAACGTCAGCTCGGGAACGCTGCCCTGGGGCGCCGGACTACTGACGTCCATCCGGTGATCGGCGAGTACGTACAGGCGCAACTGCTGCCGGTTCTCGGCCGTCGCCGACAGTCGCATCGGGTAGACCGGCGTATCGGTCTCGAACACCAGCCGCATCGGCGGCAGCCCGGCGGAGAGGCTGCCGGAGGTCGGGGCCAGGCGCACTGCCACGACGAGCCAGCCCTCCGCAAGGTACGGGCCGAGCGCGCCTTCGAGGGCGACGGGCAGGGTGAAGTCGTTGTCGCCCAGCCAACGGGTCACGGCGGTGGCGTCCGTGCCGGCGAGCTGGGCGACCTCGTACGGCCCGATCTCGACGTGGTCGACGACGGTGGCGCCCCGGTCGGCCCCGGGGGGTGCACCCGCGCCACCCCCGTCCACCCTGACGCGCCGCACCTCGACGTCCGGGCGGCTGACCCGGTCGAGTTCGGTGAACAGTTTCCCGTCGGCCACCTCGAACCGGGCCCGCGCGGGAACCGGCATCAGGAAGGCCGCCTGGTTCGCCTCGGAACGCGTCTGCACCGAGAGGGTGATCGACTCGGTACGGCCGGTCAACTCCACCAACGCGGTCTCCTGCAACGCGCGCAGCTTGTCGTTGGCGACGAACGCGCCACACGCGCAGGCACCGGAGATCGCGGGATTGACTGCCAACATGGTGACAGTGAGTGCGAGAACCACTGCGATGCGGGTTGTCAGGCGGGCGGTCGCCACGACCGGCCGCATGCGGTCGACCCTGATCGAGCGCCACCGTCCGGCCAGGCCATCGTGCTTTTTGGCGATCTTCGACCGGGTCGCCGGCCGGCCTGTTGCAGGGACTTCCACAGCACCCTCCTGTCGCGTCGTCGACACAGTGTGCGTCACCTCCGGAGCGTGGCCGCGCGAGGCCTACGAGGGATCACACTGTCAGACTCTGGCCAATCGACGAACGTCCCTCGCTTTGGGCGGTGCTCCGCCATCCCTCTCGTGGTCAGGGACGCTGACCCCGACCTGTGCCGGCCTTTCCTCCGGACCCGGCTGGACGGTAGCTGTTCACGATCTGGGCTACAGGTTCAAGGTGCGCCGGATGTACGACGTGCAGGTGGTGTTGACCGTCTTGAAACCCACCCCGAAGTGCTTCTCGGCCGCCTCGTCGTAGTTCAGGTCGCCGTGCAGCGCGTTCATCGCCCACTGGAACATGTTGGCCTCGCCGTACCGGCTGGCCATGCAGCTGATGGCGAGATGCGAAAGCCCGTAGAAGACCGACGCGGCCTCGTCGGATGCCGATTCGGGCAGGGGCGCCAGCTCGATCGTGCTCGCCCACTTGCCCCGTTGGACGTGTGAGCGGACCGCGCGCATGGTGCCCGAGGCGGTGGGGCCCTGCGGGGCGAACTCGATGTACTCCGCGATTCCCTCTGTGATCCACTGCTTGGAGTTGTAGATCCCGGCCGCCCTGTCGTCGGAGCCGGTCGAGGTCACCACGTGGCCGAACTCGTGGCGCAGGACGGGCTCGAGGTTGCTGCGGCCCAGGGCGCTCATCTTCAACACCACGTCGCTGCGGATCTTGCCGGACTGGTAGGCGTAGCCGACCGCGTACTTGGCGTCCTGTCCGCCCAGCCACCTGTTCCATTCCTTGTTCCCGGCCAGGAACACGACGTAGCGCGGCGGCGGCTGGCGGCCGGCCACCTCGGCGTACCGGTCGGTGATCCTGGCGGCGCGGTCGGCGGCTGCGGTGACCTCGCCGAGCCGCTTGGCCTGGGCGGGAGGCGCGGCCACGGTGACCCGCTCGCCGTCCTGGAAGACCAGGCTGTCCCACTCCCACGGCAGCGGACGCAGGCTGTAGGCGTCCGTGGCCGGCTGGTTGAGCCCGGTGATCAGGTAGCCGTTGCCCCGCAGGCTGACCTTGGGCCGGTAGGTGAACTGCGCCGCGTCAGAGGTGAGCCGGGACGGTGGTGGGCAGGTCGGCGTGGCGAAGCAGTAGGAGACGACGACGTCCAGTTGCACCCTGTGCTTCTCGGCCCCGGGACCCTGCGGATACACGGCCGGAATACCCATCATGATCTGCCACGCGGAGATCCGCAGCGCCCGCAGGATCTTGAACTGGTTGCGGAAGTGGCCGTACAACGCTGTGTAGCTCTTGTCGACCGGGGCGAGGTAGCCCGCCTCGTCCCCGCGAAGCAGTGCCTCCGCCTGTGCCTTGAGCATGGCCTCGACGGCGTCGTGCGGGCTCAGGGACGCTGTCGGCGACGGTGCGGCGGACGCACTCGCCGCCGTGGCCGGCCTCTCCTCCGGCGTGCAGCCGGCGGAGGCGAGCAGCGTAGCGGTCAGTACGACCGCGAGCGCACCGCGCGCGCCCCGAAACCGTCTCGTCCACTGCCCCTGGCCGCGCGTCATGGCGTCCTCCCCGTTCATGGTGCGACGATCTAAGCACCTCGACGACGCCTCGGAACCTGGGGGTTCGTCCATGATGGATGAACCGGGTCGGGGCGGGCCTCCGGCTCGACGGGGGCGGGCTCACCGCCGGAGTCGGTGACTTCGACGCCGGCAACGACAGTCGGGTGGCGCGCCCTCGGGCCGGCCAGGAATCAGCATTTGAAAGGACCCGTCGTGCTGGGACTGTTTCTCGTGGTCCTGACCCTGCCCATCGTTGCGCTGATCATTCAGGGGTTCCGGAAGCGCACTCGGCGGTTGACGGATCCGTCGCGACGCTGGGCCCGCGCGGCGGGCTGTCTCCTGCTGGCCGCGGCCGAGGTCTACTTCTATGGACTCGCGCACGTCGGATACTTCTGGGCCAGCCTCGCCGAAACGTGCGTCAGTCGCTTCGGGAACTGGAACGGCCGGTACGGGCAACTGCGCTACTGGCCCCTGGAGCGCAAGTGCAGCCAGTTCGTCGACATGGTTCCGGGCTATGTGAACCCGCTCATCGTCGCGCTGCTCGTCGCGGCGATCGCGGTTGCCGCCGTCGCCATCGTGCAGGCTGTTCGCGGCCGTCGCTCGAACTCGCCGACCCCCTCGTGACGAAACGCGTCACACTCCATCACCGTTCCCGCCCCGTGCCGGGCGGCCCGGTTGCGTGCCCGAGTCCGACGTGTCGTGCTCAGCCGAGTGTGGAGCCGGGGGTCGTGGGGTTGCGGGCGCCGAGGAAGAAGATGCCGGGGTAGCCCTTCGTCTCGAATGCGCCGCTCGGGTTGCGACGTAGGGTCGATTTCTCGATCGACATGGTGCCGGTGCGGTTGTTGCTGACGAAGAAGATCGCGCCGCCGCCTTCGTTCGCCCTGTTGCGCTCGATGATGGTGCCGGCGATGCGCACGGTGAACTCGTTGCCGTCGCAGTAGATCGCGCCGCCGCTGCCGCCGCCAGGCGTGCCGGTCCTGGCCGGGTTGGCGCCGTGGCCGATCGCCTCGTTGTGGCTCAGCACGCTGTTCAGCACCACCCAGGAGACGCCGATGCTGCTCAGCGCGCCACCGTTCGCGCAGGAGCCGCCCTGGCCGGCCGCGCCACCGAAGGTGCTGCCCACCACGTACACCGGCTTGTTGTCGTACTGGCTGAGTACCCTGATGGCCGCGCCGCCCAGGTCGGGGCCGGTGCGGTCGCAGCGGTTGCGTACGAAGCGTGAGTTGATCACCTTGAACCGCCCTCCGCGGACGAAGATCGCTCCGCCGCCGCCGCCCTCGCCCCTGTCGCCGGTGGAGTTACCGTCGGCGAACGTCAGGTTCTGCACGGTGAGTTGCGGATGGTCCTGGTTCTGGCAGTGCGACGTGGTCCAGCCCTGGGCGCTGTCGCAGGTGTTCATGTAGAGGATCCGGCGTTGCCCCTGGCCGCTCAGCGTGACCCTGCCGCCACCGTCCAGCACCACCTTGGGGCCGTTGGCGTTGCGTACCTTGGCGGTGGCGGTCATCTTGATCGTGACCGGGCTCGGCCCGCAGTCGAAGGTGATGATCCCGCCGGCCGCGACGGCCTTGACCACCGCCGCCGAGGTGCAGCCGGCCGGAGTGCCGGTGCCGACGGTCCGGGTCGGCTTCGAGGTGTCCACCGGCCGTGCCTCGGCCGGTACAGCGGCACCGCCGTTCGGGTTGCCCGCCACGAACATCTTGGCCGGCGTGGGGCTCGCGCTGGCGCCCGGGCCGCCGAATCCGGAGCGGCCCGACGGCGCGGCGCCCTGGTCACCGCCCGGCAGCGGCACCGGTGTGCTCGACGGGCCCGGCTGCCAGGCGGTCGGATCCGGGTCGGCGGAGCCGCAGGCGGGCAGGGCCGCCGCGGCGACGCCGAGGACGAGGAGGACGACGAGCGACGACGAGCGCACCAGGTGATGCTAGGAGCCCGGCGGCGCCGCAGCGAGCCGGGCGGCGCCCCTTGCCGAGATCCATCCACGAGCGTAGGAAGAACACCACGCTCCACCAACCGCCACTGATCTCGCATCGATCCACCGTCCCGTGTCAAAGGAGATGCGCGTGACCACCCCCAGACGGCTCCGTCTCGCCGTGTCCGTGCTGGTGACGGCAGGCGCCGTCCTGCTCGGCGCGGCCGCCGCCGCGGCACCACCGACTCCCGCACCGGCCGGACAGCAGGCCTGCGACCCGATCGACCCGACGGCCTGCCTGCTGCCCTTCCCGAACGACTACTTCACCGTGCCGGACCGGACCAGCCCCACCGGCAAGCGGGTGCGGATCGCGGCCTCCGCGATGCCCGCCAACGCGCAGGGGATCCCGATCGACCCGACGGAATGGAACCGGCAGGACGGGTTCAGCCCCGGCTCGCCGATCCTGGTGCGCGTGCCCGGACTCGATGCCGCGGCGACCGGGATCGCGCCGGTCACCGACATCGGCCGCTCGCTGGCGCCGGACGCGCCGATCGTGCTGCTGGACGCCCGGACCGGCAAGCGCACGCCGTACTGGGCCGAGCTGGACGCGCACGCGGCCGGCCAGCCGGACCGGCAACTGCTGATCATCCGGCCGGCGGTGGCGCTGACCGAGGGCACCCGGTACGTGGTCGGCCTGCGCGGCCTGCGCGACGGCGACAAGGCGCTGATCCCGGCGCCGAAGGGGTTCACGGCGTACGTGACCGGTGCCGGCCTCGGCCACCGGGACCCTCGCGTCCCGCAGATGAAGCGGATCCTCGCCGACCTGACCAGGACCGGCGTCAAGCGGCACAGCCTCTACCTGGCCTGGGACTTCACCGTGGCCAGCCGGCACGGTCTGACCGGGCGGATGCTGGCGGTCCGGGACAGCGCGTTCGCCGCCCTCCGCCGGGCCGCGCCGTCGTTCACCGTCAGCCAGGTGACCGACTACCCGCCGGAGCAGGAGCCACTGATCGCCCGGCAGGTGACCGGCACCATCGCCGTGCCGTCCTACCTGACCGGCGACGGCGGGCCCGGCTCCCGGCTGCACTACGGGCCGGCCGGCGGCGACGGGACGCCACCGACCCCGAACGCCCTGCCCACGCCGTCCGGCGCCACGGTGGCGGCGGACTTCGTCTGCAACATCCCGCGCAGTGCCTCCGCCGCGAAGCCGGCACACCTCTCGCTCTACGGCCACGGCCTGCTCGGCAAGCCCACCGAGATCAACGCCGGCAACGTCAAGACGATGTCGAACACGTACGACTTCACCTTCTGCGCGACCAGCTGGATCGGCATGTCGGCCGCCGACGTCCCCTACGTGGGCGGCGCCTTCACCAACCTCAGCGCGTTTCCCGCGGTGGTGGACCGGTTGCAGCAGAGCTTCCTGAACTTCCTCTTCCTGGGCCGGACGATGATCCACCGGGGCGGGTTCGCCGCCCACCCGGCGTTCCGGGACGCCACCGGACGGCCGCTGATCAACGTGGCCGGCGGGCTCCACTACGACGGCAACAGCCAGGGCGGCATCAACGGCGGCGCGCTCACCGCCATCGCCCAGGACTGGACCCGGTCGGTGCTCGGCGTGCCGGCGATGAACTACTCCACGCTGCTGCAACGCAGCGTGGCCTTCGCCCCGTTCCAGACGATCATGGACGGCTACTACCCGGACAAGGTCGACCAGCAGTTGATCCTCGGGCTGCTGCAGATGCTGTGGGACCGCTCCGAGGCCAACGGGTACGCCCAGCACATGACCGACCGGCCGCTGCCGGGCACCCCTGCGCACCAGGTGCTGATGCACGTGGCCTTCGGCGACCAGCAGGTCTCCACCGCCGCGGCGGAGGTCCAGGCGCGCACCATCGGCGCCCGCCTGCACACCCCCGCGCTCGCCGCCGGCTGGTCACCGGATGTGCGGCCGTACTGGGGCGTCGCGCCGATCCGCAGGTATCCGTACACCGGCTCGGCGATCGTGGTCTGGAACAGCGGCGCGGCGTACGCACCGCCGCCGACGAACCTCGCCCCGGCCGGACCGGAGTACGGCGCCGACTCGCACGAGTTCCCGCGCGCCCAGGCCGGCGCCCAGAAACAGAAGGCGGTGTTCCTGCTCACCGGCAAGGTCATCGACGTCTGCGCGGGAAAGCCCTGCTCGTGACGCGGTGACCGGTCGCGTACACGCGTGCCGGGTGCGGGAAGCCCTCACCCGGCACGCGTGTCCGCCAGGGCGCCGCCGCCTTCGCGACGCCGTGACCAGGACGGGCACACCCACCGCCAAGGGCTGAGCCCACCGTGCGTGGCGTTGCCATAATCTAGCCGTGGCTAATCCGAGGCGGCGTCGCTCGTCCCATCCCGCGATCATCGGGGCGGTCATCGCCGCTGTCGCCACTGTGGTCGCGGCGGCCATTCCCGTCGTGTGGGAGCTGACCCGCGATCGCGGCGGCAGCGGTGCCGCGGCACCGGTGCAGGGCACGCCATCGGCTGCGCAGCCCCAGTCCACCGCGCCGGCGACGAGCACCGGGGCGCGTCCCGCCCCGACCCTCGCGGCGCCTGCGGCCTCTCCTTCGCGGCCGGCCCAGCCCGACGTGCTTCCGCTGGTCGACATGGCCGAGATGGACGACTTCGAGGGCTGGGAGCAGGAGCCGCTGATCGTCGCCGGGAAGCTGCGCGATCCGGTGCTGACCACCTCACCGTGCTGGTTGAACGACCACTTCACCGTCACGTTCGTGGTCAGCCGGCAGTTCCGGCTCCTGGAGGCGGCCGTGGGAATCGCCGACGAGTCCTCGGCCGGGGCCCTCCGGTTCACCGTGCTCGCCGACAGCAAGGAGGTCTTCACCACCTCGGTCGGCCTCGGACGGACCCGCCCGGTGAAGGTGGACATCAGCGACGCCACCCAGGTGTCCCTGCGGGTCAGCACCACCAACCTCAACCAGTGTCATCGCGACAGCATCGGCGTCTGGATCGGCCCCCAGCTACGCCGGTGAGCGCGGCCCGACTTCCGGGTAGTAGGCGGAAGTGGACTTCCGGGACTGGTGGCACGTGTTGTCGGGCGTCGCCGGGTTGGCCCTGGCCGGCTACGGCGTGCGCCTGCTGTTGATACCGCTGGAGTAACCGGTTCGACCTGTTTCGCCAGCGACAACCCTCACAAGATCATCTGCGGACTCCGCGACCGGCTAGGGTCTCTGCCCGTGGAAAGTGACACCTCCGCCGCCCCACCTGGCACAACGGAGCCCTCGGGGCTGGCGCTGCTCGGTCTCGGTCCGCTCGAAATTCGCGCATATCAGGCGCTCGCCAGCGTACGTGAGCTGAGGCCGGACGAGCTGCGGACGCTGCTGGGGCAGGAGCGCGGCGCGGCGGACCGGACGTTCGCCGCCCTCGCGGAGAAGGGACTGCTGTTCGAGGCCCGCGACCCCCACCGCCTGGTCGCCATGCCGCCCGACGTCGTCGGCGAGGCGCTGATCCAGCAGCGGATGGCCCAGTTGCATGCGGCCCGGGCCGAATTCGCGAAGCTGGCACACGAGTACCGGAGCGCGGTCGACGCGGGTGAGACCAGCACTCTCGTCGAGGTCATCCCGCAGGAACTGGTGCCACGGATGACCGTGCAGCTCAACCACCAGGCCACGACGGACGTCATGTGGGTCAACGCGCCGCCGTACCTCGGCACCGTGGAGGCGCCGGAAACCCACGAGTTGCAGCGGCTCTCCCAGGGCGTCCGCTACCGCTGCATCTACGCCCGGCAGATGCTCGACGATCCCTACCTGCTCGAGGTGGTTCGCCGGGACATGCTGGCCGGGGAGCAGGCCAGGGTCGTCGACCGGGTTCCCCTGAAGCTGGGCATCGTCGATCGCCGCATCGCCCTGGTCCCGCTGCTCACCGGGAGCGCGGCCAGTTCGTTGCTGGTGCACCGCTGTTCGCTGCTGGACGCACTCATCGCGTTGTTCGAGACCATGTGGTTGTCCGCGCTCCCGCTCGACGGCATCGTCGGTGCGGCCTGCGACACCGACGTGGGCGGCGGGTTGGCGTCGGAGGACAGCCGCCTGCTCACCCTTCTCCTCGCCGGGAACACCGACGAGGCGGTCGCCCGGCACCTGGGCATGAGCAAGCGCACCGTCGTACGGCGGGTGCGCCAGCTCATGGACCGGGCGGGTGTCACCAGTCGGATGCAGCTTGGGTGGCAAGCCTCGCAACTCGGCTGGATCGACCCGCCCGCCATGACCGCTAACTCACCTCGGTTCCGTTCCGAGGATCAGGACGACACGCCGTAGGCGCGCAGGACGGTCTGCCGCACGCTGTTGCCGTAACGGTCGACCGCGACCGCCCGTAGCGAGACGGTGCCGGAACCGGGATTGGCGAGCTGGGCCGTCCAGTCGTTGCCGTGCCGGCGCACGCTGACCGGTGTCCAGGTCGCTCCGTCGTCGAACGACGCCTCCATCGTCAGCTCGCGAACCGTCCTGTTCTTCACCGAACCCGGCTGGTGCTCCACGTACACGGGGAAGGAGAAGGTTCCGGCCGGTGCCCGGTTCAGCTCGTCGAGGACCGGGGCATAGCGGACCGCCATCAGCGGTAGCGGGGCCGTTGTTCCGGTGTGCGACGACCGGAACGTCCACACCGACGAGGCGGCCGGGCTGGTCGGTTGGCAGTAGACGACGTCGCAGGTGAGCGATGCCTCCAGCCGGTACTCCGCCGGGTCCGCCGGTACCCGGTACCAGCCGGCGGGCTGCGAACTGTTCCCGCCGACGAGCGTGCCGTCGCGGAACAGCTTGACGGTCCCCCCGATCGGCGTGCCGGTCAGCATGGCCGGGACGTGCCCGGCGCCGGAGTCCACGAGCATCGGCAGGTGGACGTCGATGGTGTCGCCGGACCGGTACGCCCAGTGCGGGCGGGACGGACCGTAGTTCTGGAAGATCGCCGGTGGTGCCGCCGCGAACGACGGGCCGATGACGCCGGCCAGGAAGGTCTCGCTGCGGCGCTCGCCGGGTTTCATGCTGCGCAGCGGTGTCCAGACCAGCGGCTCGACCGTCTGGTGGAAGGGGATGCCCGGGCTGAAGTACTCGGTGTGGGTGCTGGGCACGGTGAGGTTCTGGGTCAGGTTGAACAGGTACCGGTCGAAGTAGACCGGCAGGAACCCGACCCTGACCTGCGACTGGCCGCCGAGGCCCCGGTAGGTGCCGTCCACCCGGCCCAGGCCGGCGGCTGTGACGTGGAAGTCGACGTCCGGCACGCGGCGCTCGGACGGGAAGGTGAGGTTGTAGGCGTTGCCGGCGCTGTCGGTGAGGCGGGCGGACGAGGCGAATCCGAATCCGTCGGAGTCGTTGGCGCCGCCGACGTACACCTCGTCGAAGAGGTCCCCGGCGAGGCTCGTCGTCCAGGACGAGTAGGAGTGCGCCGAGGTGGCCGGATGCCTGAAGATCGCGTGCTGGTACTGGTGCCGCAGCTTCGCGTCCGGCCGGTCGTCGACCGTGTAGCTCACCCGCTGCGCCTGCCGGGCGTCGAGAGTGACGGTCGTCGTACGGTCGATCTTCACCTCCGGGTACGCCTGGATGGACACGGACGGTACCCAGGTGCCGGCCCGGTTCGTGGTCAGGTACGAGTAGACGCCGTAGCGTCCGACGGGGAGCCGTACCGTGTCGCCGTTGTCGATCTCTAGAACGTCACCGGTGTCGTGGTTGAAGACAGCCAGGTAGTCGAAGAGCGCGCCCTCGGGCGGTAGCTGCCCCGTGCGGTCCAGCGCCTGGAACGTGACCTCGTAGCTCTCCGGCTCCTTGGTGCCGCCGAGGGCGACCCGGGCACGGTGCGCCCCGTCGGACGACTCGGCGATCAGGACCCCGCCGTAGGTGCCGGGATCCGCGGCGCCACGTTCGAAGGTGACCACGACCGAGCCGGTCGCGTGCGCCGGCACGGTGAGCTGTTGCGGGGACACCGTGAACGTGCCCGGGGCCGCTGGCGTACCGTCCTGCGCGGTGGCGTCGATCCGCAGGTCCACCGTCACCGGGCTGGCGCCGTCGTTGCGGAACGTGATCTCCTCCGACAGCGGCTGCGGGTCGGTGTACGGCCAGCGGAGGAACCCGAAGGACACCGACGACCGGGTGGCCACGAACGTCTCGGACACCGCGCGGGCCACGTCCACCCGGCCGGCACCGACCTCGTACGGTGACTGCTCCGGTAGGGCGGCCGTGGTGCTGGTCAGTGCCGCCTTGAGGGTGGCCGCGTCCCACTCCGGGTGCTGTCCGGCAACGATCGCGGCCGCTCCGGCGACATGGGGCGAGGCCATCGAGGTACCGCCGGCCCGCAGGTACCAGTCGTCGATCACGTCGCTGCCGTTCGGGTGGACACCGGCGGACCGGGCGGCGACGATGGCGGTGCCCGGGGCGGCGATGTCGGGCTTAACCGCGCGGTCGCCCAGCCGCGGCCCACGGCTGGATCCCTCGGCCAGGGCGTCGCCGGTGCTCACGTTGGCCACGCTCAGCGCCGCGTCGGCGGTGCTCGGCGTGCCGAGCGTGAACGGTCGCGGGCCGTGGTTGCCGGCCGCGACGACGAACAGTTTGCCCGTCTCGGCCGTGAGCCGGTTGACCAGTTCCTCGACCGGGTCGACCTCCGGCGTGTCCATCGCGCCGAAGCTCATGTTGATGACCTTGGCCGGCGTCTCCCGGGCGGCCCACTCCATGGCCGCCATCGCCTGCGAGAACAGGCCCTCGCCGGTGTCGCCCAGCACCTTGCCGACCACCAGCTTCGCGCCCCTGGCCACGCCCACGTGCTTTCCGCCGGAGGCGGTTCCCCGCCCGGCGATGATCGATGCCACGTGGGTGCCGTGCCCGTGCCGGTCAGCGGCGGTGGGACTGGTGCCGGTGAAGTCGACAGCGGTCGTGACCACTCCGGCCAGGTCGGGGTGGGCGGGGTCGTAGCCGGTGTCGAGCACCGCGACGGTCACGCCGGACGCGGTGTGCCCGGCCTGCCAGGCCGCCGGCGCGCCGATGTACGGCACGCTGACTTCCAGCGACGCCGTCACCTTGGCATCCAGCCAGAGCTTGCGGACGCCGTCCAGCGGCTGCGCCGCGGCGGTGGTCCGCGTCGCGGCACCCCGTGCGCCGGAGCCGGTGAGCGTGCCCCAGAACGTGGCGGCCTCCGCCTTGGGTACCTCGAACGCGCCGCCGTCGATCGAGGGCAGTGACCGCCGGGGCTCGGCCAGGGTGGAGAGTGCCTGCGCGGCATTCGTGCTGGCGGCACGCGTCCCGGGCCGGTACGTCGCGATCAGCGGCAACCCCGCCCGGACGCCGTCGGCGTAGCCGTGCTCCACGAGGTACGCCACGTCGAACAGCCGCTTGTCGAGCTTCCCGCTGGCGATCAGCGGATGGGCGTCGGCCGGGACCACGGTGAGCGATCCGGGCCCGGACTGCTGGACGAACAGCACGTCGGAGCGGCCCGGCCCCGGCTGCACGTCACCGGCGAGCATGCCGTCGGGTTGCGTCCGTACGGTCACCCGGTCCCCGGTGAGCAGCGTGACGGTGGTGGCGGTCGGAGCCGACGCGGTCGGGCTCCGGTCGGCTGACGGTGCCGCGTCTGCCGGCGGGGGAGCGGCGCTGGCCGAGGCCGGCCCGATCACCAGGGTCAGCGCGGTCAGCAGCGACACGACCGCCCGTGCCCTGTTCGGTGATGGGTTCTGTTTCGCGTGGTACACCCAGACTCCGTTCATCAGACGGCCGAGCGCCGGTTGGTGACGACAGGAGGATTCTCATCCGCGAGTAAGCGCTGGTGATCGACGTCTTGACGCCACTGGCGTCAAGACGCCACCGGCGCGGGTGGCCGTCCGGGGCGGCGCCCGCACCGGTGACCGACCGATGGCGTACGCCCAGATCGATGCCAGCCACGTGAGAGCGGTGGTATCCGTTGGTCCGCTCCGGATCCCGTGCCCTGGTCGGCGGTCGCGGCGGACGTGACCGCGCTGGCCAGCACCGCGCACACCGCCACTGCCAGGGGTAACCTGGGCTCGGCACCGGTCGGGGCTCGACATCGACTGAGGAGATGGACATGGCGGTAGGAGTGTTCGCGGGCATCCCGGTGCGCGACTATGCCACCGCCCTGGAGTGGTACAAGCGGCTGCTCGGTGCCGAGCCGGCCTTCTGTCCGAACGACGTCGAGGCGGTCTGGCAGTTGGCCGAGGACCGCTACGTCTACATCGTCCAGGATCTCAACCGGGCCGGCGGAGCTGTCGGCATGATCTGGGTCGACGACCCGGTCGCCGAGGTCGCGGGGATCTCCGCCCGGGGCCTGGAGCCGGTCGACGTCGAGAGGCACGACTCGGTCTGGAAGTACGTCTTCCGCGACAGCGACGGCAACGAGATGGGAATCGGCGGAGAGGTCCCGACGACCGGGTGATCATCGGCCCCGCGCTGCGGGGCGCGGCTGCCCGACGGCGGCCGGATGCACCTGCTGTCCCGCGTACGGCACCGGCACCGGTCGGGTCCTGGCACGGGTGCAGATCGCGACGGAGCTTCCGCGCGCCGAACAGGCCGGGAGGGCTCCCGCCCGCGCGCCGGCAGGTCAAAGAGTTGCTGGTCGGTCGTGTCGGGCGCGTGACCACCGCCGGACGGCAGGTACGTTTAGTGCCGAACCAGACACTATGCGAAGTGTCGTGCTGTTTGGGAACTGTGGTCGCTTTCAGGTGGATGAGGAGCTTTCTCGTTGATGTCACATCGATCCGCGTTGACGACATCCGTGCGACGGTTGGCCTGCGCCTCCCTGGCCGTGCTGGCCGCGTTGGCGATGCAGGCGGTGACCAGCACCGGTGCGCAGGCCGCCAGCGCCGAGCGGAAGCCGGCCCCGCAAGCCGCCGATCCACCCTGTGTCCGGCAGGGACAGCAGGCCTACCCCGTCAACTACTACTGGAAGAACATCCTGGGCCTGAGGTTGGGTGAGGGGTCGGTCTCGGTCGACACCGTGCCGTCCCTGTGGGGCGGCCAGATCGCACCGGGCGGCACCTTCACCGTCACGCTCGCCCATCGCACGACCCGATGGCCGCTGCTGGTCTCGACGTACACCACGACCTGGGACGTGTCCGCGCTGCTGGCCTACGCCGATGTCGTCAGCCAGTCGGGCACCGGCACCATCAACGGAAACACCCTGTCGATCACGTCGCCGGGGGTCAAGACCGATCCGGCCACGAAGGTCATCACCTTCCGGGTCAGGCAGGGCACCGTCGGGGGCAGCATGACCATCCGCCCATCCGGGATCAGCAGCGTCATCGCCGCCCCGGGGCAGCTCGGCAACAACACACCCGCCCCGCCGATCCAGATCGTCGACGGGCAGGCCATCTCGCCCACCCGGGCCACCGACGACACCGCCACCACCACGCAGAACAAGGCCGTCAACGTGCCCGTCCTGGCCAACGACGTCGCGAGCGCACCGAGGTTCAGCAGCGTCTCCACGCCCAGCAACGGCACCGCCACGATCTCCGGCAACAGCGTGGTCTACACGCCCGCCCCGGGCTTCGCCGGCACCGACACCTTCATCTACACCATCACCACCGCCTGCGGCACCAGCACCGCCACGGTCACCGTCACCGTCGCCTGCGACCCCACGCCGGTCACCCTGCTCAACGGCAGCTTCGAGACGCCGCCCGTGGCCACGATCGACCACAACATCCCTGACGCGACGACCAATCCGAGCGTCGGCTGGCGTACCACCGCCAGCGACCGCATGCTCGAGTTCTGGCGCAGCGGCGCCGGCGGTGTCCCGGCAGCCCACGGCCAGCAGTTCGCCGAACTCAACGCCCACGAGCCCGCCACGCTCTACCAGGACCTGCCCACCGTTCCCGGGACCCGGATGACCTGGTCGCTGTATCACCGGGGCCGCCTGGGCACCGACGTGATGCAGGTGCTCATCGGGGCGCCCGGGGCGACGGTGGCCCAGACCCCGATCGGAGCCACCTCCCCGAACATCTCCGACGGCAACACCGCCTGGGGCTACTACACCGGGGTGTACGTCGTTCCTCCGGGGCAGACCACCACCCGGTTCGCCTTCCAGTCCGTGTCGGCTGCGGGTGGCGATCCGAACTACGGCAACTTCCTCGACGGCGTGGAGTTCCGGACGCCGCCCTGCCTGTAATCGGTCGCGACCCGAGAGCGCACGCACCCGCGGAACAGGCCCCAGGACTCCCGCACGGCAAGGCACCCGGCACGACGCCTTGCCGTGCGGGAGCGGTCCGGCGGAACGTGCGGGCTCGCCCGACCGTACGGAAGAAATATGGGGGCCGTTTGCCGTACCGGGCGCCGGAGCCGCGGTGACATTCTCCTTGCTGTCGGTCAGCAACGAGTTTCCTGGGGAGTGTCGCGCATGGACGAGCGGATACGTGTGCAGGTCGTCGCCGTCGACCCGGCGGTGCGGGTCGGTGTCGACGACATGGTGCGGGTCTGCCCGGAGCTGACCGTGGTGGTCGACCGGCCGGACGTGGTGCTGATGGTGACCGGCGAGGTCAGCGACGCGGTGCTGGTCCTGTTGCGTTCGCTGTCCCGTGCCGGCCGGCGGGTGCTGCTGGTGGCTGACACGGTGCGGGAGTCGGACGTGGTCGAGGCCGTGGAGGCGGGTGCCGGCGGGCTGCTGCGCCGGTGCGAGGTTCGCCCGGACCGGCTGCGTCCGGCGATCCGGGCGACGGCTGACGGCAGCTTCACGGTGCCGTCGGACCTGCTGGGGGACCTGCTGACGGGGGCCGCCGACCGGGCGCCGGACCGGCCGGCGGCCCGGCAGCTCACCAAGCGGGAGCGGGCGGTGCTGCTCATGCTCGCCGACGGGCACGAGACCGAGGAGATCGCCCGCTCGCTGGCCTACTCGGTCCGTACCGTGACCGGCATCGTGCACACGATCACCCGCCGCTGGCAGGTGCGCAACCGGGCGCAAGCCGTGGCCTGCGCCCTGCGCGAGGGGCTGATCTGACTCAGATCAGCCCCTGCCGGATGGCGTACGCGGTCGCATGGACCCGGTTGGAGACCTGCAACCGGGCCATGAGGTCGTAGATCATGTTCTTGACGCTGTGCGGTGAGCAGCGCAGCTCCCGTGCGATCCCGGCGTTGTCGTACCCCTCGGCAACGAGTTCGAGCACCCGGAGTTGCTGGGCGGTGAGTACGGGCTTCGACTCGGTCCTCATGATCGCCTCCTGGCCTTGTGGGCGTGGTGTGACTTACCGACCCAGGCTAGGAACGGGCGCGCCCTTGGCTCATCGGGCCGCCGCACCCAGATTGCCGGCCGACGCCCCCGCATTTTCCGCACCGGCATCCGTGGCCCACGGCCGGGCCAACCGCCCGACCGGCTGATCGGGATGCCGCACCGCCGCGGTGAGGATCGCGGTGAAGCCGTCGGCGAACGACGCCGCCCGGTCGGCGGTGAACAGTTCGCTCTGGTACTGCAGCCGCCCGGTCAGCCGGGTGCCCTCCTCCCGTACGGTGAGCAGCAGGTCGAAGGGGGAACCGCCCTGGCCGTGCCGGAACGGCTCGGCGGTGACCCCGGGGAGCCGGAGCCGGCCGGTCAGGTCGCCGAGCGTGTGGAAGGCGACCTGGACCACCGGGTTGTGCCCCAGGTCGCGCTTCGGCCGCAGCGCCGTCACCAGCCGGTCGAAGGGGAAACCCTGGTGCCGGTAGCCGGCCAACGCCACCTCGCGCACCTGGCACAGCAGGTCGGTGAAGGTGGCCTCGGACGGGCAGGGCAGCCGCAGGGCGAGGGTGTTGGCGAACATCCCGATCCCCTCCTCGGCCTCCTCGGTGTCGCGGTTCCCGGCGAACGTGCCGATCACCAGGTCGTCGCGGCCGGCGAGCCGCCCGATCAGCACGGTGAACGCGGTGAGCAGCACCATGAACGGGGTCGCCGCGGTGGCCCGGGCCAGCGTCCGCACGGCGGCGGCGGTCTCCGCCGGCAGGCCGAACCGGACGACGGCCCCGGCCTGCCGCAGCCGCGCCGGTCTGGGCAGGTCGGTCGGGAGGTCCAGGGTGGGCGGTACGCCGGCGAGGTGCCGACGCCAGTAGTCGAGGTCGGCCGGGTCGGCGGGCGGGTGCGGGGCCGGCGGCAGCGGGTCGACGGCCTCCGGATGGCCCTGGCGGTGCCGCGCGTACGCCTGGCAGAGGTCGCGCCACAGCACCTCCATCGACCAGTCGTCCGCGATGATGTGGTGGATGGCAGCGGCCAGGACGTGCTCCCCGTCGGGCAACCGCAGCAGGGTGACCCGCAGCAGCGGCCCCTCGGCGAGCGCGAACGGCACGGCGGCGAGCCGGTCGACGAGCACCTTCGCCTCGGCGACGTCGGCCACGGTGCGCACCTCGACCGGCACCCGGGCGTCCGGCCCGATCCGCGCGTACGGCACGCCGCGCCGGGCCCCGAAGGTGGTCCGCAGGGCCGGGTGCCGGCGCACCGTGTCCGCCAGGGCGGCACGCAGCGCGTCGACGTCGACCGGTCCGCGCAGGAGGTAGGACTCGGCGATCGTGTAGGTGCTCGACCCCGGGTCGAGCTGGTCGGCGAACCAGATCCGGTGCTGGGCGGCGCTGAGCGGCCCGTCGGCGTTGGCGTCCGGTGCCACGGGCGCCAGGGCCCCGGTGGCCGCGGCACCCTCGGCGATCGGCGGGCTGCCCCCGGTGCCCCTCGTCGCGAGTTCGGCCACGGTGGCGGTGAGCACGTCGGCGGGGGAGAGCGACCAGCCCCACAGGCGGCGGGCGCGGGAGCAGAACCGGGTGGCCGCCAGCGAGTCACCGCCCAGCTCCACGAAGGTGTCGTGCACCCCGACCGGCCCGGTGCCGAGCAACTCCGCCCAGACGCCGGCGAGCCGTCGTTCGTCGTCGGTGCGCGGGTCGACCCGCTCGCCACCGGCGAGCCGGTGCCCGTCGGGGGCGGGCAGGGCCGCCCGGTCCAGCTTGCCGCTCGGGCCGACGGGGAGCGCCGGCAGGGCCACGAACACCGACGGGATCATGTGGTCGGGCAGCCGTTCGGCGAGGTGGGCCCGGAGTACGCGGACGGCGGGAACGGTGCCGGCCACCACGTACCCGACGAGTTGCCCGGCGTGCACGGCCGTGGCGGCGGCCCGCATCCCCGGCACGGTGCGCAGCGCCGCGTCGATCTCACCCAGCTCGACCCGGTGGCCCCGGATCTTGACCTGGTGGTCGATCCGGCCCAGGTAGTCCACCGCCCCGTCGGGCAGCCGCCGGGCCAGGTCCCCGGTGCGGTACAGCCGGGAGCCGGGCGGGCCGAACGGGTCGGGAACGAACATCTCGGCCGTCAGCCCGGGCCGGCCCAGGTAGCCCCGGGCGAGCTGCACCCCGGCCAGGCAGAGTTCGCCGACCTCCGCCGGTGCGCCCCGCCCGTCGAGGATGTGGGTGCGGGTGTTCGCCACCGCGTGGCCGATGCTGACCGGCTCACCCGCCCGGCAGCGCGACCCGGTCACCTCCACCGCCGCCTCGGTCGGGCCGTAGAGGTTGAGCAGCTCGCAGCCGATCAGCTCGTCGGCTTCGGTGACCAGGTCACCGGTGAGTTCCTCGCCGCTGCACACGATCCGGCGCAGGGTGGGGAAGCGGGCCCCGGTGTCGCGGACCTCGGCGAGGAACGCCCGCAGCATCGACGGTACGAAGTGGACGCTGGTGATGCCGTACCGGTGGATCGTGTCGACGAGGTAGGCCGGGTCGCGGTGGCCGCCCGGCCGAGCCATCACCAGCCGCGCGCCGGCGGCCAGGGTGCCGAAGATCTCCGGCACCGAGACGTCGAAGCCGTACGGGGTCTTCTGGAGCACCCGGTCGTCGGGGCCCAACGGATGCGCGTCCAGCCCCCAGCGGATCCGGTTGACGATGGCCCGGTGCGGGATCACCACGCCCTTGGGCCGGCCGGTGGACCCGGAGGTGTAGATGACGTACGCCGGGTGTTCCGGGTCGACGGTGACCCCCGGCGCCCGGGCCGGCCAACCGGTGGTCGCTTGGCTCACCGACACGGCGGTGACGCTGCGGCCCGCCTCGGCGGGGACCGGCAGGCCCGGGTCGGCCAGCACGGTGTCCAGCCCCGCGTCGGCCACCAGGAAGGCGATCCGCTGGGCCGGGTGCTCCGGGTCCAGCGGCACGTAGGCGGCTCCGGCGGTGAGGATGCCGAGCAGGGCCACCACCATGTCGCCGCCCCGGTGCAGGCACACCCCGACCCGGGACTCGGGGCCGACGCCCCGGGCGACCAGCAGGTTGGCGAGCTGGTTGGCCCGCCCCACCAGGTCGGCGTAGCTGAGCTGCTCCCGCTCCGTGACCACCGCCACGGCCTCCGGGGTGCGCGCCGCCCGCCCGTGCACCAGCTCGTGCAGGGCCGGCTGTCCCGGATATTCCCTGGCCGTGTCGTTCCACGGTGCGACGCTCGGCTCAGTCGGCATCCGGGTCCTCCGGTGCGATGGTCAGGAAGTCCGGCAGCCAGGTGCCGACGCCGTCGCGTTGCGCGGCCCGCCGCACCAGCTCGGCCACGGCGAGGTCGAGCACGCCCAGGCCGAACGGCGAGTAGACGGTGACCCGTTCCGGGTCGTGCCGCCAGCCGGCCCCGCCGAGGATGTCGCCGATGCCGGCGGCGATGAAGTCCCGGTTGCCCGTCTCCTGCTCGGCCAGGTGCAGCGAGGTGGCCGCCCGGCAGACGTGGTCGGCGTCGTCGACCACGTTTACCGCGGCGCGGATGTCCGCCGGGAAGATGTCCCGTAGCGACAGGTGCAGCACGAGCGCTCCCGGCCGGCAGTGCGCCAGCCCCAGGTGCGGTACGCCCGCCGTCGTGGCCAGGCAGACCAGCGGATGGGCGCCGAGCGCCTCCTCGACGTCGCCCGCGACGCGTACCTTCAGGTCCCACCGCGCGCAGCGCCGGGCGAACGCGGCGGCCCGCCCGGCGTCCAGGTCGAAGACGGTCACCTCGGCCAGACCGGGCAGCGCCGCGCGGAGGAACCGCAGCACCTCGAAGTTGATCACGCCGCAGCCGATCAGGGAGACGCCGCCGGCCGGCGGGGCGAGGGCGCCGGCGGCCAGGGCGGCGCTGGCGGCCGTCCGCCGCGCGGAGATCGTGGAGCCCTCGATCAGGGCGACCGGGTGGCCGTCCTCCATCGAGTTCACGACGATCGCGGCGGAGGCGCGGGCCAACCCGCGGTCGATGTTGCCGGGAAACGACGAGATCCACTTCATGCCGGCGACCGGCGGGTCGTCGCCCAGGTACGCGGGCAGTCCGATGATCCGGTTGCGGGCGTCCTCGGGGAACCGCAGGAACACCGAGTGCGGCAGCACCGTACGCCCCCGCGCGTGCAGGACGTAGGCGTGGCGGACCGCGTCCAGGACGCTGTCCTCCCGGTCGGCCAGGAGCTGCCGGACCTCGCCGGCGGATACGATCAGCATGGCGGCGCCTCCATGGTCCGGTCCTTCCACAGGTGGGTGACGTCGCCGAAGTGCCCGGTCACCCAGTCGTCGTCGTAGATCGTGTTCAGGTAGCGCTCACCCCGGTCCGGGAAGATCAGCGCGCAGGTCGCGCCGGCCGGAATCAGGTCGCGTAGCTGCTCCACGGCGGCCACCACCGCGCCGGACGAACCACCGGCGAGGATGGCCTCCCGGCGGGCCAGCCGGCGGCACCCGGTCACGCAGTCCAGGTCCCCGACGTGCACCACCTTGTCGGCCAGCCCGTCCCGGTAGAGCTTCGGCCGGATCCCCGCGCCGTGACCGGGGATGAGCCGCTTGCGGGGGGTGTAGTCGCCGAAGATCGCGCTGCCCGCGGCGTCCACCGCGACCATGGTCACCGGCAGCTCGTGCCGGCGCGCGTAGTCGGCGCAGCCGCGCAGCGTGCCGCAGGAACTGGTCGCGCAGAACAGGAAGTCCAGCGGGGCGGGCAGCCCCTCGACGATCTCCCGCATGGTCGTCTCGTGGGCGCGGGGGTTCAACGGGTTGGCGTACTGGTCCGGGCACCAGGCGTTCGGGATGGTCGCGACCAGTTCCTGGACCCGGCGGATCCGCTGTGGCAGGTACTCACCCGTGGCCGGGTCGGTGCGGGTCACCATCTCCACCTCGGCGTCGAACGCGCGCATGACCGCGATGTTCTGCGCGTTCGTCCGGGGGTCCACCACGCAGATGAACCGGATTCCGAAGTAGCGGCACACCTGGGCCAGCCCGATCCCGAGATTGCCCGAACTGGACTCGACCACCACCGACCGGCCGGGCTGCAGTTCCCCGGCCCGGAGCCGGTCGATCAGCATGCCCAACGCCGAGCGGTCCTTGATGCTGCCGCCCGGGTTGTGCGCCTCCAGCTTCGCCCACAGGGTGAACGGGGCGTCCGGCATGAGCTTGTCCAGCCGGACCAGCGGGGAGCCGCCGATCGCGTTCAGCACCCCGCCGACGTCGGTGTCATCGGCCCGCATGTTCGCTCCCGCTACGGGGATCCGTAGCGGCCCGCAGGGTGTTACCGGGCACGGTCGCGGTGCCGGGGATCGCCTCGGCCGGGTCGTCGGTGGTGCCGAGCATCCGGTTGACCTCGTCCACCATCACCACCCGGGGCGAGTAACCCTTGGCGTCCGGGTCGGCCATCGCCGCGTAGCTGATGATGATGACCAGGTCGCCGGGGTGGATCAGCCGGGCCGCGGCCCCGTTGATGCCGATGACCCCGCTGCCGCGCTCGCCGGCGATGACGTACGTCTCCAGGCGGGCACCGTTGTTGATGTCCACCACGTGCACCTGCTCGCCGGCGATCAGGTCGGCGGCGTCCATCAGATCCTCGTCGATGGTCAGCGAGCCGACGTAGTGCAGGTCGGCCTGGGTGACCACCGCGCGGTGGATCTTCGACTTGAGTATGGTGCGCAACACCTTCAGCTCCTCCTTGGGTGCTCAATCGGCAGAAAACCCGCTCGACGTACCGAGCGGCTCAGCGTCGCCAGGGCGGCGAGCAGGACCATCCAGACGGCCATCGACCACGCGGAGCGCGTCGGCCCGATCGCCTCCAGCAGGTAGCCCCCGACCAGGGAACCGAGCGCGACCGCGCCGTTGGCCAGCAGGCTGACCGCGCTGAGCACCCGGCCCTGGATGTGGTCGGGGGTGAGGGCCATCTGGTGCCCGGCGACCGCCACGTTCCAGATCGGCCCCACGAACCACATCAGGGCGTACGCGGCACCGATCAGGAACCGGTCGTCGGTGACCGCGATGACGACGGTCATCAGCGCCCACACCCAGTTCGCGGCGACCACGAGCGTGCGCATCGGGAACCGCCCGGCGCACCAGGTCGCCACCAGCGATCCGAGCACCCCGCTGGTGCCGGCCACGCCGAGCAGCAGGCCGATGGCCGCCGGGGGCGCCCCGGCGGTCTCGAACGCCACGATGATGACCAGGAACAGGACGCGGAACACCAGGTTGCTGCCGGCGACCAGCAGGGTGGCCGTCCGCAGGAACGGCTGCCCCCACAACCACCGCAGCCCCCGCGTGAGTTCGGCGGCCAGTTTCCCGGGACGCGTGTCGGGGGCGGTCGCGTCGCCCGGTGCGGCCTGGAAGTCGCGGCGGATGAACAGCAGCGTCAGCAGGGAGACCAGATAGGAGACGGTGTCCAGCACGAACGGCCAGATCCGCCCCAGCCCGAACAGCGCGCCGCCGAGCGGGGTACCGGCCATCACCGCGGCCCGCTCACGGGCCTCGTTGCGGGACAGCGCCGTGGTCACCTGGCTCGGGTGCACCACGTTCGGGATCGCGGCGCCGGCCGCCAGCTCGTACCCGACCGACAGCGTCCCCTCGACGAAACCGACGGCCAGCACGTGCCACAGGTGCAGCTCGTCGACGGCGATCGCCGCCACGACGCTGCCCACGCCCAGCGCGCGCAGCAGGTCGCACCAGATCATCACCCGTTTGCGGTCCCACCGGTCCACCAGCGCCCCGGCCGGCAACTGGAACAGCAGCGTCGGCAGCAGCGCCACGAAACCGGCCAGCCCGGCGGCACCCGGCGAGCCGGTCAGCGCCAGCACCAGCAGCGGGTACGCCACCACCGACGCGGTCGAGCCGAGCATGGAGACCGCCGACCCGCTCCACAGCAGCAGGAAGTCCCGGTTGCGGTGCAGCGGCGGGATCCGCTCCCCGGCGACCGGATCGTCGACCCGGCTCACCGGTCACCACCGATCCGGCGGTGACCGGCGGGGCGTGCGCGCCCGGTCACCGGGCGGCCCGCCGGGCGGCGATGTCGGCCAGCCGGGGCCGGGCGGTCAGCCTGGGGACCGCCGGCTGGTCGTCCAGCTTCGGGTAGTCGGGCAGCGCCCCGACCAGCCGGGCGACCGTGGGATGGTCGAACAGGGCCCGGACCGGCACGTCGACGCGGAGCAGGGTACGCAGCCGGACCGCGACCCGGGTGGCCAGCAGCGAGTGCCCGCCGACCTGGAAGAAGTTCTCGTGCACCCCCACCTCGTCGGTGCCGAGCACCTCGCCCCACACCTGCGCGACCGTCCGCTCGTCACCGGTGCGCGGCGCCACCCGCACGGGTTCCCGCCGCCCGCCGGCACCGGGTCGCGGCACCGGTAGGGCGTTGCGGTCGACCTTGCCGGTGGGGGTGAGCGGAAGGGCGTCCAGCGGCACGTAGGCGGCCGGGCACATGTAGTCCGGCAGGGTACGGAGCAGGAACTCGCGGAGTTGCGCGTCGCCCGGTACGGGGTGCCGCTCCCCGCCGACCAGGTACGCGACCAGCTCCTGCTCCCCGCCGTACCGCTGCGGGTGCACCACGGCGGCCCGGACGTGCTCGTGGGCCAGCAGCGCCGCCTCGATCTCGGCCGGTTCGATCCGGTGCCCCCGGATCTTCACCTGGTGGTCGACCCGGCCGAGGATCTCCAGGTGCCCGTCGGCGTGCCAGCGGGCCAGGTCACCGGTGCGGTACATGCGGGCACCCGGCAGCGCGGAGTGCGGGTCGGGAACGAACTTCTCCGCGGTGAGCGCGGGCCGGGCCCGGTAGCCCCAGGCCACCCCGTCCCCGCCGATGTGGATCTCACCGGGGACGCCGACCGGTACCGGCTCCAGCCGCTCGTCCAGGATGTGGAGCCCGGCGTTCGGGGCCATGCCGAAGTCGACGGGGCGGCCGTCCGGGCCCAACCGGGTCGTGGTGGACCAGACCGTGGTCTCGGTCGGCCCGTAGATGTCCCACACCGTGGCCCCGGTCGAGGCGAGCCGGACCGCCAGCTCGGCCGGCAGCTTCTCGCCGCCGCAGAGGACTGTCGCACCGGCCGGTGCGGACCAGCCGGAGTCCAACAGCATCCGGTACGTGACCGGGGTGGCCTGGAGCACCGCCGGCCGGGCGGCGCCGATCAGCTCGGCCATCCGCTGCGGGTCCCGGGTCTGCTCCGCGTCGGCCACCACCACCCGGCCGCCGACCAGCAGCGGCAGGTACAGCTCCAGCACCGAGGGGTCGAACGACACGGTGGTCAGCCCGACCACGGTGGCGCCCGCCGGCAGACCCGGCCGGTGCCGCATCGCGGCGAGGAAGTTGCCCAGCCCCCGGTGGTTGATCATCACGCCCTTCGGGGCGCCGGTCGAACCCGAGGTGTAGATGACGTACGCCAGGTCGTCGGCGGACGGCCGGTCGGTCAGCCGCCGTTCCGGACGGGTGGCGATCGCCGCCCGCTCGGCGTCCAGCAGCACCGTCCGGATTCCGGCGGTGTCCAGCCGCCCGGCCAGCGCGGTCTCGGTCACCACCACCTGCGCACCGGCGTCGGCCAGCATGAAGGCGGTCCGCTGTGCCGGGTAGTCGGGGTCCAGCGGCAGGTACGCGCCACCGGTGGCCAGCACCGCGAGGAACGCCACGACCAGGTCCGCGCTCCGGTTCAGGTGCACCCCGACCAGGGTTCCCGGCCCGACGCCCAGCTCCCGCAGGTGGTGGGCGAGGCGGTTGGTCCGGCGGTCCAGCTCGGCGTAGCTGAGCACGTCGTCGCCGAAGACCACCGCGTCCGCGTCCGGGGTGGCCGCCACCTGCCGGGCGACCAGCTCGGGCAGCGTCCCGTCCGGGACCGGCAGCGGTCCGCCGGCGCCGAGGCCGAGCAGGACGCGCCGGTCGGCCTCCGGCAGCCCGACCCGGCGCGGGTCACCCGTCGGGTCGGCGACCATCGCCTCCAGCACCCGCCGGTAGGTCCGGGTGAGCAGGTCCAGGTGGCCGTCGGAGATCCGGTCGGTGCCGGCCTCGATGATCAGCTGCCCGGGCTCGCTGGACACCGAGAGGCCGAACTCGTTCGGGGTGGTGTCGGTGATCGCCGAGCGGTCGATGCCGTCCAGGTCGAGCACGTGCATGTCGGTGTAGTTGAAGAAGACGTCCACCAGGGGCCGCTGGTTGCCCCACTCGCGTTGCATCGCCGGCAGCGGGTAGTGCCGGTGCGGCCAGAGCGCGACCTCCCCGGCGAAGACCAGGCGGGCCTGCGCGGCCCAGCTCGACGCGGTCAGCTCCACGGCGTACGGCACGGTGTTGAGGAACATCCCCCGCACCTGGTCGCCGTCGGTCAGCTCGGGCCGCCCGTTGCAGACCAGCCCGCTGTGGAAGCGCCGCTGCCCGGTCACGATGCCCAGCACGGTCAGGTGCGCGGTGAACAGCAGGCTCTTCAGCG
Organism: Micromonospora sp. NPDC047074; assembly: GCF_040643815.1. NCBI lineage: Bacteria > Bacillati > Actinomycetota > Actinomycetes > Micromonosporales > Micromonosporaceae > Micromonospora > Micromonospora sp. NPDC047074. The sequence goes on from NZ_JBEYVB010000004.1 coordinate 278,142, forward strand.
GCACGTCCGCCGTCCGGGCCAGCTCCCGCAGTCCCGGCACCAGGTCGGCGAAGGGCAACCGCACCGCCCGGTACCGGGCGCCCGTACCCGCCCACGCCGCCGGGACGGTGAGCCGCTCGTGGGTGCGCGTCCGGGACGCCCAGAACTCCCGGTCGACCCCGGCGGCCACCGCCCGCCGCTCCAGGGCCACCGCGTCGGCGAACCGGACGGCCGGCACCGGGGCGGGGTGCGGATCCTGCCCGTCGCGGATCCGGCGGTAGTACGCCAGCAGCTCCGGGACCAGCGAGTTCTGGCTCCAGCCGTCCAGGATGGCGTGGCTGTAGCTGACCAGCAGCCGCCACCGGTCGTCGGCGAGTTGGTAGGCGTGCAGCCGCAGCAGCGACGGCGTACCCAGGTCGAAGCGGTCCCGCCGCTCGTCGGCGACCAGCCGGGCCACCGTGCTCTCCACCTCCGCGGCCGGCACGCCCCGCAGGTCGGTGTGGCCGACCCGGATCTCCGCGGTCGGGTGGATCAGCTGGAGCGGTTCGCCGTACCCGGTCAGGTCGATCGAGGCCCGCAGGATCTCGTGCCGGACGGCGAGCAACTGGGCGGCGGCGTGCAGGGCGGGCAGCGAGAACGCGTCGCCCTCGATCGGGTAGCAGAGACTGTTCAGGTAGAGGTCGCCGGTCGGGTCCGCGAGCATCTCGTACGCCATGCCGGCCTGCACCATCGACAGCGGGTACGCGTCGAGGACGCCCTCGGGCAGCCGGGCCCGGTCCTCCTCGGAGATCAACGCGAACCGGTCCACCAGGCGGGTGGCCCCGGTCGGCAGCCCGCCCTCCCGGGCGTCGACGGCCTCGGCGAGTTCGGCGACCGTCCGGTACCGGAAGAGGTCCGTGACGGTGAGGTCGAGCCCCTGGTCGCGGAGGCTCCCGACGACCCGGATGGCCCGGATGCTGTCGCCGCCGATGTCGAAGAAGCGGTCGTGGATGCCGATCGGCCGGCCGTGCTCGGCGAGGGCCTGGGCGTAGGCGGTGGCGATCAGGTGCTGGGTGGGGGTGCCGGGCGGGGTGTGGTCGCTGCCGGGCGTGGCGGGGGCGTCAGGCGGGGGGAGGGCGTTGCGGTCGATCTTTCCGCTGCTGGTGAGGGGCAGCTCGGTGAGGGTGGTCCAGTGGGTGGGGACCATGTACTCGGGCAGGTGGGCGCGGAGGTGGGCGCGCAGCGTGTCGGGGTCGACGGGGTGGCCGTCGGCGGCGACGAGGTAGGCGACGAGCTGCCGGTCGTCGCCGGGGCCGTGCGGGTGGACGACGGCGGTGTGGACGCCGGGGTGGTCGGCGAGGGTGGCTTCGATCTCGCCGAGTTCGATGCGGTTGCCCCGGATCTTGACCTGGTGGTCGAGGCGACCGAGGTATTCGATCGTGCCGTCCGGGCGCCACCGGGCCTGGTCGCCCGTGCGGTAGGCGCGTCGGCCGCCGTCGGTGGGGATGAAGCGTTCGGCGGTACGGGCGGGCTGGCGGTGGTAGCCGCGGGCGAGCTGCACGCCGGTGAGGAGGAGTTCTCCGGGGACGCCGACCGGGACCGGGTTGTGCCAGGGGTCGTGGATGTGGGCGCCGGTGTTGGCGATGGGGCTGCCGATGGTGACGGCGTGCCCGGGGCGGACGGGGGTGGCGGTGACGTCGACGGCGGCCTCGGTGGGGCCGTACAGGTTGTGCAGCTCGACGTCGAGGTGGGCGTGCACGGCGGTGGCGAGGTCGTCGGGCAGGGCCTCGCCGGAGCAGACGACGCGTCGCAGGTGGGGCAGGGCCGTGCGGGTGGTGGCGAGGTAGGTGGTGAAGGCGCGGAGCATGGAGGGAACGAAGTGGACGGTGGTGATGCGACGCCGGTCGATGGTCTCGGCGAGGTAGGTGGGGTCGCGGTGCCCGTCGGGGCGGGCCATGACGAGGGCGGCGCCGGTGGTCAGGGGCCAGAAGAACTCCCAGACGCTGACGTCGAAGGTGTGCGGGGTCTTCTGCAGGATCCGGTCGGTGTGGTCGAGCCGGTAGGTGTCCTGCATCCAGCGGAGCCGGTTGACGATGGCGCGGTGGTCGACGAGGACGCCCTTGGGGCGGCCGGTGGAGCCCGAGGTGTAGATCAGGTAGGCGGGGTTGCGGTCGTCGGTGGTGACGTCGGGTCGCCCGGTGGGTTCGCCGGTGAGGGTCGGGTCGTCGAGGTGGACCCGTGGGCCGGCGTGCCAGTCGTGCTGGTCGGGGGTGTCGACCAGGGTGACGGGGTCGCCGGCGTCGGCGAGCATCCAGCGCAGCCGCTCGACGGGGTGGGTGGGGTCGAGCGGCAGGTAGGCGGCGCCGGTCTTGAGCACGGCGACGAGGGCCACGGCGAGCGCGACGCGGCGTCGCGCGCTGACGGCGACGATCTGTTCGGGGCCGGCGCCGAGGGCGATCAGCCGGTGGGCGAGCTGGTTGGCGCGGGCGTCGAGCTCGGCGTACGTCAGCTCGTGCTGGTCGTCGACCACGGCGACCGCGTCGGGGGTGGCGTCCGCCTGCGCCTCGACCAGCCGGTGCAGCAGGGTGTGGCGGGGATAGTCGACGGCGGTGTCGTTCCAGGCCGTGAGCTGGGCGGTCTCGGGGTCGGTGAGCATGGGCAGCCGGGTGACCGGGGTGCCCGGGTCGGCGGCGACGGCCGTCAACAACCGCCGGTAGTGCCCGGCCAACCGTTCGACGGTCGCGCCGTCGAACAGCGCCGTCGCGTACTCGACGACGGCGGAGAAGGAGCCGTCCGCCTCCTCGGTCACCTGCATGGTCAGGTCGAACTTGGCGGTGTGCCAGAGCGTCGGCACCTGCCGCGCGTGCAGCCCCGCCCCGGCGAAGTCGGCCGCCGTGGCGTTCTGCATCACGAACATGGTCTGGAACAGCGGGTTGCGGGACAGGTCCCGCTCGGGGGCCAGCGCGTCGACGATCCGCTCGAACGGCACGTCCTGGTGGGACTGGGCGTCCAGCACCGCCTCCCGGACCCGGGCCAGCACCTCGACGAAGGTCGGCTCGCCGGACAGGTCGGTCCGCAGCACCAGCGTGTTGACGAAGTAGCCGATCAGGTCCTGGACCTCGGGGCGGGTACGCCCGGCGACCGGGGTGCCCACCGCGATGTCGGTCTGCCCGGTGTAGCGGGCCAGCAGCACCTGGAAGACGGCCAGCAGCACCATGAACGGGGTCGCCCGGTGCCGCCGCCCGATCGAGGCGAGGGCGCGACCGAGGTCGGCCGGCACGGGAAACGGCAGCGTCGCGCCCCGGGGGTCCTGCACCGGCGGGCGGGGCCGGTCGGTCGGCAGCTCCAGCGGCACGAGGCCGGCCAGCCGGTCGCGCCAGTGGTCGAGCTGCGCGGTCAGGCCGGCCACCCGGTCCCGCTGCCGCACCGCGAAGTCCGCGTACTGGATCGGCGGCGGGGCGAGCGGGGACGGCTCGCCGGCTGCCAGCGCCGGGTAGAGCGCGCCGAGTTCCCGGGCCAGTACGCCGACCGACCAGCCGTCGAACGCGATGTGGTGGGCGAGCAGCACCAGCACGTGCTCGTCCTCGGCGAACCGGACCAGCCCGACCCGCAGCGGTGCGTCCCGGCCCAGGTCGAACGGGACGCTCGCCTCGTCCCGGATCAGCTCGTCCAGCCGCTCCTGCCGCTTCGACGGGGCGCACCCCGTCAGGTCGACGACCGGCAGCTCGACCGGCTCGGCCGGGCCGACCACCTGGCTCGGCCGGCCGTCCACGACCTGGTAGCGGGTCCGCAGCACCTCGTGTCGCCGGACCACCTCCCGCCAGGCGGCACGCAGGGCCTCCGGGTTCAGCGGGCCGGTCAACCGCCAGCTGAACGGCACGACGTACTCCGCGCCGCCCGGCCGGATCTGGTCGAGCAGCCACACTCCCTGCTGGGGATAGGACAGCGGCAGCGGACCGTCCGGTCGTCGCGGCGCGCTCGGGGTGACCGGCGACCGGTCCGGGGCCCGCCCGGCCAGCAGCGCCTCCAGCAGCGCCCGACGACGGGCGTCGTCCGGGGGCGGGGTGCCGGTGGCGGGGACGGACGGGGACTGACCCTCGGGAGTCTTCACGCCTTGCCCACCTGTGCCAACATCGTCTCCAGTTCGGACTCGGACATCCCCGCCACCCGCTCCTCGACGGCCTGCTGGAGCACCGCCGCCAGCTCCGCCACGGTCGGTGCCTCGAAGACCGCACCGACCGGCAGGTCGACCGGGAACCGTTCGTGCAACATCGCGACGACCTGCGTGGCGAGCAGCGAGTGGCCGCCGAGGTCGAAGAAGTCGTCGTGTGTCCCGCAGCCGTCGATGCCCAGCACCTCGGCCCACACCTCGGCGACGGCCTGTTCGGTGGGGGTACGCGCGGCCGTCGTCGGCCCGTCGGTCACCGGGCCGGCCGGGGCGGGCTCGGGCAACCGCCGGCGGTCGATCTTCCCGCTGGCGGTCAGGGGCAGGTCGTCGAGGACCACCCAGCTCCGCGGGACCATGTGATCCGGAAGCCGCTCGGCCAGGTACGCGCGAACCGCCCGGTCGTCGATCGGCTCCGGGCCGGCCGGCAGCAGGTAGCCGACGAGCTGCGGGCCGCCGACCGCGTTGTGGTGCACGTCCACCACGGCGGCGCGGACGGCGGGATGCTGGCCGAGCACCGTCTCGATCTCGCCCAGCTCGATCCGGAAGCCCCTGATCTTCACCTGGTGGTCCCGCCGGCCCAGGTACTCGATGCTGCCGTCCGGCAGGTACCGGGCCCGGTCGCCGGTGCGGTACATGCGCTGTCCGGGCCGGTCGGCGAGCGGGTCGGGGACGAAGCCGGTGGCGGTCAGCGCCGGCCGGCCGAGATAGCCCCGGGCGAGCTGGATCCCGGCGAGCACCAGCTCCCCGGGCTGACCGATGGGCACCGGCCGCAGCTCGTCGTCCACGATGTACGTGCGGGTGTTGGCCACCGGCCGGCCGATGGTCACCGCCTCGCCGGGCCGGCAGCGGGTGCTGGTCACCTCGACCGCCGCCTCGGTCGGTCCGTACAGGTTGAACACCTCGCAGTCGAGCCGGTCGTGCGTCGCGGACACGAGGTCCGCGGGGAGCGCCTCGCCGCTGCACAGCACCTGCCGGATCGACGGCAGGCTGGTCCGGCCGGCGGGCAGCACGTCCAGGAAGGCGCGCAGCATCGACGGCACGAACCGGATCGAGGTGACCCCCCGTTCGGCCACCACCCGGGCCAGGTACGCCGGATCGCGGTGCCCGCCGGGACGGGCCATCACCAGGGTCGCCCCGGTGGTCAGCGGGGAGAACAGCTCACACACCGAGACGTCGAAGCCGAACGGCGTCTTCTGCAGCACCACGCCGCCGTCGGCGCCCCGGGCGTCCGGCATCCAGCGCACCCGGTTGACGATCGACCGGTGCTCCACGACCACGCCCTTGGGGCGGCCGGTGGACCCGGAGGTGTAGATGACGTAGGCGGCGTTGCCCGGACCCACGACCGGCTCCGGGTCGCCGTCCGGCAGCCCCCGGTGCTCGCCGTCCACGTGGATCGGGGCGCCGGTGGCGGCGGCCAGCGGGGCGTGGTCGACGCCCGGGCCGGTGACGACGGTCGCCGCCTGCGAGTCGGTGAGCAGGAAGCGGATCCGGTCCGCCGGCTGCTCCGGGTCCACCGGCAGGTAGGCGCCGCCCGCCTTGAGCACCCCCAGCAGCGCCACCACCAGGTCGACCCCCCGGTGCAGGCACACGCCCACCACCGACTCCGCACCCACCCCGGCTGCCCGCAGCCGGTGGGCGAGCCGGTTGGCCTCGCGGTTCAGCTCCGCGTAGCGGACGGTCCGCTCGTCGGACACCACGGCGATCGCGTCCGGGGTACGCCGCACCTGCGCCTCGACCAGCTCGTGCAGGCACGGGTCGGTCGGGTACCCGACCTCGGTGTCGTTCCACTCCGTCGGGACCCGGTGCCCGTCGGCCGCGGTCAGCTTCGCCATGGCGGTCACGACTACCGGCCCGCCGCCTGCTCCATGCGCTTGCGCAGGCTGAGCGGGCGCATGTCGGTCCACACCTCGTCGATCCGCTGCAGGCACTCCTCGCGCGTGCCCTCGGTGCCCTCCGCGCGCCACCCCAGTGGCAGCTCCCGGTCACCCAGCCAGATCGAGTACTGCTCCTCGTCGTTCACCACGACCCGGTACGCGCGTTCGTCGGTGCTCTCGTCGGACATGCCGGCTCCTCCTTGCGAAAGGGCAGCCGTGTCGTACGACACGACACTGGTCCCACTGCCGGTCACACCCTGCCGGGACGCCGATCACCGGACGTAGAGAAGAACCGGCAGAAAAAGGCGTACGAGCCTTGCCGGGGATTCTCTTTCTGCCCCGTTGCCCAGCGGCGAGGCTGGGCCGTGCCGCGAAACCGGTAGCCCCGCGGCCGACAGGAGAAGCGATGAGTACGCCCCGGATGACGGTGCCACCGCTGCCGTGCGGGTCGGCCGAGAACGCGCTTCCGTACGTCCTGAGCGCCGGCACGCCGGGGGAGCCGATCGGCACCCGGCTGGCCGTCGACCGGTCCGCGATCCGGAACCGGCTGCGCGAGCACGGGGCGGTGCTGCTGCGGGGGTTCGACATCGGCGGCGTGGACGGCTTCGCGGGAGCGGTCCGGACGCTCTCCGGGGAGCCGCTGGACTACGCCGAACGGTCGTCCCCCCGCAGCACCATCAAAGGGCAGGTCTACACCTCGACGGACTTCCCGCCGGCCGAGGAGATCTTCCTGCACAACGAGAACTCCTACCAGGCCGACTGGCCCCTGACGCTGTACTTCTTCTGCCTGCGGGCGCCGGCCACCATGGGAGCCACCCCGCTCGCCGACACCCGCCTGGTGTGCCAGGCCATCGACCCGGCGGTGCGCGCCGAGTTCGTCGCCCGGGGCTGGCTGGTGGTGCGCAACTTCCACGAGGGCTTCGGCGTGCCCTGGCAGCAGGCGTTCAACACCGACGACCGGGACGAGGTGGCGCGCTACTGCGCCCGCAGCGGCATCGAGGTGGAGTGGACCGGCTCCGGGCTGCGTACCCGCGCCCGCCGGGCCGCCCTGCACCGGCACCCGGGGACCGGTGAGCTGCTCTGGTTCAACCACGTGACCTTCTTCCACGTGACCACGCTGGCCGAGGAGGTCTGCGCCGGGCTGCGGGAGTTGTTCGACGAGACCGACCTGCCCACGAACACCTACTACGGCGACGGCGGGCGGATCCCGGACGACGTGGTGGCCCACCTGCGGGACTGCTACCGGGCGGCCCAGCGCCGTTTCGACTGGCAGCGCGACGACGTCCTGGTGGTGGACAACATGCTCGCCGCGCACGCCCGGGAACCGTTCACCGGCGACCGGAGGATCGCCGTGGCGATGGCCGAGCCGTACCGCGCGGCGCTCGCGGCGGCCGGCAGCGCCCCGGGCTGACCGTCGTCGGTGTGCCGGAGGGCCCTCCCGCACACCCGGCCGACGGGCGGCCGACGCGCACACATCCCGGCGGCGGCAGCGCCGTCCACCCGGCAACGGCAACTCCCCACGGCATCGCGGCGATGCCCGGCTGGACACGGAGGCGAGAAGACCCATGGCAGACGGCGACAGCCGGTACGTCGGCACCGGCGGGGCGGTGCCACCCGACCACGAGGACGGCTACGCCGTGTCGTCGGCGCAGGAGCAGCTCTGGTTCGTCGACCAACTGCGCTCCGGCGCCAGCGAGTATCTCCTGCACCAGGCGGTACGGGTGCGCGGCCCGCTCGACACCACGGCGTTGGGGGCGGCGCTGACCGAGATCGGCGCGCGACACGAGATCCTGCGGACCCGGTACGACACGGTGGACGGACGTGCCGTGCAGGTGATCGACCCGCCCGGCCCGGTCGACGCCGACCTCGTCGACCTGCGCGACGCGCCGGCCGGCGACCGGGACCGCCGCCTCGACGAGGCGGTGGCGGCGACCCTCGACGCCCCGTTCGACCTGCGCAAGGACGTGCCGCTGCGGGTCCGGCTGATCCGCTGCGCGGCCGACGACCACGTCCTGCTGTTCGTGGTGCACCACATCGCCTTCGACGGCTGGTCCTGGGGTGTCCTAGCCCGGGAACTGCACACCCTCTACGGCGCGTTCGTCACCGGCCGGCCCGACCCGCTGCCGCCGCTGCCCGTCCAGTACGCGGACTTCGCCGCCTGGCAGCGCGAGACCTGGCTGGCCGGCCCGCACGTCGACGCCCAGGTCGGCTACTGGCGGGAGCGGTTGTCCGGGCTCGGCCCGCTGGACCTGCCGACCGACCGGCCCCGGCCCGCCAACTGGCAGGCCGCCGGCGACGGCCTCACCTTCACCGTGCCGGCGGACCTGGCGGCCGACCTGACCCGGCTCGGCGCGGACCGGGGCGCCACCCCGTTCATGGTCTTCCTCGCCGCCTTCCAGCTCCTGCTCGGCCGGTACGCCGGCCAGACCGACGTGGCGGTCGGGGTGTCGGTGGCGGGGCGGCACGAGGTCGAGCTGGAGGGCCTGATCGGGCTCTTCGTCAACACCGTCGTGCTGCGGGCCGACCTGGCCGGCCCGGCGTCCTTCCTCGACCTGCTCGACCAGGTCCGGGCGACCACTCTGGACGCCTACGACCACCAGGAGGTGCCGTTCGACCGGATCGTCGCCGAGCTGGCCCCGGAGCGGGACCTGTCCCGCAACCCGCTGTTCCAGGTGGGCTTCGGGCTGCACAACGCCGACCGGGCCCCCTTCGCCCTGCCCGGGCTGACCGTCACCGAGCAGCCCACCTCGTGGACGTCGTCCGCGTTCGACCTCTCCCTGCAACTGGTGGGGCAACCGGACGGCTCGTACCACGGGGAGGTGGTCTTCCCCACCGCGCTGTTCGACGCCGCCCGGGTGCGCCGGATGGTCGCCAACTACCTGTACCTGCTGGCGGTCGTCGTCGCCCGCCAGGCCCCGCTGGGCGAGCTGGACCTGCTGGCCCCCCGGGAGCGCCGGGAGGTGCTCGGCGGGTGGAGCCGGGGCGCCGACCGGGCCGCCGGCCCGTTGCTGCCGGAGCTGTTCCTCGCCCAGGCGGTGGCGACCCCCGACGCGACCGCGCTGGTCGCCGACGACGGCACCGAGGTCGGCTACGCCGAGCTGGCCGGGCGCGCCCGGGCGCTCGCCGCGCGCCTGCACACCGCCGGCGTCCGTGTCGGCACCCCGGTCGGGGTCGCGGTGCACCGTGGACCGGACCTGGTGACCGCGCTGCTCGGGGTGCTGCTCGCCGGTGGCGTCTACGTACCCCTCGCCCCCGACCAGCCGGTCGACCGGCTGGCGTTCATGGCGGCCGACGCCGGGGTGTCGGTGCTGGTCACCGAACCGGCCCTGCGGCACCTGCTGCCGGGCTGCGCCGCCCCGGTGGTGCTCGTCGGCGCCGGCCACGACACCGGGGCCGGTCACGGCGACGGCACCGCACCCGCGTCGCTGCCGGCCACCGATCCCGACGCCGCCGCCTACGTCATGTACACCTCCGGATCGACCGGCCGGCCCAAGGGCGTCGTGATCACCCATGCCGGCATCCGCAACCGGGTGCTGTGGTCGGTCGAGCAGTACCGGCTCACCGCCGCCGACCGGGTGCTGCAGAAGACCGCCCTCGGCTTCGACGCCTCCATGTGGGAGTTCCTGGCCCCGCTGGTGAGTGGCGGCGCGGTCGTGCTGGCCGCCCCGGACGCCCACCGCGACCCCGGCGCGATGCTGCGGGCGCTGCGGGCGCACGACGTCACGGTGCTGCAACTGGTGCCGTCCGTGCTGCGGGTGCTGCTGCACGAGACCGACCTGTCCGGCTGCGCCGCGCTGCGGCTGGTCTGCTCCGCGGGGGAGCCGTTGCCGGCGGCGCTCTGCGAGCAGCTCCGCGCCCTGCTGCCCGTGGAGATCTGGAACACCTACGGTCCCACCGAGTGCGCGATCGACGCGACGGCCTGGCGGTACCGGGGCGACGAGGAGACCGAGGTCGTCCCGATCGGCACGCCGCTGCCCGGCTGCACCGTCCTGGTCCTCGACGCCGGCGACCGGCCGGTACCGGTCGGGGTGGCCGGCCAACTCTGCCTCGGCGGGGTCGGCGTGGCCCGGGGCTACCTGGGTCGGCCCGGCCTGACCGGGGAGAAGTTCACCCCCAACCCGTACGGACGCACGCCGGGGGAGCGGCTGTACCGCACCGGCGACCTGGCCCGGTGGCGCGACGACGGCAGCCTGGAGTACCTGGGCCGCCTCGACAACCAGGTCAAGCTGCACGGCGTACGCATCGAGCCGGGCGAGGTCGAGGCGGCCCTGCGGGGGCACCCGAGCGTCGACGCGGCGGTGGTGACCCTGCACCGGCCGCCGTCGGGTGACGCCGAGCTGGTCGCGTACGTGGTCGCCGCCGCCGGTGCCCGGATCGATCCGGACGGACTGCGGGAGGCGCTCGCCGGCCGGCTGCCCGCCGCGCTGGTCCCGTCCACCCTGATCAGCCTGGACGCCCTTCCGCTGACCGCGAACGGCAAGCTGGACCGGGCGGCCCTGCCGGCGCCCGACGGCCCCCGCCCCGGTGCCGACCGGAGGTTCCTGCCGCCGGCCACCGACACCGAGCAGGCAGTCGCCGGGATCTGGGCCGATCTGCTCGGCGTCGAGCGGATCGCCCGGGACGACAACTTCTTCACCCTCGGCGGCCACTCCCTGCTCGCCATCCGGGGCGTGCTCCGGCTGCGCCGGGCGCTCGACGTGGAGCTGACCGTCGGGCATCTCTTCACCGCCCCCACCGTCGCCGAGCTCGCCGCCCTGATCGACGGGACCCGGCCCGGCGCCGGGCCCGCCGACGAGCCGGCCGGCGCGGCGATCCGGCCGGTGGCGCGGGACGGGGCGCTGCCGCTCTCCCTCGGCCAGCGCCGGATGTGGTTCCTGGACCAGCTCGAACCGGGCAGCCTCGAATACCTGATCCCGATCTCGATGCGGCTGACCGGCCCGTTCGACGTGACGGTGTTCCGGCGGGCACTGGACGAGGTGGTCGACCGGCACGAGATCCTGCGCACCCGCTACCACTCGGTCGACGGCGAGCCGGTGCAGGTCGTCGACCCGCCGGGACCGGTCGGGTGGGAGCTGATCGACCTCAGCGGCGCCCCGCACGTCGTCGACGGTGCCGAGGCGCTGCTGCGGGTCGCGGCCAGCCGGCCCTTCGACCTGGCCACCGAACGCCCGATCCGGGCCCAGGTGATCCGGGTCGCCGCCGACGAGCACCTGGTCGCGCTGACCCTGCACCACATCGCGTTCGACGTCTGGTCGATGGACATCTTCCTGCGCGAACTCGACACCCTCTACCGCACGTACGCGCGGGGCGGCGCGGCCGCCGCGCTGCCCGACCTGCCCGTGCAGTACGCGGACTTCGCGGCCTGGGAGGCGGCCCGCCAGGACAGCCCCGAACTGGACGCCCAGCTCGCCTACTGGTCCCGGCAACTGGCCGGGGCGACCCCGCTGGAGCTGCCCACCGACCGGCCCCGCCCGGTGTTGCGGGACCCGGCCGGTGACAACGTCGTCGTCGACGTGCCGACCGACGTCGGGCGGGCGCTGGCCGAGCTGGGCAACCGGGAGGGCGCCACCCTGTTCATGGTGCTGCTGGCGGCCTTCCAGGTCATGCTCGGCCGGTACGCCGGACAGCACGACGTGACCGTCGGCACCCCGGTCGCCGGTCGGACCCGGCAGGAGACCGAGGACCTGCTCGGCTTCTTCGTCAACAACCTGGTGATGCGCGCCGAACTGGTCGACGACCAGCCCTTCCCGGCTCTGCTCGACCAGGTACGCCGCACCGTGACGGACGCGTTCGGCAACCAGGACGTCGCCTTCGAGCGCCTGGTCGACGCGCTGCGGCCGGACCGGGACCTGTCCCGCAACCCGCTGTTCCAGGTGATGTTCGAGTTGCAACACCTGGAGCGGATGACCGCGACTCTCGGCCCGACCACCATCGCGCACGTCGACAGCGCGTACCCGGTGGCCAAGTTCGACCTCACCCTCTCCGTGGAGCAGCACCCGGACGGCCGGCTGCGCTGCTGGTTCGAGTACGCCACCGCGCTCTGGGACCGCCGCACGATCGAGCGGATGGCCGGGCACTACCTGCACCTGCTCGCCCAGGTGGCGACCGCGCCGGGCACCGCCCTGCGTGACCTGACCCTGCCCACCGACGCGGAACGGGCGCGCCTGACCGGGCCGTGGGCCGGCGAGCCGGCCGGACCGCTGGACGCCGCCGGTGCCGGCGTGGTGGAGCTGTTCAGCCGGCGGGTCCGGCAGCACCCGGACGTCGTGGCGGTCGAGTTCGACGGCCAGCGGCTGACCTTCGCCGAGCTGGACACCCGGGCCAACCGGCTCGCCCACCACCTGCGCGGACTCGGGGTACGCCCGGAGGTCCCGGTCGCGGTCTGCCTGGAACGCGGCCTGGAGGTGGTGGTCACGCTGCTCGCGGTGCTCAAGGCGGGTGGGGTGTACCTCCCGGTCGACCCGGACCATCCGGCCGAGCGGCTGCGCTTCATGCTCGCCGACGCCGGGGCGGCGGTGGTGGCCACCGTGGCACGCTTCGCCGACCGGGTCGCCGCCGAGGGGGTGGCCGTGGTCGCCGTGGACACCGACCGGGCGGTGGTCGCCGGCCGCGACGGCGCCACGCCGGACCCGTCGACCGGCCCGGACGACCTCGCCTACGTCATCTACACCTCGGGCTCCACCGGGCGGCCCAAGGGGGTGATGATCCCGCACGGCGCGTACGCCCACCACTGCGGCGTCATCGCCCGGGAGTACGACATCAACCCCGGCGACCGGGTGGTGCTGCTCTCCGCGCTCACCTTCGACGTGGCGATGGACAGCATGATGGCCACCCTGCTGGCCGGAGCGACCCTGGTGGTCAGCGACCCGCTCTTCTGGAGCCCGGCCGAGCTGCCGGACCGGCTCGCCCGGCACCGGGTCACCCACATGGAGATCACCCCCGCCTACTACCGGCAGGTGATGGACGCCCTGCCGGCCGGCGACGACCGGCTGCGGCACCTGAAGCTGATGAACGTCGGCAGCGACGTGGTCACCGTCGCCGACGCCCGGCGCTGGGCGGCCACCGGCCTGCCCGGCCGGTTCCTGGTCAACTACGGCCCGACCGAGGCGACCGTCACCTGCCTGCTGCACCCCGTCACCGGCGACCCGGCCGGCGAGCGGGCCGAGGCCGCCCTGCCGATCGGCCGCCCGGTCCCCGGCACCCGGGCCTACGTGGTCGACGAACACCTCAACCTGGTGCCGGTCGGGGTGCCCGGCGAGCTTCTGCTCGGCGGGGCACGGCTGGCCCGGGGCTACCTGGCCCGGCCCGGACTGACCGCCGACCGGTTCGTGCCCGACCCGTTCGGCGACGGGCCCGGCGGCCGGCTCTACCGCAGTGGCGACCTGGTCCGGCACCGCCCGGACGGGACGATCGAGTTCCTCGGCCGGATCGACCAGCAGGTCAAGATCCGCGGCTTCCGGATGGAACTCGGCGAGATCGAGTCGGCCCTGGCCGAGCACCCGGCGGTCCGCGCGGTCGCGGTGGTGGCCCGGGAGACCCAGCCGGGGGAGAAGGGCCTGGTCGCCTACCTGGTCGGCCGGGACGGCTCCCCGCCGGCGGTCGGTGAACTCCGGGCCCACCTGCGGGACCGGCTGCCGGACTACATGGTGCCGGCCCAGTGGATGGTGCTGGACGCACTGCCGCTGACCGCCAGCAAGAAGGTCGACCGCCGGGCGCTGCCCGCCCCGACCCCCGTCCGCGCCGACCCCGGCCGGGCGTACGAGGCGCCCCGTACCGCGCTGGAGGAGACCGTGGCCGACATCTGGGCCACCGTGCTGGAGGTCGACCGGGTCGGCGTCCACGACGACTTCTTCGACCTCGGCGGTCACTCGCTGCTCGCCACCCGGGTGCTCGCGCACCTGCGGCAGAGCTTCGACATCGACCTGCCGCTGCGCCTGCTGTTCGAGCAGACGACCGTGACCGACCTCGCCGGCGCGGTGCACACGGCCATCGAGAACGAGATCGCACGGCTTTCCGACGCCGAGGTGGCGGAACTGCTGATGGAGGGAAACCTGTGACCGCTAGCCACACCCCGAGCGCGTCCCTGCGACAGGAACTGCTGGAGCGGCGTCTGCGTGGTGCCGGTCAGTCCCGCCGCGCCGACACCATCGCCCCGGCGGCCCGTACCGGCCCGCTGCCGCTCTCCTTCGGGCAGCACCGGCTCTGGGTGCTCGACCAGTTGCAGCCCGGCGGCACCGGGTACCTGATGTCCGTCGGCCTGCGGCTGCGCGGCCCGCTGCGCGCCGACGCGCTGCGCCGGGCGTTGGCGGAGCTGGTCGCCCGGCACGAGATCCTGCGGACCCGGTACGTCGTGGTCGACGGCGAGCCGGCACAGGTCGTCGACCCGCCCGCCCCGGTCGAGGTGGCGGTGACCGACCTCGGCCACACCGACCAGGAGACGGCCCGGCAGCGCCTCACCGAGCTGCTCGGCGCGTCGGACCCGGTCGACCTGGCCGCCGGTCCGGCGGTGCGGGCCCGGCTGGTCCGGCTCGCCGAGGACGAGCACGCCCTGGTGCTCACCCTGCACCACATCTCCTCCGACGGCTGGTCGGAGGGGATCATCGTCCGCGAACTGGCGGCCCTGTACGACGCGTTCGTCGCCGACCGGCCCGCCCCGCTCGCCCCACTGCCGATCCAGTACGCGGACTTCGCGGTCTGGCAGCGGACCCGGCTCGCCGGGGACCGGCTGGACCGGCAGGTCGAGCACTGGCGGGACCGGCTGGCCGGGCTGACGCCACTGGAATTGCCGACCGACCGGCCCCGGCCGCCGGTGTGGAACCCGGACGGCGGTCTGGTCACCTTCACGGTGCCGGCCGCCGTCGCCGGCCGGCTGCGGGAACTGGGCCGGGCGTCGAACGCCACCCCGTTCATGGTGCTGCTGGCCGCGTTCCACGTCCTGCTGGCCCGCTACACCGGCCAGACCGACATCACGGTGGGCACCCCGGCCGCGGGCCGGGACCGGTTGGAGCTGCACGGCCTGGTCGGGCTCTTCCTCAACACGCTGGTGCTGCGGGCCGACCTGTCCGGCGAGCCGACCTTCGTCGAGGTGCTGGCCCGGGTCCGGGAGGCGGTGCTGGACGCCCAGTCCCACCAGGACGTGCCGTTCGAGCGGATCGTGGACGCGTTGTCCCCGGACCGGGACCTGTCCCGCAACCCGCTGTTCCAGACCATGTTCCTCTTCCAGGAGGGCGGGCCGGCGGGCTTCGACGCGGGCGGCCTGGTGGCCGAGGAGCTGTCCGCCGGCCCCACCACGGCGAAGTTCGACCTGACGCTCGGGCTGGTCGAGGAGGCGGACGGCTCCCTCTCCGGCGGGGTGGACTTCCCGACGGCGTTGTTCGACGGCACGACCGTGCAGCGGTTGGCCGGGCACTACCGGCAGTTGTTGACCGCCGTCGCAGGCGACCCGGCCACCCCGGTCACCCGGCTGCCCATGCTGACCGACGCCGAGACGGCCCAGCTCACGGCCTGGAACGACACCGCCGTCGACCATTCCGGCCCGGGCGCGACCCTGACCGGTCTGCTGGACGCGCAGGCGGCCCGCACCCCCGACGCGGTGGCGCTGCGCTTCGGCGGCGAGGAGCTGTCGTACCGCCGGTTGCACGCCGAGGCCGACGCCCTCGCGCGGCGCCTGCGCCAGGCCGGGGCCGGCCCGGATTCCGTCGTGGCCGTCTGCCTGCCCCGCGGCCTGGACCTGGTGCGGGCGCTGGTGGCGGTCCTGAAGGCCGGCGCCGCCTATCTGCCGTTGGACCCGGACCTGCCGGCGCGGCGCCGCGCCTTCATGGCGCGCGACTCCGGCGCCCAACTCGTGATCGACGAGGACTTCCTCGCCGCCGGGGAAGGCTCGCCTCCCGCCGGCGACCCGACGCCGTGCGAGGAGATCACGCCCGCGCACGCCGCCTATCTCATCTACACGTCCGGTTCGACCGGCCGGCCCAAGGGCGCCCTGATCGAGCACGGCGCGATCGTCAACCGGCTGCTGTGGATGCAGGACGCCTACCGGCTCGACGTCTCGGACCGGGTGCTGCAGAAGACGCCTGTCGGGTTCGACGTGTCGGTGTGGGAGTTCTTCTGGCCGCTGGTCACCGGCGCGACGCTGGTGCTCGCCCGCCCCGGCGGGCACCGCGACCCGGCGTACCTGGCCGACGTGATCCGGACGGAGGGGATCACCACCATCCACTTCGTACCGTCGATGCTGCGGGCCTTCCTGGCCGAGCCCGTCGGGGCGCTGCCGTCGCTGCGGCGGATGATCTGCAGCGGCGAGGCGCTGCCGCCCGACCTGGCCGAGCGGGTGCACGAGCGGATCGGCTGCGAGCTGCACAACCTGTACGGCCCCACGGAGACCGCTGTCGACGTCACCGCGACGCGGTGCGAGCCCGGCGAGCCGGTCACCATCGGCCGTCCGATCGCCAACACCACCGCCCACATCGTCGACGCCGCCGGGCAGCCCGTACCGGTCGGTGTGCCCGGTGAGCTGCTGATCGGTGGCGTGCAGCTCGCCCGGGGCTACCTCGGCCGGGCCGCGCTGACCGCCGAACGGTTCGTCCCCGACCCGTTCGCCGACGCGCCGGGGCGGCGCCTCTACCGCACCGGTGACCTGGTCCGCTACCGTCCCGACGGCAGCGTCGAGTACCTCGGCCGGATCGACCACCAGGTGAAGATCCGTGGTCAGCGCATCGAGTTCGGCGAGGTCGAGGCACTGCTGTACGAGGCTCCCGGCGTCACCGCGGCGGCGGTGGCCGTCCACGACGAACAGCTCGTCGGCTACCTCGTGGGGCCGGAGACCGTCGACCTGGTGCGCGCGTACCTGATCGACCGCCTGCCGGACGCGATGGTCCCGGCACGCTGGACGATCCTGCCCGCCCTGCCGCTGACGGCCAGCGGCAAGGTGGACCGCCGCGCCCTGCCGGCACCCGAAGCGGTGTCGGGCGGAGCGGGCGAGGGCTACGTCGCCCCCCGCGACGAGCTGGAGAAGCGGATAGCCGACGCGTTCGGCGCGGCGCTCGGCATCGACACGGTCGGGGTGACCGAGAGCTTCTTCCTGCTCGGGGGCGACTCGATGCGGGCGATCCGGATGGTGGGGCTGCTGCGCGCGGCCGGCCTCGCGGTGTCGGTCCAGGACCTGTTCACCCACCAGACCGTGGCCGACCTGGCGGGCGTGGTCGTCCCGGCCGGGCCGGCCGAGGACGCGGAGCCGACCGTCGGCCGGTTCGCGCTGGTGAGCGACGCGGACCGCGGCCGGCTGCCGGACGGGCTCGTCGACGCCTACCCGATCACCCAGAACCAGGCGGGCATGCTGTTCGAGATGCTGTCCGGCGGGGACCGGCCGGTCTACCGCAACGTCTCCTGCTACCGGATCAGCGACCAGTTGCCCTTCTCCCTGGACGCGCTGCGGGACGCCGGCCGGCTGCTCACGGACCGGCACGAGATCCTGCGTACGTCGTTCGACCTGTCCAGCTACTCCGAGCTGATGCAGCTCGTCCACGCGTCGGTCGACCTGCCGATCGGCTACGACGACCTGCGCGGGCTGCCGGGCGACGAGCAGGAGGAGGCGGTACGCGCGCACCTGCGCGCCGAACGCGTCCGGCCGTTCGACATCACCACCGCGCCGCTGCTGCGCTATCACGTGCACCAGCTCGGCGACTCCGAATGGTGCCTCACCCACTCGGAGAGCCACGCGATCCTCGACGGCTGGAGCCACACCTCCACCGTGGCCATGCTGATCTCGTTGTACCGGACCCTGTGCCGGGGCGAGCGGCCCGCCCTGCCGCCACCGCCGGCGGTGCGGTTCGCGGATCTCGTCGCCCGCGAGCGCACGGCCCTCGCCTCGGCGGCGGACCGCGACTTCTGGGCGGCGACCGTCACCGGATCGGACCGGCTCGAACTCCCGCCGGAGTGGGGCACCGAGTCGGACGCCCCGGCGAACATCGTCGAGGTGCCGTGGGCCGACCTGCGTCCCGGGCTGCGCCGGCTCTCCGCCGCCGCCGGCACCTCGCTGAAGAGTGTGCTGCACGCCGCGCACCTCAAGGTGATGAGCGTCGTCACCGGCCGGCAGCGGTTCTTCACCGGCCTGCTGTGCAACGGCCGGCCCGAGCGGCTGCGCGGCGACGAGGTGTTCGGCATGTACCTCAACACCGTGCCGTTCGCCGCCGACACCTCCGCCCGGACCTGGCGCGCTCTGGTCAAGACCGTCTTCGCCGGCGAGGCGCGGCTCTGGCCGCACCGCCGCTACCCGCTGCCGGCCATGCAACGCGAGTGGGGCAACGGCACGCCACTGCTGCGGGTCGGCTTCTCGTACCTGGACTTCCACGTGCTCGACGGCCCCGCCGAGTCGGTCGAGATGGTCGACGACTTCAGCCCGAGCAGCGTCGGGCTGGACGTGTGGACCTTCCCGGGAGCCCTGCGGCTGGGCGCCCGCCCCGCCGACATCGACCGGCAGTACCTCGAACTGCTGGCCCGGACCTACCGGCATGTGTTGGAGGCGATGGCCGCCGATCCCGACGGCGACACGGACGTCGGCCTGGGCGCCGCCGACCGGGCCTGGGCGGTCGAGGCGCACCAGCCCGTCGAGCGGTTCCCGGCGACGCCGTTCGTCCACGACCTGGTCGCCCAGCGCGCGGCCGCCGCGCCCGCCGCGGTGGCGGTGCGGCACGGCGACGCCACGCTCACCTACGGGGAGCTGGACGACCGGTCCGACCGGCTCGCCGCCCGACTGGGAGAACTGGGCGTCCGGGCGGACTCGGTCGTCGGCATCCACCTGCCCCGCCGGACCGACCTCATCGTCGCGATGCTGGCCGTCCTCAAGGCGGGCGGGGCGTACCTGCCCCTCGATCCCGCCTACCCCGCCGAGCGGATCGGCGACATGATCCGTGACGCGGCGCCCGTGGCCGTGCTGACCGACGCCGACCTGGCCCCGAGGCTGCCGCGCACGACCGTGACGGTGCTGGTCGCCGACCTCGCGAACGGCCGGTCCTCGGCGGCGTACCCACCGGCGGTGCCGCTGGGCGGGGACAACCTCGCCTACGTCATCTACACGTCGGGCTCCACGGGGCGGCCCAAGGGCGTCGCGGTCACCCACCGCAGCGTGCTCAACTTCTGCCACGCCCAGCGGCGGGTCCTGGCCGCGCACGCCGGGGACGAGGTGTTGCAGTTCGCCTCGCCCAGCTTCGACGCGTCGGTCTGGGAGATCCTGCTGGCCCTCGCCAACGGCGCGACGCTGGTGCTGCCCCCGCCCGACACCGACCCCGGTGACCTCCGCCGCCACGCGGCCGAACTCACCCACATGACCCTGCCGCCGCCGCTGCTGGACCGCCTCGACCCGGCCGCCTTCCCGCGCCTGCGGGTGCTCGTCACCGGCGGCGAGGCGTGCACGGCCGACCAGGCGGCGCGGTGGGCCGACCGGGTCCGCGTCCTGCACGCCTACGGGCCCACCGAGACCACAGTCGTCGCCACCATCGCGGAGCTGCGGGCCACCGACACGGCACCGCCGCCGATCGGCCTTCCGCTGGACAACGTGCGCGCCTACGTCGTCGACGAGGAACTGCGCCTGCTGCCCCCCGGCGTACGCGGGGAACTGATGCTCGGCGGGGCGGGCGTGGTACGCGGATACCTCAACCGGCCGGCCCTCACCGCCGAACGGTTCGTGCCGGACCCGTACGCGTCCCGGCCGGGCGAGCGCATGTACCGCACCGGCGACGTGGTCTCCCGTGACCCGGACGGCACCCTGCACTTCCACGGGCGCCGCGATCACCAGGTCAAGGTCCGCGGGTTCCGGATCGAGCTCGGCGAGATCGAGCACGCCCTCGCCGCCCACCCGGCGGTGGCCGCCGCGGTGGTCGCCGTGCACCGGGCCGGCACCCCGGACGCCTCGCTCGTCGCCTACACCCGCCCCGCGAACGGGACCCCGGCGTCCGCGGCGGCGCTGCGCGACCACCTGCGTGAGCGGTTGCCGCAGCACCTCGTCCCGCACCACTACCTGTCCGTGGACGACTTCGCGTACACGCGCAACGGCAAGGTCGACCGGGCGGCCCTTCCGGCGCCGGACGGCTCGCGGCCGGCGACCGACGTCGTGTACGTCGCGCCGCGCTCGGAGATCGAAGAGCACATCGCCACCGCCTGGAGCGAGGCGCTCGGCATCGAGCGGATCGGCGTGCACGACGACTTCTTCGAACTCGGCGGGCACTCGCTGGCGATGATGCGGCTGACCGCGACGCTGCGCAGCCGGCACGGCTACGAGCTGACGTTCGGCTCGTTCGTCGAACACCGCACCGTCGCCGGGCTGGCCGCGACCCTCCAGGACCCGTCGGCCGGGCCGGCCGGCGCGATGATGTGGCTGCGGCGCGACGGCGACGGCCGCCCCCCGCTGTTCTGCGTGCACCCCGGTGGCGGCAGCGCCCACTGGTACCTGCGCCTGGCGCCGCACCTGCACCCGGACCAGCCGGTGGCGGCGTTCGAATGGCCGGGCCCGCATCCGGAGGGGACGCCCACCACGGCGGAGATGGCGCGACGCTACGGCGACGAACTCCGCCGCGCCCAACCACACGGGCCGTACCGGCTGTTCAGCTGGTGCGGCGGCAGCGGCATCGCCAGCGAGATGGCGCACCGGCTGGTCGAGGACGGGCACGAGGTGAGGCTGATCCTGCTCGACCCGGGCCTGGACATCCACACCCGCGCCGACGCCTGGAGCGAGCTGGCCCTGATCCGCCGCCTCGAACTGCTGCTCCACGAGGTCAGCACCGGAGGTGACGAGGCCGACACGCCGGAACGCCGCCGGGAGATCCTCGAACTGCTCGAGCACCTCGTCGACGACGTGGACGAGGAGACCGGCGTCACGCTGCCCGAACGCGGCGTGGGGGACTCCTGGCCACGGCAGGTCCGGATCTGGCGCGAGGTCATGGAGGTGGACGTCGAGTACCACCACCGTCCGTGGCCGGGGCGGCTGGAACTGATCGTCAGCGACGAGCTCGCCGACGGCCAGCACGAGGTCACGTCCGGCCAGAGCTACCCGGACTATCTCGCGCGCTGGGAGGAGCTCTGCACCGGCGGCGTGCGGGTGCACCGGGTGCCGGGTGACCACTTCAGCGTCATCAAGCCGCCGCTCGTCACCGAGCTCGCCCGCGTCATCACCGACGTGCTCGACGCGGGCTGACCGCTGTCACGGATGCCGGCCGCGCCTGCCCGGGCGCGGTGCGGACGAGAGGAGTAACTGCATGAGTACCCGCACGAGCCCCGCGCCGCTCCGGGTGGCGATCGTGGGCACGGGCAACATCGGGACCGACCTGCTGTTGAAGGTCGGGGCGTCCCCCCTGCTGGAGTGCGTCCTGTTCGCCGGACGCCGCGCCGGATCACCCGGCATCCAGCTGGCCGGGCGCCACGGGGTGCCCACCAGCGTGGACGGGATCGACGCGGTCACCGCCCGCGCCGAGCACATCGACCTGGTCTTCGACGCCACCTCCGCCGACGACGCCACCCGCCACTGGTCGGTCGTCGCGCCCACCGGGCTGCCGTTCGTCGACCTCACGCCGGCGCACCTCGGGAAGTTCTGCGTGCCGGCCCTCAACCTCGACGACTGCCTCGACGAGCAGTACCTCAGCATGGTCACCTGCGGGGGACAGGCGGCGGTCCCGATGGCCCACTGCGTGGCGGAGGCCGCGGACGGGCTCGACTACCTGGAGATCGTCTCGGCCAGCGCCTCGGCCACCGTCGGGCCGGCGTCCCGGGCCAACCTGGACGAGTACGTGCACACCACCGAGCAGGCGACCATCGAGTTCTGCGGCGTGCGGCGCACCAAGACCGTGCTGATCATCAACCCCGCCGACCCCGGCATCGTCATGCGCAACTCCATCGCGGTGACGAACGCCGAACGGATCGACATGGACGCCCTGCGCGCCTCCGTCGGCATGATGGAGAAGCTGATCAGGTCGTACGTCCCCGGTTACCGCGTCGTCGTCCCGCCGGTGGCCGTCGGGGACCGCATCACCATCGTCGTGGAGGTGGAGGGCCGGGGCGACTGGTTCCCGCGCTACGCCGGCAATCTCGACATCATCACCTGCGCCGGCCTCGCGGTCGCGGAGGCCCGGGCGGAACGGCGGCAGGCATGAGCGGCGCACCGAAACTCAGCATCTGCGACACGACCCTGCGCGACGGCAACCACGCCGTCGGCCACCAGCTCGGTCGGACGGACATCAGCGCCTACGCGCGGGCGGCCGAGGCGGCCGGCGTGGACGTCGTCGAGGTCGGCCACGGCAACGGCCTCGGCGCCTCGTCCATCCAGGTCGGCATGGCCGCGCTCAGCGACGCCGAGATGCTGCGGGCCGCCAAGGCCGAGCTGCGTACGGCCAAGCTCGGGGTGCTCTCCATCCCCGGGTTCGCCAGCGTCGAGCGTGACCTCAAGCCGGCGCTGGACTGCGGCGTGGACGAGGTCCGGGTCGGCGCGCACTGCACCGAGGCGGACGTCACCCGGCAGCAGGTCACGATGCTGCGGGCCATGGGCGTCGCCGTCAAGGGGATGCTGCTGATGAGCCACATGGCCTCCGCGGCGAAGCTGGTGGAACAGGCACGGCTCATGCAGAGCTACGGCGCCGAGGCCGTCGTGCTGATGGACTCCGCCGGCGCGTACACGCCGGAGAAGGTCCGCGAGAAGGTCGGCGAGCTCGTCGAGAACCTCGACATCGCGGTCGGTTTCCACGCGCACAACAACCTCGGCATGTCGGTCGTCAACAGCATGACGGCGATCGAGGCCGGCGCCACCATCGTCGACGTCACGGCGCGCGGTTTCGGCGCGGGCGCCGGCAACGCGCCGATCGAGCTCGTCGCGGCCAACCTGCACGTCGGGCAGGTGGACACCGGCGTCCAGCTCTTCGGCGCGCTGGACGCGGCCGACGTGGCGCAGGAGCGGTTCGTCAAGCACGTACCCACCAACGACAGCGTCACCATCGCCAGCGGGATCGCCGGGGTGTTCTCCGGGTTCGCCGCGCCGGTGCGGCGCGCGAGCGCCCGCTTCGGCGTCGACCCCCGCAGGATCCTGCTGGAGCTGGGCAACCGGCGGGTGGTGGCCGGCCAGGAGGACACCATCATCGAGGTCGCCATGTCGCTGGCCGCCGAGCAGGGCGCCCCGAGCCACGTCTGAGTGGCCGTCCGGGTTCGCATCAAAGTGACGTAGGAGGAGCTAATGCAACGCCATTCCACGCTCGACGACGCGGCCGACCTGGCCGGGGTCGCCGCGCTGCTGCAGATCGGCGCGGAGATCGGAGTGGACCGACTGCTGGACTCGGGCGGCACGTTCAGCGCCGCGGAGCTGGCCGGGGTCGCCGATCTCCCGCAGGCCGGCGTGAACGACTACCTCGCCGCGCTGGTCGCCGCCGGGCTCGTCGTCGGCACGGAGGTCCCGGGCCGGTTCCGGGCTGCCGACGACTACCCGGACCGGCGGTACGCGGCCGGATACGTGTCCTGGGCCATGAGCGCGAACGGCCCGTTCCTCGCCAACGCCCGGGAGTTCCTGACCGACCGCGACGCGGCCGCCCGGCTCCACCGGCGCGACGGGCGCCGGGTGGCGGTCAGCTCGCGGTGGATCGGCGAGCGGGCGTTCTACCCGCCGATCGTTGACCGGGTCGCCGCGGCCGGTGCCCTGCGCGTGGCTGACCTCGGTGCCGGCGCCGGCGGGCTGCTCATCAGGCTCCTCGGGCAGGACCCGGCGCGTACCGGCGTGGCGCTCGACAGCAGCGGCGCCGCGTGCGCCGCGGCCCGGGAGGCCGCCGCCGCCGCGGGGGTGGACGACCGGCTCCAGGTCGTCGAGCGTACGGTCGAGTCCCTCGCGGACGATCCCGGGCCGGTCGAGGGCGCGAACGCCGTGCTGGCGTGTTTCGTCATGCACGACATCGTGGCGGACGAGGCGGTGGCCAAGGCGGTCCTGGGCGCCTGCCGCGACGCGCTCGCCCCCGGTGGGTTCATGGCCGTCGCCGACGCGATCTCCTACGCCCCCGATCCCGCGGAGCGACGGTTCAGCGCGCTGTTCACCTACCTGCACGCCACCTTCATGAGTGTGGCCCTCCCGCCCGAGCGGCAGTGGCTGGACACGTTCCGGGCCGCGGGCTTCTCCAGGACGGAGTGTGTGCCGCTCGGCGTGCCCGGCGGCCGGCTCTTCGTGGCGGTCAAGTAGTGGTCACGACGCTGCCCCTGCACCGCGAACTCGCGGGGGAGCTGTGGACGGCGGCGCGGACCCTTCGTGCCGTGCCGCCGGTCTCGGTCCGGCATCCGGAGCTCGACCTGGCCGACGCGTACGCCATCCAGAGCGAGCTACGCGAGATGGACCTGGCGGCCGGCGCGGTCCTGGCCGGTCTCAAGATCGGTGCGACGAGCGAGGCGATCCAGTCGATGTTCGGCATCGACCATCCCGACTTCGGCTACCTGACCGACCGGATGGTGCTCGACGACGGTGCCGACCTCGACCTGGGCCGGTTCATCGCGCCGAAGGTCGAGGGCGAGATCGCGTTCCGGTTCGCGGCGGACCTCACCGGCCCGGCCGTGACCGCGCAGGACGTGCTGGCCGCCACCGCGGAGGTCCTGCCGGCGCTGGAGGTGCTCGACAGCCGGATCCAGGACTGGCGGATCGGCCTCGTGGACACCGTCGCCGACAACGCCTCCTCGGCGTTGGCGGTGGTCGGCGCAGGCGTGCCGCCCGACACGACGGACCTGGCCGGCGCGCGGATGCAGCTGCGCTCCCGCCACGTCGCGCAGGAGGGGCGTGGCTCGGCCGTGATGGGGCATCCGGCCGAGTCGGTGGCGTGTCTGGTCCGCATCCTGTCCGGGTTCGGCACCGGGATCAGGGCGGGGCAGCTCGTGCTCTCCGGTTCCTGGGCGGCGGCCGTGGACCTCGTGCCGGGCGACACCGTGCGGGCCTGCTTCGGCCCCCTGGGTTCGGTGTCGCTGACCACCCGCGGCTGACGTGGTCCGGGGCCCCTCGGGGCCCCGACACCAGCGGCGGCACCAGTCGGGGGAGCACGCACCCGACGACCTGTTTCGACGACGAGACGACTACGACCGAGGAGACCCCGGACCGATGACCACGCTGGTGGACGAGACGGTACCGCCACACAAGGCGGCCTACGACTTCTCCCTCTTCGAGGCGATGGAGTCGGAGGTGCGTTACTACTGCCGCAAGTTTCCGGTGGTGTTCGACCGGGCCCGGGGCGCCGAGCTCTACGCCGAGGACGGGCGGATGTTCACCGACTTCTTCTGCGGCGCCGGCACCCTGAACTACGGGCACAACCATCCCTACCTCAAGCGTCGCCTCGCCGAGTACCTCGCCAGGGACGGCGTGACGCACGGCCTGGACATGTACACGGTGGCGAAGCGGACCTTCCTGAGCCGGTTCCGGGAGCAGGTGCTGGCCCCGCGCGGGCTGGACCACAAGGTGCAGTTCTGCGGGCCGACCGGCACCGACGCGGTGGAGGCGGCGCTGAAGGTGGCCCGCCGGGCCACGGGACGGCGCGGCATCGTCTCCTTCACCGGGGCGTACCACGGCATGTCCCGCGGGTCGCTGGCGGTCAGCGGTGGCCGCCGGGCCCGCGCCGCCGGGCAGGTGGGCTCGGCGGACGTGACGTTCGTGCCGTACGAGGACGGCCCGGCGGGACCGTTCGACTCGATCGGCTACCTGGAGCGGATGCTGTCCGACCCGTCGTCGGGGCTGGACGTCCCGGCCGCGGTGATCGTCGAACCGTTGCAGATGGAGGGCGGGGTGTACCCGGCCTCGGCCGACTGGCTGCGCCGGCTGCGCGAGTTGACCACCCGGTACGGCGTCCTGCTCATCTTCGACGAGATCCAGTCCGGCTGCGGGCGGACCGGCACGTTCTTCTGCTTCGAACACGCCGACGTGGTGCCGGACATCATCACCGTCTCCAAGGCGATCGGCGGGTACGGGCTGCCGCTGTCGATGGTGCTGTTCCGGCCGGCGCTCGACGTCTGGTCGCCGGGCGAACACACGGGCACCTTCCGGGGCAACCAGCTCGCCTTCGTCGCCGGTGCCGCCGCCTGCGAACTCTGGGGTCAGGACGGATTCCGGACCAACGCCACGGTCGCCGCCCGGCGCCTGGAGCGCTTCGGCGCCGAACTGCGCGACAGCGATCCGGCCCTCGCCATCCGGGGCCGGGGCATGGTCCTCGGCATCGACCTGCGGGCGGCCGGCGGCGCCGAGCGGGCCGATCGGATCCAGCGGCGCTGCTTCGAGACCGGGCTGATCGTCGAACTCTGCGGACGCGACGACGAAGTGATCAAGGTGATGCCGCCGCTCACCATCGACCTCACCCGGCTGGAGCGGGGCCTCACCGTACTGCACCGGGCCATCCAGGCAGGCTGACCGTCTCCCGCCATCCGCCGACCGTTCCCGGAGGATCCCGATGCACCGCCGTCCCCGCCGCCACCTGCTGTCGATCCAGGACCTCGGCGACACCGACCTGCGGCATCTGGTGGCCCGCAGCGCCGACTACGCCGCCGGTCGGGTCCGCCCCGCCGACCAGTTGCGCGGCCTGGTCACCGCGGTCTACTTCCGTCGCACCTCGACCCGGACCCGTACCGCCTTCTCCAGCGGGGCGCTGCGGCTCGGCTCGCAGCTACTCAGCTACGGGCCCGGGGATCTGCAACTGAACACCGGTGAGACGGTCGAGGACACCACGCGGGTGCTGTCCGGGATGGTCGACCTGTTCGTCGCCCGGACCGCCGACCCGGTCGCCGAGCTGCGCGCCTTCGCCGCGCAGGACCGGATGGGGGTGATCAACGCGATGAGCGCCGAGGAGCACCCCACGCAGGCGCTGGCCGACCTGAGCACCATGACCCAGCGGTTCGGCCGGGTCGACGGGCTGCGGGTGCTCTACGTGGGGGAGGGCAACAACACCGCCGCCGCGCTCGCGCTCGCTCTCAGCCGGTTCACCGACACCCGGCTGGACCTGCGCACGCCGCCCGGGTACGGGCTGGACCCGGGCGTCCTCGCCGCCGCCCAGGTGGCCGCCGAGGGGACCGGCTCGGCGGTGACCGAGGCGCACCACATGACGGACCTGCCGGAGGTCGACGTCGTCTACACCACCCGCTGGCAGACCACCGGCACCACCAAGCCGGACCCGGACTGGCGGCGCCTCTTCGCACCGTTCCAGGTCGACGAGGCGGTCCTGGCGGCGAGCCCGCAGGCGGTGTTCATGCACGACCTGCCGGCGCACCGGGGCGAGGAGGTCACCGCCGGGGTGCTGGACGGCCCCCGCAGCATCGCCTTCGATCAGGCCCGGCACAAGATGTTCAGCGCCCAGGCCGCGCTGGAGTGGTGCGCCGGGTGAGCCCGTCGCCGGACGGCGGGCCATCTTTCCAGGTCAGGACCGGTGCGCCGGCGCAGCCGAAATATGGGTACCGGTTACCCATGTGACCCCTTCCGGAGCACCGGCACGATATCGGCATGGACAGGGCGGGGACGCGGGATGCGGCAGCGGTGAGTGGTGCGGGCAGCGCTTGGTGGGCGCCCGGCCTCACGCTCGCCGAACGGGCACGGGCAGCCGACCACGGCGGGCCCGTCTCCACCGACCCCGTGTCCCTGCAGGCCGTGCAGCGGCTACAGGACTGGCGCACGGCGTACGAGCTGGGTCCGACGGGTCAGTTCGCGATGCGCCTGGCGGCCCTGAAGATCACCGAGCGGCAGTTCCTGGGCCTCCTCGACCAGCCCCCGGCGACGCTGGCGAACGGGCCGGGCGCGCCCGCGTGGGCCGGGTTCACCGAGCGGGCGCTCGGCCTCGCCCCCGACGGAGCCCCTGACCTGCCGGCCGGTACCCCGTGGTCCGAGGCGTTCGCCAGCGTGCTGGCGCCGTTCGTCACGGCCGCCTGCGCCGACCTGGGACAGCGGGTGCGGGCGGCCGGGATGTCCACGGCGGTCGACGTAGCCGCGGTGTCCGCCGGGTTCGCCGACGTGCTCCGCGGCAGGCTGGTCGCGCTGGCGTCGCGGACCTTCGTCCTGGAACTCAACGCCGCGCGCGCCGCGGGCCGGCTGGTGGGTGCCACGCCCGAGCGCCGGTTCGCCGCCTTCGTCGCCGACCTCGTCCAGCGCGAGCGGCTGACCCGGGTGCTGATGGACTACCCCGTGCTGGCGCGGCTGCTGGCGACCGCCTGTCGGCACGCCGTCGATGCGACGGCCGAGCTGCTCGACCGGTTCGTCGCGGACCGGGCGGAGATCCTCCGCCAGCTGTTCGACGGCCGCGACCCGGGGCCGCTGGTTGGCTTCGACACGGCGGGGGACTCCCACGGGCACGGGCGGGCGGTGGCGATGGTGCGCTTCGCCTCCGGCGCCCGGGTGGTCTACCGGCCGCGCCCGGTCGCTGTCCACGTGCACTTCAACGAGGTGCTGGACTGGCTGAACGGGTTGCTGCCCGAGCTGGAGCTGCGCGCGTTGACCGTGCTCGACCGCGAGGGCTACGGCTGGATCGAGGTTGTCGACCGGGCCGCCTGCGCCGACGTCGACCAGGTGGGCGCGTTCTACCGCCGGCAGGGGGTGCTGCTCGCGCTGCTGTACCTGCTGGGCATGACGGACATCCACCACGAGAACGTGATCGCCTGCGCCGACCAACCCGTTCTCGTCGATGTCGAGACGCTGCTGCACCCCGACCTTCCCGTGCCGGCCGCCGCGCCCGACCCCGCCGCCCGGGCGCTGCGGACGTCGGTGTACCGCACCGCCCTGCTGCCCCAGCCGCTCATCGGCGAGCACGGCCTGCTGGACCTCTCCGGCCTGGGTGGCGAGCCCGGCGCACAACAGCTCCGGGAGACCGTCGAGTGGGCCGCGGCCGGCACCGACACCATGCACCTGGTACGGCGTTCCACGCCCGTGCGGCCCGCCGAGAACCGCCCGACGCTGGACGGCGTGCCGGCCGATGCCGCCGAGTACACGGCCGAGCTGCTCGCCGGCTTCCGTGCCGCGTACCGCGTCATCGCCCGGCGGGCCGGCGACCTGACCGGCCCGGACGGCCTGCTCCGGCGGTTCGTCGCCGACGAGGTGCGGGTCATCATCCGGTCGACGCGGACCTACACCGTGCTGCTGAGCGAGTCGACCCATCCCGACGTGCTGCGCGACGCGCTCGACCGGGACCAGATCTTCGACCTGCTCTGGGCGGCCTCGGTGGACGACCCGGTGCGCAACCGGTTGGTGTCCCGCGAGATCGAACAGCTCTGGGACGGTGACGTCCCCCTGTTCACCTGCCGCCCGGACGGCCGCGACCTGACCGATGGTGACGGCGCCGCGTTCGTCGACGTGCTCGACGAGCCGGTGCTGACAGCCGCCCTGCGCAAGATCGGCGGCATGGGGGCGGTCGACCAACGCGACCAGGAGTGGATCGTCCAGGCGGCGCTCGCCGGCCGGCACGGCGGGGCACGCCACGAGTGTGCCGAGCCGGCGTCCGTCCGGTGGGAGGCGACGGCACCGGACCCGGCCCGGCTGCTCACGGTCGCCTGCGGCATCGCGGACAAGATCATCGCGGACGCCTACGACGACGGCGTGTTCGCCAACTGGCTCGGGCTCGAGCCGGTGGACGGCGGGCACAGCACGATCCTGCCGCTGGGCGCGGGGCTGGGCAGCGGATATCCGGGCGCCGCCCTCTTCCTGGCCGAACTGGCCCGGCTCACGGACGTCGACCGCTACGCCGAGGCCGCCGGCCGGGCGGTGCGCCAACTTCCCATGCTGCTCACCGCGCTGGAGGCCCGGCCGCACCTGGCCGACACGGTCGGCAGCGGCGGGTTCACCGGCCTCGGCGGGATCGCCTACGCGACGGCTCGACTCGCCGACCTGCTCCAGGACGACGTGCTCGGCGACTCCGTCGAGAGGGCGGTACGCCTCGCGGCGGTCGCCGCCGCGACGGACACCAACCTGGGCGTGCTCGACGGGCTCGCCGGCTGCCTCGCCGCGATGCTCGCCGTCAGCGAGCTGACCGGCCTGCCGCTCGCGGCCGAGACGGCCAACGACTGCGCCAAGCGGCTGCTGGCGGCCACCCCCGCGCTGCCCGCGCAGCCCGGCTTCGCCACCGGCACGGCCGGGATCGGCTGGGCCCTGCTGCGGTTCGCGCAGTCGGGCGGCGACGAGCGGCACGCCGAGGCCGGCGCCGCGATGCTGGCCCGTGCCGCCGCCGGCCCGGTCCCGGACCCGTCGGCGCACTCGTGGTGCCACGGCATCCCCGGGATCGCGGTCGCCATCGCCGACCAGGGTCGGCTGCTGGCGGACCCCGCGCTGGCCGCCTTCGTGGACCGCGCGGCGACCGCCGTGTCGAGGTCCGGGCTGGTCAGCGACCACAGCCTCTGCCACGGGGAACTGGGCAGGCAGGAAATGCTGTCGATCGCCGCCGCGCGGGGTCGCCAGGCCGCGGTCAGCGTTCGCTTCGACCAGGCCGGGCAGCTGGTGGCGGCGCTGGACCAGGCCGGCCCGAGGTGCGGTGCCGCCGGCGGCGTGAGCGTCCCCGGCCTGCTGGACGGCCTGGCCGGGATCGGCCACGGACTGCTCCGTATCGGCTTCGCCGACCATGTGCCCTCGGCACTGCTGCTGCATGCCGAGCCGACGACATCCGTACGCGGTGTCGAGAACTGAAGGAGAAGATATGCGGGACGACTTGACTGCTCCTCATCCGGTGGGGTCGGTCGAGGAACACGAGTCAGCCGACACCCACCCGGCGGGCGAGATCAAGCTCAGCTTCCTGGGGCACATCGGACGGCGGTCGGGCATCCTGACCGGCCTGATGATGGCCGCGCCCGCCATCGCGGCCCTTATCGACACCGGTGGTGGTACCGGCGGTCACTCGTCGGCGTGACCCCGGCCCGGGAGCGGCACCATCCTGTGTCGCTTCATCGACAGTGCGTGCGTTCGACGGCACAATGCGGGTGCCGCTCGCGTTAGCCTGCGGGGCATGCGTTTCTCCTCGCCGGTGGTGATCGGACGTGACTCCGAAATCCGCGTCGTCGACGCTCGACTGACGGCGACACGGGCCTCATCCGGCGGCACGGTCTTCCTGATCGGCGAGGCGGGAATCGGCAAGACCCGGCTCGCGGAAAACTGTGCGCGCACGGCGGCGGAGGCCGGGATGGAGCTGCTACGGGGCCGTAGCAGCTCCACCGGCCCCATCGTGCCGTTCCGCCCGCTGACCGAGGCGATCTTCTCGCTCTCGCGTACGGGCCGGCTGCCGGAGAACAGGGAGCTGGCGCCCTACCGGCCGGCCCTCGCCCGGCTCATTCCCGAGTGGCGGGACCCGGCGGTGCCGGAACGGGTGGCCTCGATCGTCGAACTGGCCGAGGCCGTACTGCGGCTCGTCACCGCCGTGGCCGGCAACCGGGGCTGCGTCCTCATCCTCGAGGACATCCACGACGCCGACGCCGAGACCCACGCGGTCGTGGAATATCTGGTCGACAACCTCGCCGACCTGCCCATCCTGCTGGTGGCCACGATGCGGCCCGGCAGCGGTCCCGCGACCGACCTGGCCTGGGCCGCGGCCGCGCGCCGGTCCGCGACCGTCGTCGAACTCCGCCCCCTGTCCGACCAGGAGGTGCACGAACTCGCCTCCGCCTGCCTCGGCGCCGAGGCACTGCCCGCCGAACTGGCCGACCGACTGGTGCGCGACAGCGAGGGCAACCCGTTCGTCGCCGAGGAACTCCTCAACAGCATGATCGGCGCGCGCGCACTGGTCCGCGACAGCGACGGCTGGCGGTTCACCGACGACCCGGGCATCGCGTTGCCGAACACCGTCACGCTCAGCGTGACCCGCCGGTTGGCCGGCCTCGATCCGGAGGCGCGAACCCTGCTGCACACCGCCGCGGTGCTGGGCCGTCGGTTCCCCGTGGCCGCGGTCCGCGCCGCGAGTGGTCTCGAAGAGCGGACCATGCTGAGCCACCTGCGCTCCGGGGTGGACGTCGAGGTCATCATGCCCGACCGGTCCACACCCGACTGGTACTCCTTCCGCCACGCGTTGACCGCGGACGCGATCCTGACCACGCTCACCCCGGCCGAACGGTCCGCGCTGGCGAAACGCGCCGCCGACGCGCTGGAGTCGGCGTACGCCGGGCTGCCCGGACACTGGTGCCAGCTCGCGGCCGAGCTCAGGCAGACCGCCGGCGACAACCACGCCGCGGGCCTGTTGTTCGCGGAGGCGGGCCGGCGGGCACTCGGCGACGGCGCGACCACGTCGGCCGTCACCCTGCTCGACCGCGCGTACCAGCTGATGTCCGACCCACCCGACCACGACGCCCGCGCCGGCATTCTCGAGTCGCTGCTCAACGCCCTGGCCGAGGCCGGCCACGCGAACCGGGCGTTCGCCCTGGCCGACGACGCGACCTGGGCGAACGCCGTGACCCTCGGCGTCGAGCAGCACATCAGCCTGCGGACCAGGCTCGCCTGGGTCGCGGTCATGACCGGGCGGTGGTCCGACGGGGCGTCGCAGGTACGCATCGCCCGGTCGATCCTCGGCAGCAACCCACCGCCGGGGCCGGCGGCCCAGGTGGACGTGGTCGAGGCACACCTGATCTTCGGCGATGGCGACGGCTGCGGCCGGACCGCGCAGGCCGAGCGGCTCGTGCTCCAGGCCCTGGCGGTGGCCGAACAGGTGCCGATGGCGGAGACGGCCTGCCAGGCACTGCAACTCCTGGCGATGATCGCCCGGGGCCGGAGCTTCGACGAGGCGGAGTCCTACCTGACCAGGATGCTGACGATGGCGGAGGAACACCGCCTGCCCCTGTGGCGCATCAACGCGCTGTTCCGGCTCGGGGTCAACCAGAGCATGCGGACCGGTGAGCAGACGCTGCTGCGCCAGGCGGAGCAGGCCGCGCAGTTGTCCGGCGCCATCATGATCGGGCACAGCATCGAGGGCGTGTACGCGATCCGTGCCGTGATGCAGGGCGACTACCAGACTGGTGACGAGCTCGCCGCCCGGTGCGCCGCCGCGACCGCCCGGCTACGCAACATCGACGACCAGCAGTTCGTCCTCGTCACGGCCGCCGCCTCCGCCGCCCACCGGGGGCAGCGGCGACTGATGGAGCGCAGGCTGGAGGAGTTCCGGGCGGCCGGTGGGGGAGAGTCCGGGCACGTCCCCCTCGCCTACGGCTTCTGCGAAGCCGTCTGCGCGCTCATCGAGGAGGACCGGCCGGCGGCGATCCGGGCCCTCGACCTGGCCCGGGCGTGGGAGGACGACCACCCGAACACCTACTACATGACGGGTCGCTTCGGCCTGCGGCCGCTCCTCGACGCGCTGGCCGGGTCCCTGGACCGCACAGGCGTGGAGGCGGTGGCGCTGGCTCCGGCGGCGACCCTGCGCTGGAACCGGCAGTTCGTGCACCTGGCGAAGGCGGTGGTGTACGGGCGCGCGGGGCAGGGCGAACGGGCCGCCGCGGAGGTCGCGTTGGCGCTGGACGCCGCGGCGCCGTACCGCATGACCTACCACCTGGGGTTGCGGCTGGTCGCCGAGGCCGCGCTCGCCGACGGGTGGGGCGAGCCCGTCTCCTGGCTGCGGGCGGCGGAGGACTACTTCCACAACGGCGACACGCCGGCCATCGCCGGCGCGTGCCGGGGCCTGCTCCGTCAGGCCGGCGCGTCGATCGGGCAGCGACGCTCCGGTCACGACCGGATCCCGGCCCGGCTGCGCGCCGTCGGGGTGACCGTTCGCGAACACGAGGTGCTCGTGTTGCTCGGGAAGGGTCACGACAACCAGGACCTGGCCGCGCTTCTGCACCTCTCGCCGCGTACGGTCGAGAAGCACGTCGCCAGCCTGCTGCTCAAGACCGGGCACGCGAACCGGAGGGCGCTGCGCGACAGCGTGGACGAGCTGCTGCGGCCCGACAGCCGGGCCGGAAGCCTCCGGTGAACGACGGACGGGGCGCGTGATCCCGGCGGGTGCCGGAACCGCGCGACTGTCGCCAACGTCCTACGGGCCGGCGGGTGGGGCGGTGCTGCCGCGGACGGTGAGTGTCGTAGCCAGCTCCATGCCGGCCTGGGTCGTCCGCTCTCCGCGGCCCAGGGCGAGCGCGAGTTCGGTGGCCGCCACCGCCATCTCGGCGATCGGCTGGCGCACGGTGGTCAGCGGCGGGTCGATCAGGGCGGCGATGGGCAGGTCGTCGAAGCCGACGACGCTGAGGTCCGACGGGATGCGCAGGCCGAGGTCGCGGGCGCCGCGGTAGACGCCGACAGCCTGCAGGTCGTTGCCGGCGACGACGGCCGTCGGCCGTGGTTCTCGGCTCAGCAGCGCCAGGGCGGCCTCGTGGCCGGCCTCGGTGGTCAGCGGCGCGTTGCTGATCAGTCCCGGGTCGACGGTGAGGCCGGCGGCGTCCATGGCGGCACGGTGGCCGTCGAGCCGGGCGCGGCTGCACAGGACGTGCTCGGGCCCGGCGATGACGGCGATGCGGCGGTGGCCGAGCCGGACGAGGTGGCGGGTGGCCGATCGGCCACCGGCCCAGTTGGTGGCGCCGACGAAGGGGACGTCGTCGGGCAGTTCGGTGGTGGGGTCGAGCACGACGAAGGGGATGCCCCTGGCACGTAGCTGGCCGCGCTGCTCGTCGGTCAACTGCGCCACCGTGATGACGCAGTCGGGACGGCGGGCGAGGGTGTCGTCGATCCAGTAGTGGATGGCGCTGCGTTCCGGCCCGAACTCGGTCAGCACGACGCCGACGCGCTGTTCACGCGCGACCCGCTCGACCCCGCGAATGATCTCGATGCCCCACATGTGCTGCAACTCGTCGAAGACGAGCTCCATCATGTTGCTGCGGGTGACCGGCGACGACCGGCGGTATCCGTACCGGCTGATCAGGGCCTCGACCCGCGCCCGGGTGTCGGCGGACACGCCGGACCGGCCGTTGATGACCTTGGACACCGTCGGGACGGACACGCCGGCGCTCCGGGCGATGTAGGAGATCGTCACGGGCCGGGACGGATCGTCCGGCCGGTGGTCCTGGCCGGCGACCACCTCCCCTGACTCGGCGTGCGACACACCAGGTCCCCTCTCCTCACCGGCCGGTCCGGGTCACGGCGCAAGGATAGTCTCGGCGGCGTCGAGCGGTTCGTAGTCGAACCAGTCGACGTGGACGGTGCCGGAGGCGGCGTACACGCCGATCACCCGGCCGGTGAATCCGCCGGCCACCTCGGTGGACAGGTAACGGCCGTCGAGTTCGGCGAGCGGGTCGAAGGTGCCGTCGGTGTGCTGGATGCCGAGCCGCAGCACGTCGGGCTCCTCGCACGGGTGCCAACTGCCGGGCGTGGAGGCGACCACGTCGACGCGGAGCTGCACCGGGCCCGGTGCCACCGGGCGGGTGGCGACGGTCGGGCGCACCGAGCCCAGCCGGGCCACGACCCGCACCTGGCCGTCGCCGACCTCGATGTCGTAGTGGTGCCGCTCGTCCAGGCGTACGGCGAGCCCGCCCACGCCCTCGGCCGGGTCGACCAGCGCCCGGACCCGGCAGGACAGGTGCTGCTGGCGACGGCCGACGAAGGTCACGTCCGGCTCGTCGAGCGAGGCTCCGCGGGCGTGGAGGGTGAGCCAGCCCGGGCGGGTCGCCGTCGACCAGCACTCGGCGGGCCGGGACCGGACCGACACCCAGCGCGGATGCAGCCGGGCGTCGTCGAAGTCGTCGCGGACGGGCGGCGCGGGCACCGGCCGGGGCGGCCACGGTGGCGCGGGCATGACCGGGCTGACGTCGCCGACCACCGGCCATCCGTCGACCCAGGTGACCGGCGCGAGGTACGTCTCCCGGCCCAGGACGTGCCATCCCGGGGTGCCGCCGCCCGGCCGTACGCCCAGCAGTGCCATCCACCAGGAGCCGTCGGGCGCCTGGACGAGGTCGGCGTGGCCGGTGTTCTGGATCGGCCGGTGGGTGCCGCGGTGGGTGAGGATCGGGTTGGCCGGGCACGGCTCGAACGGCCCGTCGGGCGCGGGACCACGGGCGATGGACACGGCGTGTCCCCGCTCGGTGCCGCCCTCGGCGATCAGCAGGTACCAGAGGCCGTCGACCCGGTACAGGTGCGGGGCCTCCGGGGCCTGCGCGCCGGGGGCGCCGGACCACGTCCGGCGCGACGGGCCGAGCGTCCTGCCGCTGTGCGGGTCGATGCGCACCTGGTGGATGCCGGCCGTGGTGCACCAGCAGTCGCCGTTCTCGTCCCAGGCCAGGTCCGGGTCGATGCCGGGGACGTCGGGCAGCCGCACCGGCTCCGACCACGGGCCGGCGGCGTCCGTGGCGGTGAACACCATGGTGCCGGCGTCGGGCGCGACGTTGGTGACGATGAGCCAGAACCGGCCGTCGTGGTGGCGCAGCGTGGGTGCGTAGACGCCGCCGGACGAGGGCATCTGCGGTGGCAGGGAGAGCTGGCTCGGCCGGTCCAGCGCGTTGCCGATCTGCTCCCAGTGCACCAGGTCGCGGCTGCGGAAGATCGGCACGCCCGGGAAGTACTCGAAGCTGGAGCAGGCGAGGAAGTAGTCCTCGCCGACGCGGCAGATGCTCGGGTCCGGGTGCATGCCGGGGATCACCGGGTTGCGGAACGTGCCGTCGGCCCAGCGCGGCGGGCCGGCCGCACGCTCGTGGGTGGCCGTCTCCTGCTGCGCGATGCTCATACGGCTCCCCACGGGCTGAGAGAAATTTTCTCTATCGACAGCGATAGTTGCCCGGAAAGGCTAGAAAAGCGGGCCCGTGAAGTCAACGTCGCGGGCGACCGTGCGCGCGGCATTGACGTACGTCAAGGAAAAAGCGTACCGTCCAGCGCGAAACTTTCGCTGCCTCGGGCGGCGGAAGGCGGGAGCAGCGCAGCGCACGCGGAGGAAGGGCACCTCCGCGTCAGATCCGTCCTGCGTGCGGCCGGTACGGCCGGCCGGCGCGCAGATCATTCCTCCTTCGAGCGCTGGAGAATCCATGCCCTCATCCCCATGCGCGTCGCCACGGCGACCGGCGGCCGTCCCCACCACCACGACCTCAGGGACCGGCTCATGAGACTGCGAAGAACACGCCTGCGCGCCGGGGTCGTCGCCCTGGGCGTCGCCGCGCTGCTGACCACCGGCATGATCGTGGCCACCACCGCCCAGGCCGCGGCCGGCTGCACGGTCGCCTACGCGACGACGGCACAGTGGCCCGGCGGCTTCACCGCCGACGTCCGGGTGACAAATCTCGGTGACCCGGTCAACGGCTGGCGCCTGGCCTGGGCGTTCCCGTCCGGGCAGCAGGTGACCCAGGCCTGGAACGCGACCGTGACCGCCTCCGGCAGCCAGGTCACCGCGACCAACGCGAGCTACAACGCGGCGATCGGCACGAACGCCACGGTGTCCTTCGGCTTCAACGGCTCCTGGTCCGGCAGCAACACGGCGCCGTCCGCGTTCACGCTCAACGGGGTCGCCTGCACCGGCACGACGGGCCCGTCGACGAGCCCGACCGTCTCACCGTCCACCTCGCCCCGGCCGGCCGACCCGATGGCCACCGTGGCCGCGATGGAGCCCGGCTGGAACCTGGGCAACACCCTCGACGCCATCCCCGACGAGACGTCCTGGGGAAACCCGCTCACCACCCAGGCGCTGCTGCGCCACGTGCGCTCCCAGGGCTACAAGAGCATCCGGCTCCCGATCACCTGGAGCAACCACCACGGCCCCGCCCCGGACTACACCATCGACGCGGCCTGGCTGGCCCGGGTGCGGCAGATCGTCGACTGGTCGCTCGCCGAGGACCTCTACGTGATGGTCAACCTGCACCACGACTCGTGGCAGTGGATCAACACGTACCCGTCCGACCGCACGACCGTCATGGCCCGGTACACCGCGCTGTGGAGCCAGCTCGCCGACGAGTTCCGCGACGACTCGCAGAGGCTCGTCTTCGAGAGCATCAACGAGCCGCAGTTCGCCGGCACCACCGGCGACGAACAGAACTACCAGGTGCTCGCCGAGCTCAACGCCGCCTTCGTCGACCTGGTCCGCGACAGCGGCGGCGGCAACGCGACCCGGCTGCTGGTGCTGCCGACCCTGCACACCAACGCCGACCAGGGGCGGCTCGACGCGCTGACCGCCGAGTTCGACGCGCTCGACGACCCCAACCTGGCCGCCACCGTGCACTTCTACGGCTACTGGCCGTTCAGCGTCAACATCGCCGGCGGCACCCGCTACGACGCCACGGTGGAGCAGGACCTGATCGGCACCTTCGACCGTGTCCACGACACCTTCGTCGCCCGCGGCATCCCCGTCATCATCGGCGAGTGGGCCCTGCTGAACTGGGACCACAACCGGCCGGGCGTCATCGAGCGTGGCGAGTTCCTCAAGTTCCTGGAGGCCGTCGGTTACCACGCCCGCGTCCGGAAGCTGACCACGATGCTGTGGGACGCGGGACAGTTCCTGAACCGCACCACGCTGCAGTGGCGTGACCAGGGCGTCTACGAGATGTTCAAGGCCAGCTGGACGACCCGCTCCGGCACCGCCTCCTCGGACCAGGTGTACGTGCCGCGCAGCGGTGCGATCCCGGCGAAGTCGCTGACGCTGAACCTCAACGGCCTGACCTTCCAGGGGCTGTGGCAGGGGAGCACGGCGCTGGCGAACGGTGCCGACTACACCGTCTCCGGCAACACGCTCACGCTCACCCCGGCCGCGCTCACCCGACTGGCCGGCAACCGGGCGTACGGCGTGAACGCCAGCATCGAGGCACGCTTCTCGGCGGGCGTGCCATGGCGGATCGACGTCATCACCTCCGACCCGCCGACCCAGGCCGCCGCGACGGGGACGACGCAGTCGTTCGCCGTCCCGACCCAGTTCCGCGGTGACCAACTGGCCACCATGGAGGCGAAGTACGCCGACGGCAGTCCCGCCGGGCCGGCGGACTGGACCCCGTACAAGGAGTTCTGGCAGCACTTCCAGCCCGACTACGCCGCTTCGACGATCCTGCTCAAGCCCGAGTTCTTCGCCGAGGTCGACGACGGCACCGTCACCCTCACGTTCCACTTCTGGAGCGGCGCGCGGACCACGTACCGCATCACCAGGACCGGCGGTACGGTGACCGGCAGCACCACCTGACGTCCGGCGGCGCCGCGGCCGGGCACGCCGCGGCGCCGCCGCTCATCCGCCGGGATAGCGGCAGGCGGCGCGGGCCGCGGTGGCCCGTTCGGTCGGCGCCAACCCGGGCGACGGCAGCCCGACGAAGCCGGTGCGGCCGACCCGGACAACTGGCAGCGGTAGTCACGGAAGGCATGGTCCGGGGCGGGTGACGACGACTGTCGTCACCCGCCCCGCCTGCGTCGGCCGAGGTCTGGTGCCGGCCGCTGGCGCGTACGGTGATCGCCGAGGTCGCCCGGAGGTGGGTGGCGCCCGGCCGGCGGGGCGCGCCCGGCGGCGCTGGTCGGCCTGACCCGCCGGGAGTCGGCCGGCCCGTGCCGTGTTCTGGCGGCCTCGCCCGAAGACGCCCTGGCCGCCGGAATTGCAATTCCCATTCGTGGACAAAAGCAGGCCCCTCAAGTCGAGAGCGCGGAATTGCGGTGGTGGAATTCGCATGGTCAAGACCGGGGTTCGCTGGACCTGTCGTGCTGTCGATATTTCTCGCTCCCCGGCGAGTCAATGTCAAATACCTGCCATTCCATTACGTTGCGATCAAAGTAAATCGATCGATAGGTTTCGGTGGCCCGAATGGAGGCACCCACGACAAGGGGGAAACTCTTGAGATCAGCTCTACGTTGGCCCGCCGCGGCCAGCCTGGCGCTCGCGCTGGTCGTCACCGCTCCTGCGGTCGCCCAGGCGAAGCCGACGACAAGCGAGAAGAACGGCAACACCACCACCGTCGCCCGCACCAGTGACGGTCGTGCGATCACCAACGAGAAGATCGCGCGAGAGGTCGAGGCGTACTGGACGCCGGAACGGATGGCGAACGCCGTCGACCTCGACCTCGCGAAGCCCGCAGGCGCCGCCGAGGCGTCGAGCCGGGCGGCGAAGCCGAACGGGCCGGCGGGCTCGGTCGCGCCGGTGCTGCCGAGCGTCGCCAGCGACGGCGACGTCGGCACCCTGCTCAACGAGTCGGCAGTCGTCGGTAAGGTCTACTTCACCACCCCCGGGGGCGGCGGCGCCTCGTGCTCCGCGAGCGCGGTCGCCAGCGGCAAGGCGCGACTGGTCATGACCGCCGGGCACTGCGTGCACCAGGGCGCCGGCGGCCAGTGGTACAGCAACTGGCAGTTCGTGCCGCGCTACCGCGACGGGGCGCGCCCGTTCGGCACGTTCGTGGCCTATTCGCTCACGGCCCGCACCGCGTGGATCAACAGCAGCAGCTTCGACGAGGACATGGCCATCGCCATCATGCACAACGGCGGTAACTGGGGCCTGAAGGTCGTCGAGACGGTCGGCGGCCACGGAATGCGCTGGAACTGGGGCTACAACGTGCCCCTGATCACCGCCCTCGGCTACCCGTCCAACCTCGGCGGCGGCGAGAGCCAGTACTACTGCCAGAGCGGCACCTGGCACGCCGGCGGCCAGCAGATCCGGATGTACTGCAACATGACCTACGGGTCCAGCGGCGGACCCTGGCTGCAGGATTACAACGACCAGAATGGCCTCGGATTCATCAACAGTGTCGTGAGCCACGGCGACAACCCGGGCAACGGCGAATTCGACGGCCCGTACTTCGACGATGACATCAAGAGCCTCTACGACTTCGCGGAGGGTCTCTCCCCGGCGTAAACGACAGAGGACCGACAAGCAGAGCCCCGGCCTGTGGCCGGGGCTCTGCCCGGGTGCGCCGGCCGCCGACTCAGCCCGGGGCCGGCCCCGGATCCCGCCGGACGCCCCCGCCGACGTGCCGTAGCCGGTCGTTGACCTGCCGGATTACGTCCTCGGGCAGCTTGAGCACCCGCCGGTCGTAGCTGAGCAGGCCGTTCAGCTCGTCCTCCACGTCGGACAACTGGGTGTAGACGGTGGCCGCGAGACCGGCCGGGATCGCGGGCACGATCTGCTCGTCGTGCAGCCGGGCGAATGCCTCGGCCAACTCGGCGCCGGTGCGGCAGCGCTTGTACCCGAACTCGGCCGGCCCGAAGCTGTGCCCGTCGACGCGCAGGGTGTAGCCGCCGTACTCGGACAGCACCAGGGCCCGGTCGTGGCCCGAACCGGCGCCGCCGCGGACCGCGCGCCCGCCCGGCGCGGCGTCGCCGCCTGGCCGACGACGCGGCACCCGGAAGCGGCGGAAGTAGACGTGCAGGCTGCGCAGGTCGCCGCCGCCCTGGTCGTGCCAGCCGCTGGCGTGGTCGACGGTACGGGTCGGGTCGAGGGCGGCCACCTCCCGGGCGACCTCGGCGGCGTCGAACTGCCCCCAGCCCTCGTTGAACGGCACCCAGACGGCGATGCTCACCACGTTGCGCAGGTGCTCGACGGTCTCGCGCACCTCGGCGCGGAACTCGTCCCGCCCGGCCGCGTCGGCCCGGCCGAACCAGCGCCGCCACCGGCCCCGGTCGGGCAGCCGCAGCGGCGTCAGCACCGGCGCGGTGATCACCAGCGAGCGGTACGCGTCGCCGCCGTTGACCATGTCCTGCCAGACCAGCACGCCGAGCCGGTCACAGTGGTGGTACCAGCGCAGCGGCTCGATCTTGATGTGTTTGCGCAGCATGGTGAAGTTGAGCCGCTTCATCGCGGCGATGTCGGCGACCATCGCCGCGTCCGACGGCGCGGTGTAGAGGCCGTCCGGCCAGTAGCCCTGGTCGAGCACCCCGGCGTGGAAGTACGGCTGCCCGTTGAGCAGCAGCCGGGGCACCCCGTTCGCGTCCGGCCCGACACCGAACGAACGCATCCCCACGTAGCCGCGTACGCGGTCGTCGCCGTAGTCGACGGTCACGTCGTACAGGAACGGGTCCTCGGGGGTCCAGGGGCGTACCCCGGGCAGCGGCAGGCGCACGGCGGTGCCGGCGGCGGCGCGCGCCTCGGCGACCACGACGTCGCCGGCCAGGATCCGGATCTCCGCGTCGCCCGCGGTCGCGCCGACGTGCACGGTCACCTCGACACAGCCCTGCGCCAGGTGGGGCGTGAGGGTGAGCCGCTCGACGTGGGCCGCGGGAACGGACTCGGCCCAGACGGTCTGCCAGATCCCGGACTGGGCGGTGTACCAGATGCCGCCCCGGCGCAGCTTCTGCTTGCCGCGCGCGTGGTGGCTCGTGTCGCTGTCGTCGCGCACCGCGACGACCAGTACGTTCTCGCCGTCGCGCAGCGCGTCGGTGACGTCGCAGCGCACCGGCAGGTAGCCGCCGGTGCGCCCGCCCACGGGCGTCCCGTTGAGCAGGACGGAGCAGGTCTGATCCACCGCGCCGAAGTGCAGCAGGACCCGGTGACCGGGCCGGTGGAAGCCGTCTGGCAGCCGCACCGTGCGGCGGTACCAGAGGGTCTGGCCGGGCAGCAGCTGCCGACCCACCCCGGACAGCGGCGCCTCCGGCGAGAACGGCACGAGGATCTCGCCGTCGTAGCGCGCCGGCTCCCGGGCGTCGTCGGTGATGGCGTACGCCCACCGGCCGTTGAGGTTCAGGTAGCTGTCGCGGACCAACTGCGGGCGCGGGTACTCCGGCAGCACCCGCTCGGGGTCGATCGTCTCGCCCCACTCGGTCGTCAGCGTCACGCGTCGGCCCGCCTGTCCCGGCGGCGCAGCGCCAGCACCGGCACGACGATGAGCGCCAGCACGGCCAGCGCCATCAGGAAGATGCCCGGCGTCGGCACCTGCCTGGCCACCCCCAGGTCCTGGTACGTCTCGTCGGCGTTGCTGATCACCGCCGCCCCCAGGTACGGGCCGACCAGCATCGGGACCAGGATGGCGAAGACCATCCGGAGCCCCTGCACGTGACCTGCCCGCTCCGGCGGCGAGTAGTCCCGCACCAGCGCGCCCAGCGGTGCCAGCACCAGCATGAAACCGGACATCATCACGATCCCGGCGCCGATCACCGGCAGCGTGCCGCGGGCCAGGAACATCAACAGCAGGCCGGTGCCGTAGACGGCCGCGGCCGGCAGCACGAACCGGACCTTGCCGACCCGGTCGATCACCCGGCCCGCCAGCACGCTGACCACCGACGCGGTCACCAGCACGGCCGCGAGCACCACGGCGTACCCCTCGACCTTCAGGTAACGCTGCAGGTAGATGACCAGGTACGGCAGGAAGACCTGCGTCGAGACGCCCCAGATCGACCAGGCGGTCAGGGCCAGGTAGAGGCCGGGGTTGGCGCGCATCACGGAGGGCCGCAGGCCGTGGACCACCGAGCGCAGGTAGCCCGCGTCGTTGCGTACCAGGGTGGGGCTGTCCTCGACCAGGAACCAGGCGGCGACGCCGGCCCCGGCCATCACCGCCCCGATGATCAGGAAGAAGGCCCGCCAGTCACCGGCGCGGGCCAGCCCGTCGAAGCCGCCGAAGATCACCAGCATGGCGAGCAGCGGCATGATCGCCAGCACCGCCTCGACCCGGCCACGGTTGGCCGGCCGGGTCACGTCGGTCACCCACGCCTGGAACGCCGCGTCGTTGGCGCCCGAGCCGAGAAACGACATCAGGCAGTCCAGCAGGATCACCGCGAGCGCGGTGAGCAGGACGACGTTCGCCACCGCCGCGACGCCGTCCATCGCGTCCACGGTGAGGAAGCCGAACGCGGCGGTGCAGACGCCCCAGAGCAGATAGCCGCCCGCCACGAACACCCGACGCCGCCCGGTGCGGTCGGAGAGCGCGCCGAGCAGCAGGGTGGCGAGCGTCGCGGTGGCGGCGCTGGCGGCGACCATCGTGGCGATCACGGTCGGGTCGTCGGTGACCGTGTCGTAGACGAAGAGGTTCAGGTAGATGTTCTCGACCGTCCAGGCCAGCTGACCTACCAGGCCGAGCAGCACCACCGCGACCCAGACCCGTGGCCGCAGCCGGGCGGGGTCGGC
This sequence comes from Micromonospora sp. NPDC047074, assembly GCF_040643815.1. Lineage (NCBI taxonomy): Bacteria > Bacillati > Actinomycetota > Actinomycetes > Micromonosporales > Micromonosporaceae > Micromonospora > Micromonospora sp. NPDC047074. Next base: position 322,037 of record NZ_JBEYVB010000004.1, read on the forward strand.
GGCGGGCGGGCCGGTGGTGCCGCGGACGCCGACGCTCGGCGGGGCGGGATGCGGGACGGGCATGGCGACCTCCTCGGCGGCCAGCACATGATGAACCATCCCCACCACCTGCGAAAACGGGGGGCGTCCTGGTCGCCGGGTCCCGACCCCCGGTAAGGAAGGGCCCCCTGCTATACAAAATGCGATAGCAGGGGGCCCTTCCTTACACACGGTGGTGCCGGGGGTGCGGCGCTACACGCGGGTGATGCGGATGGCGTCGGCGATCACGTAGCCGGTGCTGCCGGACCACCGGCTGACGCCCACCTTGTTGGCGTCTCCGGCGGCCAGGGTGAAGGTGCCCAGCGAGCGCCAGCCACCACCGTTGGCCGACTGGTTCACGTTGACCGTCACGTTGCCGCTGCTGGTCACCACGACGTACGGCGTGGTGGTGTTGTAGCCGGCGACCCCCGGGTACCAGACCTCCACCCGGTAGGTGGCGGTGGCCGGGATGTTGACCTTGTACCAGGCGGCGTCGCTGGCCGCGACCGGGTTGGCGTACCGGTAGTCGGCGCCGTAGCGCTGCGACGAGTACGTCGAGGTGCTCCAGTTCGCGCTCGCGGTGAACCGGCCGGCGGTGGTGTTGTCCACGATGGTCGACCAGGAGGTGGGCGGCGGCGTGGTCGTGCCGGTGATGAGCTGCATGTAGTAGGTCCAGTTCCAGTTCGGACCCGGGTCGGTGTGCGTGGCGCCCGGCACCTGGTTGTGCCCGATGATGTTGTTCCGGGTCTTCGGGATGCCGTACTTGTCGCAGAGGAACCGCACCAGCGCGGCCGACGACCGGTACATCGCGTCGGTGTACCACGAGGCGTTGTTGACGTAGCCCTCGTGCTCCAGGCCGATCGACTGGGTGTTGTACGTCCAGTTGCCGGCGTGCCAGGCGATGTCCTTGTCCCGCACCATCTGGGTCACCGCGCCGTCCGAGGAACGGAGCAGGTAGTGGGCGCTGGTGCCGGCGGCGGCGTTCTGGAACCAGCTGATCGAGCCGGCGTAGGTGCCCTGCATGGTGTGGATGACGATGTAGTTGATCGGGTACGCCGACTCGCGGCTGGACACCGTGTAGTTGGACGAGTTCGCCGGCACCCAGGCCGCCGGGCCGTAGTCGGTGCTCTGGATGCCGATGTCGGCGGTGCCGAGCGGGGCCACGTCGGCGAGGTCGCCCCGCTGGGGCGCGACCGAACGGCCGGCCACGGTGACCTGGCCGGTGGCCGTGGTCGCGCTGAAGCCGCTGGCGAGCAGGTCGTACACGGCGTCGGCGTAGAGCCGGGCCGTGGCCTTGTCCGACGAGCCGCCGTAGCGGGCGATCACGCCGTACCACTGGTTGACGTCGTCGCGCTGCGCCGAGGTGAGCCCGGCCTGGTCGGCGTACGTGCGGAGCACCGCCGCCGCGCCGGCGACGTTCGCCGCGTCGCGGCTGCGCAGCTCGGTACGGTCCAGTCGGGTGCGGTGCACGGCCTCGTCGAGGGTGCGCACCTTCGGGTTGCTGGTCAGGTGCATCACGCCGTACCCGCCGGAGGCGCTGGGCTCGCCGTGGTGACCGTCCAGCCTGGTCTCCGCGTAACCGAGCGCGGCGAGCAGGTCGCGGGGCACGTCGGTGCGAGCGGACGCCCGGTCGAAGGCGGCGGCGAGCGTCTCCGCGTCGTGCTGCGGCGCGGCGTGGGCCGGCTGGCCGGTCAGGCCGATCGCCAGGATCATTGCGCCGCTGAGCAGTTGGCCCACCCGACGCGAGGGTTTCCGAACAGTCACCGTCACTCCTCGTCGACTGCGAAGGGCGACTGTGATCATGTCGCCCGGCTCGCCGTACCATATAGCGCGATGTCTGTCTATGTCGAGAGCTTCCATCCTACTTAGGGGTAGCGAAAAATTCCTTCAACCGGCGGCGTCGTGGCGCGGCGCGTGCCGCCCGGGACGCGGTCGTCCGTTCAGGAGCCTGATCGACCTACTGTGGACCGGATGTCGGGCAGTCGGGCCCGAGCAGGGGCTTCATGGTTGTCGCAAGGATCCCGTCGAGCCGGCCGTGGCAGCCTGCCGACTGGACTCGGCGAAGGCTACCCGCGGGCCTGGCCCGGCCACCCGTCGAGCGCCTCCACGCGTCCCGAGGTGCCGGCGGCGTCGATCCGCCAACGCCGGCCGCAGGCGGGGAACCCGTCCATGACGATGCGCCCGATCTCCGGCGGGATGGCGGGGTCGACGACGAGGCCACCGTCGACGACGTCGAGCCCCAGCATGGCGCGGACCAGGCTGACGGGGGCCGCCGCGGCCCAGGCCTGCGGGCTGCACGCGGTGGGATAGGGGACCGCGACGCGGGTGCGGTCGCGGAACAGGCCGCTGAGGGCTTCGGGCAGGCGGTGGTCGAACTGGACGGCGGCATCGAGCATGGCGAGGGCGATCCGGTTGGCCTCGGCGCGGTGACCGTAGCGGGAGAGGCCGAGGACGGCGAGCGCGTTGTCGTGGGGCCACACGGTGCCGAGGTGGTAGCCGAGGGGGTTGTAGGCGGCATCGGCACGGGACAGGGTGCGGACGCCCCAGCCGGTGAACATCTCCGGGGTGAGGAGCTGCCGCGCGAGGTCGACCGCCCGCTGCGGTGGCACGATGCCGCTCCACAGCAGGTGCCCGAGGTTGGAGGTCATCGAGTCGATCCGGTTCTTGTCGCCGTCGAGGCCCACGGCGTAGTAGCCGCCCCGGGCGTCGATCCAGAAGTCGGCGTTGAACCGGTCGAACAGCGCGTGGGCCTGATGGCGGAGTCGGGTGGCCAGCGCGGGGTCGGCGAGCGGCCCGTCGGCGAGTTCGGCGAGGCGGAGCTTGGCGTCGTAGGTGTACCCCTGCAGCTCGCAGGTGGCGATGGGCAGGACCGGGATCCGTCCGTCGGCGAACCGGACGCCGTCGGGGGAGTCACGCCAGCACTGGTTGCCCAGCCCCTGCGGGGACCGGGTGGCGTACTCGACGTAGCCGTCGCCGTCGCGGTCGCCGTGGTGGTCGATCCAGTCCAGCGCGGCCGACACGTGCGGTCGTAACGTTCGCACCAGCTCGTCGTCGCCGGTCCAGCGCCAGTACTCCGACAGCAGGATGAGCCAGAGCTGGGTGGCGTCGGCGGTGCCGTAGTAGGGGCGGTACGGGCGGGCGCCCTGCTGGGTCAGCTCGCCCTTGCGTACCTCGTGCAGGATCTTGCCGGGCTCCTCGTCGCTGAAGTCGTCGTATCGACGCCCCTGGAGCCGGGCCAGGGCGAGCAGGGCGCCCTTGGCCAGCCGGGGAGCGCCCGCGATCGCCTGGTAGGCGGTGATCAGGGTGTCCCGCCCGAACAGGGTGAGGAACCACGGCATGCCGGCGGCCGGGAGGATGACGCGCTCACCGTTGACGTCCAGCTCCAGGCGCAGGGCGGCGAGATCCTCGGCCGTCCGCCTGATGGTGCGGGTCAGCGCCTGGTTGTCGCTGCGCAGCGTGGCGCCGCTGGCGAGCCATTCCCGGGAGGGGTCCGGGGCCCTGCGATGGAAGACCTCACCGATGTCACCGAGGACCGGCTGGCTGATGTCGTCCGGTTCCAGGGCGAGCCGCAGGTCGACCCGCCACTCCTGCAACGGGTCGATGTCGACGTGCCAGACGAGTTCGTCGCCTTCGACCCGGTCTGCGGGCGGATTGGCGATCAACCGGCTTTCTGCCCGGAATTCGTCGTGTTCGTACCGCACAGACCACTGTCGCCCGTCCTGGACGGACTGCCTGGTGATCCATTGCTGCCGGTCGAAGACCTGTGACTTCACCTCGAACAGGTCGGCGAAGTCGGCGCCCACCGCGAGCCGTAGCTCGAATTGGCAGTGGTGCGGGAGGTACGACTGGACCTCGACGCGTTCGTGCAGGGCGTCCCCGATGGCGCGGAGCCGGCGGATTCCCAGTGCGTTTGCCGGCAGGCCGTCCTGCGGGGCGTTCGTGAGCACGAACTGGGCGAGATAGTGCTCCAGCGACGTCGAACGCAGCACCAGCGGGCTGCGGCCGTCGAGCGTCAGCTCCCAGCGGCTGAGCAGCCGGGTGTCCCGGTGCACGAGGCCACCGACCGTGCCGGCGGGCACGTCCCCGGCCGGGTCGGAGTACATGAACGTCGCGCCGCTGACCACGGCGATCGCGTCGGGTCCCAGCTCCGGTGGCAACGCCCGGGCCTCGCCCTGTTGACTGCCGTCGCCACCGGTTTCGGGAAAGGGGCTGACCGGAGTCGGTCGGAACACCGCCATGTCACGGACGGTAGGGCAGGACCGGCCCGATCGACCTCACCCGCTTGGGGTGATTCGGGATCCCTTGCATCGATAGACTTGCATGTATCGCGTCGTTGCCGGTATGAAGGCTGCAGGCACGTCTCGGTGCTGGTTCCTCGGGAGGAGCGACGATGAAACTTGCCCTGCGCCGCCTACGAACGGTGGCGGTCGCGCTCAGCGCCTGCACGCTCGGGCTGAGCCTGCTGCCGACAACCGCCGCCGCCGAGGCGTATTCGGTTCGACCTCTCGCGCCGGTCTCCGAGCGGGCACCCGAATCGGATCAGTTCTCGGCGGAGGGTGTCACCACGGTCGGTGAACTCCGTACCCTCGACGGCGCGCTGTCCCAGGCCGCGGACGCGCGGACGCAGGTCATCCGGCACCCCGGCGCGACGTACGTCAAGGTGCACTTCAGCGCGCTGCGGCTGGCCCACGGCGAATACGTCACCGTGTCCAGCCCCGACGGCCGGGAGAGCTACCGGTACGACCGTAACCTGAACCGGGCGACCGGCTCCGACTACACCACCGACGGGCAGCCGGGCTTCTGGGCCATGTCGGTGGAGGGTGACACCGCGGTGGTGACGCTGCACAGCAACCGCCCCTCCCGCGGCGAGGTCGTGACCATCGACCGGTTCTGGCGGGGCTACGACCGTGACGAGATCGCGCAGCACAACTTCTCCACGCAGTCCGTGTGCAGCACCGACGCCCGCCGCGACGCGGTCTGCTACCAGAGCAGCCACCCGAACGAGTACGCCCGCGGCGGTGCGGTGGCGCGGCTGCTGATCAGCGGCGGCGGCCTGTGCACCACCTGGCGGGTCGGCAGCACCAACCGCATGCTGACGAACAAGCACTGCTTCTCCACGCAGGCCGCCGTCAGCGGCAGCGAGATGCAGTTCAACTACCAGTGCGCCACCTGCGGCGGCGCGAACCCCGGCCCCGGCACCAAGGTGAGCGGCGCCACCCTCTACCGGGTGAGCACCGGCGGCTCCGGCGAGCTGGACTACGCCCTGTACTCGGTGAACAACTTCGCCACCATCCAGGGGTTCGGCACGCTGTTCCTGGCGACGACCGCGACCACCACCGGCACCCGGATCTACATCCCCGGGCACGGCGACGGCAGCCCGAAGCGGCTGTCGATCTACGAGGACACCCAGGGCGGCACGCTGTGCAGCGTGCGGAACGCCAACTACAACACCTGGAACATCAGCTACAGCTGCGACACCTCGGGCGGCAACTCGGGCTCGCCGGTGCTGAACGCCAGCCACCGGGTGGTCGCCCTGCACCACCTCGGCGGTTGCCCGTCGAACCAGGGCGCGAAGGCGCACCTGATCTACAACGAGATCGCCAGCCTGATCGTCAACAGCTGACGACCTCCTGACGACCACGGCCGCGGGGGGGGGGGGCGCGCCCCCCCGCGCGGCCGCGGGGGGGCGCCCCCCCCCCGGATGGTTGTTTGCGGGGCGGGGGGGGGGGCCCGGGGGGGGGGAGCC
>NZ_JBEYVB010000005.1:0-309221 GCF_040643815.1 Micromonospora sp. NPDC047074
CTCATCCACCGCGTCAACGCCGTCAAACGGGCACAGACCCGCGAGCGGAAGATCGGCGAGTTCGTCGCCATGCTGGCCCGCCACGAGACGATCTATCCGCAGAAGGCCAAGCCCCCGAACTCGCCGCAATCGACATCTTCATGATCATGTGCACTTTCCGCCGCACCGGGGTGTCGAACCCTGAGGCTCCGTCACGCCCCGTCTGGCCGGCCATGCTTCTCGCCTGTGTAGGGCGCGACCCGGGGGCATAATCCCCACGTGTCACACGCTGACCTCACGTTGTCCGCTTGGTTGGACCTTTCCGACGGAGCCGCCGCCCGCACCGCGGCTGACATCGCGCGAAGCACCGAGGCCCATTTTGCTGGCACAGGTCTACAGAGCTACGTCGGCCGGACCGTCCGGGTCGGGTTCTTCGATCGCGACAGGGCCACCAGCCTGTTCCGCCGGGGTGACGAGTATCCCGAGGGCGAGCCCTACGGCGAGGTGCCCCTCATCCGAGAACCGAACCTGTTCGGCCTGGTCATCGGCGACGACCCGTACCGGGCCGAATCCACCACCGACCCCGCGGTCCTGTGCGGCGGCGACGGCGGTGAGGCTATGTGCGGCGGCTATGGCAGCTTTCTGAGCTGGCTCACTCTCGCCACCGCCTACCGTAATCCAGACCTGGCGGAGGCTGTCCACGACGGCGGGCTTGCCGGAGAAACTCCGGTACGTCCCGTCCCGCACATACCTTGATCAGCCAGCCGGTTCGGGCGTCGATCGGGCGTGAGGACAGGCGTCGGGCCGTCACGCAGCGCAGGTCACTTCGTTGCGGCTCAGCATCCCGGACCTGCCGATGAGCGCGCACCCCTGGCATCCGGAGCGACGTCACCCGGCCAGCACAGCGGTGAGCATCGTGAGATACGACTCGTGGGCGAGGCGCAGGCTGTCCAGGTCGGACGTCTCGAACCACGCCACCGCGTCGTGCTCGTCCGGCGCGGCGTTGACGGGGGTTCCGGTCCACCTGTCGACCAACCAGATCTGCATGGCGAACGTCGCGGTCCGGATCTCATGCATCGGCGGGCTGGACGGCTCCGTCGCCGTGATCCCCAACTCCTCCCGAAGCTCGCGGACGAGGCTCTCTTTCGGATCCTCTCCCTCCTCGACGTGACCGCCCGGCAGGTCCCACACGTCGGGATACCAACGGCGTCCGGCGCTTCGGTGACACAGCAACACCCGATCGCCGTCGCGAAGAACAGCCGTCACGATCCGGACCGGACCGGATTCGTCAGCGGAGATCGTCATCGGCACATTCTGACCCATCCGGATCTGCCGCCGACCGGGCGCTGGGAAGGGAAGCACTTCGAGATGGTCCGTCATAGCAAACGCCTGCTCCCTCACATTCTCGGATGCCTTTGCCTGACCCGGATGTCATGATGCCGCAGTGGAGGGATTCTGGTGTGCGAGCTGCGGGAACGCGCTGAGCGTCCCAGTCCGGTTGGTGGAGCTGCCGGCGGGCCCGCACTGGTCGCTCCTGGATTGCCATCACGTGAACCCGCCGCTCCTCGACCCCGGCACCTATGCGATCGACGAGGCCGCGTACGGCCGTGATCAGGTCGTCGGCACCTTCGTCCTCTCACCCGGCGACGTACGCGGGACACGTATTGTCCACAACCTTGTTCACACGGGCTGCTGGTCGTTGGTGGGGTGGAACCCGTGTGTGGCTTGCGAAGGCTGCGGCGCCTTGGTCGCCTCCCGGACAGATGACTGCAGGGTGGCTCAGGAGACGCGCTTCTACCCAGCGTCGGTCGTCCGGGAGCCGTGTGGCGATGAGCCTGATCGCGCCACGGATCCTTTTGCGCTGATCGCCGACTGGGACTGCCCTGCGCCCGACACCAGACAACATGGCTGGGTGCCCGAGCCGACCCGCCCCCGTCCCGAACTCGTTGCGACCCGCTGGGGCGGCCGAGGTGTGAAAGAGCATCTCTTTCGAGATGATCCGCCAGCCTGACCGGCCGGCCGATATTGGATCTCGACGGTCGGCGCAAGGAGCGAGGGGTCAATGTGCCGTCGGTGCCGGCCTGCGGCGAACCCGCCACCACACCTCGACGAGGATCGGTGGTAGCGCGATCGCGGCGCCGGCGAACGCAAGTGCCCGGGTACGCCGTTGCTGGATTTCTTCACGTAGTTCTTCGTAGGTGGCCTGGTGTTCAATGACGTCGCCGCGGGACCGTACGCATTCGTCGCCGGGCCCGATCAGGACATCGTGGTTGGCCGGGTTGGCCTCGAAGCAGGTGATCCTGGCCGGCTTCAGTTCCCAGTTGACGCGGTTCCAGTCGACGTCGACCCACGACTGCGACGTGCACGCGTCGCCTGAGCAGGAGACTCGCACCGGCAACTCCCAGCCGGAACGCAGCATGAGAGCGCCGACGAACAGGCCCAACAGGACGGAACTCAGGGAGACGACCGCGCGCATGTCAGATTGGACCGTCGGCAATCGTGCCTGGTTCCACCAGAGGCCCTCCAGAGGATCCTTCAGCCTCACACTTGCCGATCAACGCGGCGAGCCGGGCTTGTTGGCGGGAGTCGGTGGTAGGTTGGCGGGCATACGTTCTTGACGATCCGAGCCTGTCTGGACGTGCCCGGGCAGTTCTCGCGCGGCGGTCCCGCCGGATGCAGTGCATGGCCGCTTCCGACATCCGCTCGATGGCCGTTCTCCGCGTCAACGACCGGATCGAGGCGGCGCCCTACGATCTGGTCGAAGCGATGATCAGGTTCGAGGAGCGCTACGGGGGCCTTTGGTACCCGGTCATCGGCTCCAATGGTATGGAATACGGACTCGACGGTGATGTGGTGGCTCATCGCAGTCCGCTCGGGCTGGCCTTCACGGGCATCCTGGACGGCGACTGGACCTGGGGCGTCGACGTTCTTGCCGACGGCCGCACTGCTATGGGACCCGGCCAGTGGTCTTACCGCGTGATTGACCGCTCCGTCGATCAGCGTCTGGAGCGCCACGCCCTGCTCGTGACGGTCAGTGGCTGGTTCCACCGGACCTTCACCTGCTACACGCCGCGTGACGTCGTTCCTGTACTGGACGAGCGACGTCTACCGCAATGCGTACCCGAGGCGACCGGCCCGACCGAGCTTTGGTGGCTGGACGAGGACACCGGCGTCGCCGTCCAGGCGCAGCTAAGCGCCTGGCCACATGACCAAGACGAGTGGACCATGCGGTACTTCACTCGGACACCGGCGCAGGCCGCCGACGCAAACCCGGTCGTCTTCAGCGCAACAGTCCACGAGACGGTACCCGCACTGTGGTGCACGCTGTGTTCCCACCTGGTCGAACCGGGACGTACCTGCCACCGTGGCACCCGCAATCAACGGGTGGTTGGGGGCGGCTAGTCCGCGAACAGAAAGCGACACCGCAGACGCGCCGAGTCCACGACAGCGGCGGAGGACCGCTGGCAACGGATCTGGTACCGAGAGCCCGATGACCGACTGGCTGCGGTGGAGGGGTCACAGCCTGCTGGCATGATGGGCGAGATGTTGGCCGCCCGGCGTGCCCGCCATGACCGCATCTCCGCCTCGCTCGCGGCCCGCAGCGACGCCGAGTTGGCGGCGCTTCTCGGCATCGCGCCCGCCATCGCCGTAGGAGTGGGCGGGGGCTGCGTCACGCTTGACATCGACGGCGTGCCAGTACTCGCCAAACGGATCCCGATCACCGACCGGGAGCTGGCCCACCCCCACAGCACGGGGAACCTGTCCAACCTGCCGTCCTACTGTCAGTACGGCATCGGCGGGCCGAGTTTCGGCGTGTGGCGTGAGCTGGCGGCGAACCTGATTGTCACCGAGGGAGTCCTGGCCGGTGACACGGGCTCGTTTCCACTGCTGCACCACTGGCGGGTGCTACCCGGCCGTCCGCCGACAGCGCCCGAGCACATCGACATCGACGCGGCCGTCGCCCGGCTCGGCGGCACTCCGGCCGTCCGTAGCCGCCTCGAGGAGTTGGCCGGCGCGACCTCCAGCCTCGTGCAGTTTTTCGAGTACGTCCCCTATCCGCTGCTTGACTGGCTGAACGAAGATCCGGTCGGCAGAGCAGAGACGACCGAACAGCAGCTGTCCGAAGTCGTGGCGTTCCTGCGTGACCGCCACCTGCTGCATATGGACGGGCACTTCGGCAACATGCGCTCCGATGGTGACCGGATCTACCTCGTCGATTTCGGGCTGGCCACGTCGCCCCGATTCGACCTCTCTGACGCTGAACGCGACTTCGTCGGGTACCACGTCGACCACGATGCCGGGTACGCGGCGATGGGGCTGGTGAACTGGCTGGTCACCACCGTGTGCGGAGTGCCGGTGCCGGCCAGCGGCGGCCCCGTCGCCCGCAACGAGTACGTGCACCGATGCGCGAGCGGCAACATCCCGCACGGCGTGCCCGTGACCGTGGCGAAGATCCTCGCCCGACACGCTCCCGCAGCGGCACGGATGAACGATTTCTACTGGCGGCTGTTCGGCGGCGAGGTGCACGCCGAATATCCCGGCCCATAGCCTGGGCTCGCAACACCGCCGAGGGCGGGTGGTCGGGCGACCGAGCAGGTCACGCCAAGGCGTGCCGGTCCGCAACTTCCACAGGATTCCGTTGCTGACCTGGCGGTTGTCGCGCCCCTGCCGTTACGCCCGTCCGAGCGCGGCAGCAACGTCTCGATCACCGCCCCAGCCTTGTCTGTCAGCTCACCACGCCCGACGAGGCGGAAACTGAACCGAACCGTCCCTGGACGACAAGGCAGGCCGAGGGCGGTCCTGTCGATCATCTACTAAGCCAGGCCAGATTGCCTTCGCCGGCGTAGGTCCGGCCGTCTGGCCGTGAAAACATATCCCCTGGTCTGCCCGGAGTTTCCTTCAGGCGGACTCGAGGACGAAGAAGAGGAAACCTACGAAGGACCCGGAGCCCAAGTCGGGGGGAAGCAGCTCCGCAGGAGTGTCCGGAGAAGGGGGCGGCTCGCTGATCGTCGTGATGCGGAACCCCGCAGCAGCAAAAGCATCTGCCATGGCATGCAGCGGCCGGTGCCAGAAGGTCAGCCACACAGTCCGGCCGTCCATGACGTAGTCCTCGGAGTACTTCGTCAGCGCGAAGTAGTCGGCCTCGGGATACTCGACGAGATAGCCGGCGGGGTGGTTGACCGAGAGCAGCAGGCGACCGCCTGGCTTCAGCACGCGACGCAACTCGGCGAGGGGGCCGGACCAGTCCTCCAGGTAGTGCAGGACCAGGGATGCGACGACGTCGTCGAACTCGGCGTCTGCGAACGGCAGCGGCGCGCTCAGGTCCGCCACGTGCAGGTCGGCGTCCTCACCCAGTCTCTGGCGGGCCAGGTCGACCATGGCCGCACTTACGTCGAAGCCGGTGACCACGGCTCCCTTTGCGCGCAGCGCGGCTGACAACGGGCCGGAACCGCACCCCGCGTCGAGGATCCGGCGGCCCGAGACGTTGCCAGCGAGGCGAAGGATCGCGGGTCGCTCGTAGTAGGCGTTGAAGAGGCCGGACTCGTTTTCCGCCGCATAGGCGTCCGCGAAGTTGTCGTAGTCGCTGGTTGGCACCGTTACCCCATTCCGACGAAAAGCGAGGGTGCATTCCTACCAAGGCCGAGTGGGTGCGGCAAAACAGGACCCGGCTCATGCGCGTGGGCCAGGACCGGTCCCCACGTCCCGCCCGCCGTCGACCGCCGCAACCGGTCATGGCAGGTTTCCATGGCCCCTAGCCTTCGGGCAAATCCCGTCATGGCGCCCCAGTCCGCAGCTTCTGCGAAATCAGTGCCGGTGATCCGGCCCGGACGCCGATCCGGCGCGGGCAGCAACGGCTCAACAACCGTCCACCTGACGTGTCGACGATTTCACCGCGCGCCATGGACCGCGCAGGCGATCTCCTGCCGTAACAGCACCGCCTCCTCGTCGCGGTCGCACAGCAGCAGCACCTTGAACGGGACGCCCCTGCCGTCCGGTCTGCCGAGCGGGTCAGCCCAGTGCCGAACGACCCGGGACAGGATCCGGAACATCGTGCGCTGATCCTCGGCACTGCTCGACAGCAACCGGGGCGCGTTCTCGACGACGATCAGATAGCCGTCCGCGGGCAACCAGTTCAGATCCCGGAGACAGTCGGACAACGCGTCCCAGTTCCAGCCGAAGTAGCCAGGAAAGAGCAGCGCGTCGGAGAGCTCGTAGAAGGCGTGGTCGGCATCCGGCATCCTCGTTGCGTCAAGCCGGGCGACGACGAACCTGCCCGTTGCCGGTAGCACCGCCGCCAACTCCACCAGGGTGCTGCGCGAGCAGACCGCAAGCTGACCAGTGGAGCCGTTCCACCAGTCGTTCATCATCCAGCCCACCGGGGCCGACGTGGTTCCACGATCTCGGCGGCCCCGCGCATGCCGTGTCTCCCATGGTCTTCAAACTGCCGTGCATCACCCCGCTGGCGCCACGGTGACGTATGACTGGTGCCGCACCGGCCAATCACCTCGTTCTGGGCGCCACCGTTGCCCGCGCGGCGGTCGGTCATGTCCGGGTTACCGGCACGATCCCCGCGACCAGTGCGCGTAACGCGGCCAACGACTGGCCGATGTCGACGCGGTCGGGCGCCACCAACCACTGCTGGTGGATGCCGATCCCCGCCCCGACGATCGCGACCGCCAGCGCGTCGGTGGACAAGGCAACTGTCGGCGCGAATCGGTCCAGCCAGCGCTTGCAGTGGCCGCGCAGGGTGTCGTGGATCTCGACGTAGCGGTCGTGGATGGGCGAGTCCGGCTCCAGCGCCTCGACCAGCAGCGTGACGAACAGTTTGGTGGTGGGCTGCGCGAACAGCGTGTCGAGCCCTTTCAGCATGTGGTCCAGCCCCGTCTCCACGCCCGGGCCGGGCGCGTCGTCGAGGCTCGTGCGGACCAGGTCCACCGACCGTTCGAGCACCGCCATGAGCAGGCCTTCCTTGCTGCCGAAGTGCCATGGAATGGACCCCCGGCTGATCCCGGACCGCTCGGCCACATCGGCGAACGTCGTCTGCCGGTAGCCCTTGGTCGCGAACAGCTCTGCCGCCGCGGTGAGGATCAGCTCGCGGCTCTCTCCGCTGATCTGCTCCCGTCGTGTTGTCACGCCACCCCCTCTATGCTAGACAGCATATCCTATGCTGGCCAACACAGGAGATCATCTTGCGGGATCAGCGAGGTGACGAGAGCTTCGGGAGGACGCACCCGTGAGACTTCCCCACACTGCGCACACCGGCATTCCGTGGCGCGTCCACGAAGTCACCGCTGACTTCACTGTCGAGGACGTGTGGGCGTTCCGTACCCCCGGGGCCGGGCTTGACGACTTCCCGATCATGCTGACAGCGATGCGGACGGCCGGCGGGTTCGCGAGACAGGCCTGGCCGGTGCGGTTCCTGTTCGCCGTCCGGTGGAAGCTCGGCGCACTCCTCGGTTGGGACAACCCCACGGCCGGTGTCGGCGTACGGGTCGCCTCGCTCCGTGACCGGCTGCCCCGCGACCTCGGCGAGGCCCCCAGGGGCGAGGACAACGACAACATGCCCCTCAAAGGGGTCTACGAGCTTTCCCTGGAGTCCGCTCGGGAACTGGCGAACAAGACCGTGCACACGGTGATGCACCTCGGCTGGGTGCAGGGAATCAACGGTGACTACGAGCTACGGATGGCCGTCCTCGTCAAGCCCAACGGATGGTTCGGGCGGCTCTACATGGCCGCCATCGCGCCCTTCCGACACGTCATCGTCTACCCAGCCCTGGCCCGGCAGTGGGAACGAGCCTGGCGCGACCACAGCAGTCGCGCAACGCAGCACGGTGAACGGGGCTGACGGTGGACTCTGGTAACCGGCTGCTGCGCTGGGCGAGCGGCATCATGCTCGCACTGGGGACAGGGCACCTGGTGTTGCTGACGCTTGTCGCCTGGGAGGACATCACCGGCTGGGTGGATCGGGGGATGTGGGCAGCCGTCCCGCTCGCGGTGACCGACAGCGGCGCCGATCAGACGGTGGAGTCCCTTCAGAATGAGCTCACCTTCTGGGCCGGCCCGGGAGGCTTCGCCGTACCCCTGATACTCCTGGGCTACCTGACGTGGCACCTCGCCAGACGCGGGATGACCATGCCCGCCGGATTCGGCTGGGGCCTCGCGGCATGGTGTTTCGTCGGCGGCGTCCTGCTCGTGCCGTCCCCGTACTTCGCGGGCATCGTCTCTGGCGCACTCATCATCCTGGCAGGACGGAAAGAAGACCGGTCGCGCGCGGCGTGCGGCCGAGAGACCGATCCGGCGTGATCCACGCCCGGCCGGTCGGCCAGGGTCATGCACGCTCCCGCCGCTGGTCGGGGGTTCGTTCTGCGGAGCTGTCCCTGGGACGATGTTGCCGTGTCCGACCAACGCGCCAGTCTCGAACTGCTTGGCAACGACGTCCTGGAACAGTCGGCGGTGGTGGCCAACTGCACCATGAACCGCGAACGGCAGCTGTCCGGGGTGAACAGCTACACCCGGGAGCTGGGGTTCAACCCTGTGGACGTTCTCGTCGCCGGTCTTGCCGGCGACGGTCGGGCCGAACATTCGGCAGCCGCCGGCTGGTTGGATCTGTGCTGTGGCACTGGTCGGGCACTGATCCAGGCTGCCGGGGAGTTGCGCCTGGCAGGGCTGGCCGAGCGGACACTCCTCGTCGGGGTCGACCTGGTCGACGCCTTCGATCCCGCACCGGCACCACCCCTGAACCTGGAGCTGATCTGCGCCTCCGTCGCCACCTGGGCACCAACGCGGACGTTCGACCTGATCACCTGTCTGCACGGACTGCACTACGTCGGGGACAAACTCGCCGTCCTGACCCGGGCGGCCGGCTGGCTGACTCCCACCGGCCGGCTCGTGGCCGACCTGGACCTGTCCAGCATCCGGCTTCCTGACGGGCGACCCGCTGGGCGGCGCCTCACCGCCCGACTCCGCGCCGCCGGATTCTCCTACGACCCCCGTCGCCGCCGGATCGGCTGCACCGGCCGCCGTGAGGTCCGCCTCCCGTACAGCTACCTTGGCGCCGACGATCGCGCCGGCGCCAACTACACGGGACAACCCGCCGTGCATTCCCACTACGCCGAAGGGCACTGACCGCACCGGCGACGTCTGCGGGTCGCCCGTGGCCGCGGGCTGGTGTTGACTACGGTGCCGGCCAGTCGTGCGACCGCCCGGTTCAGCCGGCTGTCCCAGGCGTAGCCGACATACGCCGCGGCGACTTCCCGGGTGATGGCTCGCCAGGTTCGGGCACCCCGACCACCCTGCGGGCATCGCGGGCGTTACGCGAACGGCTGTGGCGGGTCCAGATCGCGACGTCGAGCAGGCGTAGCAGGCTGGGTGAGTCCACGCCTGCTGGGCGGAGCCCTTCGATCTCATCACGAAGGGCGGATTCCTTCAGCGCGGTTGCTAGCGTCACCCAGAGCTGCTCCTTCGGCGCGCCGAGCACACGAAGCACGATTCCGTCATGGACGGGCACAAGCCGCGGCCGTTTGCGGGCAAGGAATTTGCTCGCGATCACTGGACCGACCCCCGGCAGGTCGTCGAGCCACCGATGCAGTACCACTACTGGCTGAAGGTCGTGATGATCTGCGTTCCACAGATCCAGGTCGACGCGGATCGCAGCGAGCGCGGCGCTGACATGGTCGCCTTTGGCGAGGAGCGTGCGGATGGCGAGCGGGCGCCAGGAGATGTCCAGCAGTGTGGTTGCGAGCAGGTCGTCGAGGGTCAGCACGTCCCGTGGGTTCTCACCGACCAGATCGAACGACGTACCGGCGAACGGTCCGTCGTGACTGAAATAGGCGGCCACGAGCCCGTTGATGCCGGGAACGGCGAGCACATCGCGAATCCGGGCGCGAACCAGATCCTCAGTCTGCATCGCGGAAGCATGTCACGCCGGGCGTCGTGGATGCAGATCACGTCGGACCCTGGGAAGCCGATCGACCGCTCCACTGCGTTGGTCTATCCAGTTACCGGGAGCACCCGGATCTGCCGCCGACGGTGACGAACGAGAAGGGCTTGTCCATGTTGGAACTTGACGACTATTGGGTTCGGCTAAAGTTCCGCATCTACGCAAAGTTCCAAGGTTTCGATGACCAGCAGCTTCGCCGGCACTGGTGTGACGGGCCGGTCACCGAGCGATACGACTTGCTACCACCGCAGCCCAGAATTCGCGGTCGCGCCTGGTCCGGGCCGGACGGGCAGGAGCCTTGGGCGTTCACACTGATCGTCGATCGCAACGCTCGCCTGCGTGCGGACATCAACTGGCGTACGGGCACCGCAACTGCAGCGAGGTCAGCGGCGCTGGCGAATGGGCCTGCCGTCACGGAAAAGGCCCATCCGCGGATATCTCGTCGCGTGTGCTGGTGACGGCTGCCACGATGGTGCGGTGGTGGACATCAGCAAGCTGTTGCCACGCTCGCGTTCGCCGCGCGATTACCTCGATCTCATCGCGGATCCACGGGTCGACCGAGAGGTGCTGTGCACCCTGGCCGCCAGCCCGTACTCGTTCGTGCGTATGGCTGTCGCCGAACACCCGCTCGCGGACGCCCATACCCTGGCCACGCTGTCGACCGAGGATCTCGGCGGCTGGGATCGCCGCTGTCTGCTGGCGACGATCGCCCGTCATCCGAACGCCGACCGGATGGTGCTGCTACGGGTCCTGGGAGAAACGCGGGCATTGTTGCGACAACCTGGCGGCAGGCCGTATGCCGCGGCCCTCGCCCTGGCGAAACGCCCCGAGTTGGCCGCCGAGGAGATCCTCACCCTCGCTACGCAGCCCGGTGCTTCCCGCAGAATGCGCCGCGGACTCCGGCGCAACCTGGCCGCGCGGACATGCGCTTGCGGCTCAATGTCCTGCTGAACGAGCGGGTGCGTCCCGGGAGTTTCTGCCGACGGTGGACTACTCACCGAGCCACGCCAGGAACGTCGCCGGCCGTTCGTCCACGCCCCCGTCACGGACCTGCCAGCTGGCGGCCCCGCCGCGTTCGTCGGTGATCAGGAACAAGCCGGCAGGTCGATCACCGTCATCGTCGACCGGTGGCATCGCGGCCAACTCGGTGACCTGTTCTCGGAGCCAGGGCACCTCCGCCTCGCGGATGTCACCACCGTAGAAGAGGTACAGCGTCCAGTTGAACGGCGCTTCCGGGAACGCCCACCCGCCGGAGTAGAGATCGTGATGGTGCCGCCGGACGATCTCCTCAGCAGTGCTGCGCCGCTTGAAGTCGATCTGCAGCCAGCCACGGGCCGACGCGTACATCCCCATGTCGTCCCACTGTAGGGCGGCCCGGGGCTTCAGCATGGCGATGGCCCCGGATCCTCACAGTCCATGGAGGATCGAAACGGCTTACTGTGCCGTGCCGGCGAGCAGCCAGCGCCGGACGGGAATCTCGAGCAGCAGCCGGCCGTTTCCCGGACTGACCTGCGTGGAGATGTCCCAGCCGTCGTACTTGCTCGCGAACGCCTCGACAACCGTGCTCGGGAACCCGCTCCGGTGCGCCCTGGCGACGCCCTCTGCCACGACGGGAGCGTCCCCGCCTTCCAGAGCCAGGGACACCCGCGGGTCAGCCACGACGTTGCGGGCCTTGACGCTGCGGCTCTCGCAGCAGATCCACCAGGTCCCGGCGGCGTAGACGAACCAGACCGGAGTCAGGTGCGGGGAGCCGTCGCGCCGCAGCGTACACAGCCAGACGTTCCACTCCTGCGACAGCCGCGCCTCGACATCCGTCGTCGGCGCCGGGAGAGGTGGGGTCACCTGACAAGGAAACCACGATCGCAACACCCACATGCCCCGCCGACCGGGCGCCAGCCGCCGCGACCGACTCTCGCGGAGGCTGCACGTCCGATCGTGCCGATGACAGAGTGGTGGTCGTGGGCAGTGCGATCGAGGTCGGGATTCGCTGGGTCGAGTCGGCCTGGCAGCGTCGGATCACCAGGGTGCGGCGCCTCACAGGTGGTTGGACGTCCACCATGCTGGGCTTGACCGGGCACGACGGCGAACAGGCCGTGCTCCGGCTGATGGCGAAGGAGCCGTGGCGCCGACACGCTGCCGGCCTGCTTTCCAGAGAGGCCGCTGTCCAGCAGCAACTGCAACGGACATCGATCCCGGTGCCCCGGAGTATCGCCCTCGACCTGTCCGGGGACACCGCCGGGGCACCGGCCCACCTCATGTCCTGGCTGCCCGGACGGCTGTGCTTGACCTCTGCCGCGGACGGCATCCTGGAGGAAGTGGCGCAGGTTCTCGTAGGCATCCATCAGTTCGCGCCCGGGCGGGACAGGCCACGGCCGTACCAGTCGTGGGCGGCGCCGGGCAAACGATTCGTGCCGCCGTGGGCGCAGCGGCGACAGCTATGGCATCAGGCGTTCGAAGTGCTGGAGCAACCCGTGCCGGCCCATACCGGCACGTTCCTGCACCGGGACTTCCACCTGGGGAATCTGCTGTGGTCGCATGGGCGGGTCAGCGGCGTGGTGGACTGGGTCGAGACGTCGTGGGGACCGGCGACCCTGGACGTCGCGCATGCCGCGACCTATCTGGCCATGTTGCACGGCGTCGAGGCCGGGGCCAGATTCACGGACGCGTACCGGCGCCGGACCGGTGGCCGTCACGACGGGGACGAGTTCCGGTACTGGAACGTCATGGACATCGTCGGCTATCTGCCGGACCCGGCGAAGGTCGTCCAGCCATGGCGCGACTCCGGGCTGGACATCAGTGACGGCCTCGCTCGCGGCCGACTCGAACAGCGGCTCGAGCACGTCCTACGCGCTCACTGAAGACCCGACCGGTTCGACGGCACCGCTTGGTCACCTGCGCGGACGAGCGGACGCCGTCGGTCGAGAGGCCGGGGTCGGTCCCCTGGCTGCCGCGGCGTGTCTGTCGGGGTCGCTGCCTAGGGTGTGGGGATGGTTGATCCGCGTCAGGTGATGAACTTCCGCGTTCAGGCACAGCAGCTTGACCGGGTCGAGGGCACGCTCGGAGACACCGCGGTGCTTGACATCGGGGCGCAGGAGACCGGTCCTGACGGCGGCAGGTGGGCGCTGGCCATTCGCGGGGTCGATGTGGCGGCGTTGTCCGTGGCGGATGTGATCCTGCTCTGGACCGTGCGAGGTGCCCCTCACCTCTACCGTCGCGCTGACGTGGGGAAGGTGGCGGCCGCGGTCGAGCCGTTCTCGGACGCTGACGCCGGCAAGCGCATCTACGACGCCGCCAAGCCGTTGAAGGCGGCTGGCATCGGCATCCTGGCCGCCCTCGACGAGGTGGCCGCCCAGATGCGAGCCATCGTCACCGAGCCGATGGTCAAGGGGGACGTCTCCGGGCGCCTGGCCGAGGTGATGCCCGAGCCGTACCTGCGGTCCTGTCGGCCGTGCGACGCCACCCACCTCTACGAGATGCCGTTCCGGTTGGCCGCCGTTCGGGCCGGGCTGGAGCTGCGGCTGGACACGTCGCCGCCAATTTTGCAACGCATCGCGAAGTTCGAGAAGGCCGCCGCCCCGGGCGACAGGTTCGACCTCGTCCGCACGTACCTTCGCCTGCTCGGCCCGGCCACCCCCAGACACGTGGCCGACTACCTCGACGCGCCGGTCAAGGAGGTGAAGGCGCGCTGGCCCGCAGATGTGATCGAGGTGACGGTCGGTGGCGAGGCACGCTCGCTCCTGGCCGCCGACCAACCGGCGCTGGAATCGGCCGAGGCAAACGGAACCCGGCTGCTCGGCCCGTTCGACCTCTTCCTGCAGGCCAGGGACCGGGCAACGCTGGTGCCGGACCCGGCCCACGCCAAGGAGTTGTGGCCGGTGCTGGGCCGCCCCGGCGCCGTCCTGGCCGACGGTGCACTGGTCGGCACCTGGCGTCCCCGCAGGTCCGGCAGGACGTTGAAGGTCGCCGTCCAGCCGTGGCAGAAGCTGCCGGCCACCACGCGCGACAACATCGTCGAACAGGCTGAACGCCTCGCCGCGTACCGCGCTGTCCCCCTGGGCGACGTCGAATTCACCACCTGACGCATGATCGGCGACGCCCACGCCCGCCCGCTTCCCGGGCGGCTGGCCGTCAGGACGCCTGGCGGATGGACATGTCGGCCAGCCAGACTTCGGCCAGGTCGCCGAGGGGGACGTCGAGGGCCTGGCTGAGGCAGACCACAGTGCCGAACGCCGGTGCGGGAAGGCGGCCCGCCTCGATCTTGCGCAGCGTCTCGGGGGAGATGCCGGCTGACAGGGCCACCTCGACGAGGCTGCGGCCGGCCCGCGCGGCCCGGAGGGCTGCTCCGAGACGCTGGCCCGCTGCGATCTGTTCGGCGGTGAGTGGTTGGCGAACCATGCCAGCAGGATATCCCTCCGGAGCGCCGCACCCGGCGTGGTATAAAAATCCCGGTATTAAAATACCGCAACGGGAGAGGGAGGCTGTCGTGATCGAGCTCAAGTCCGCCGAGGAGATCGGCCGCATGTCGGTGACCGGCCAGTTCGTCGGCGAACTGCTCGCCGAGCTGAGCGGCGCCGCCGCGGTCGGCGTCAACCTGATGGACCTCGAACACCACGCCCGCCGCCGGATCACCGAACGCGGCGCCGAATCCTGCTACTGGGACTACGCTCCCTCGTTCGGCCGCGGCCCGTTCCGCAACGTGCTGTGCCTGTCGGTCAACGACGCGGTGCTGCACGGCCTGCCGCACGACTATGTCCTGCGGGACGGTGACCTGCTCAGCATCGACATGGCTGTCGGCATCGACGGCTGGGTCGCCGACTCCGCGCTCTCGGTCGTCGTCGGCACTCCCGACCCGGCCGACCTGAAGCTGATCGAGGCCACCGAGGTCGCACTGGAGGCCGCCATCGCCGCCGCCCAGCCCGGCGGTCGCCTCGGCGACATCTCCGCCGCGATCGGCGAGGTCGCCCGCTCCTACGGCTACGGCGTCAACGCCGAGTTCGGCGGCCACGGCATCGGTCGCACCATGCACGAGGCTCCGCACGTCTCCAACGACGGCCGCGCTCGCCGCGGCATGAAACTCGCCCCCGGCCTGACCATCGCCATCGAGCCCTGGTTCTGCCGCTCGACCGACAAGATCAAGTTCGACAAGGACGGCTGGACGATCCGCTCCGCCGACGGCTCCCGCACCGCCCACTCCGAACACACCGTCGCCATCACGGCCGCCGGCCCCCAGGTCCTGACCCGCCGGCCCACTCCCGGCGCCACCTCGGCCGCTCCCGGCAGAAGGCCCGCCGCGGCGTCCTGACCCACGGCCGACCGGGGGCGCGGCCCGGGCGCCGTTGCGGGTGTGGGCCTGCCGCGGCGTCCTGAGCTGTCTCAGCCGCCGCACCCGGCGCCTGCCGATCGGCAGGCGGCTGGCGGCGCACCACCGGATCCCTGACACGCCAGATCCCGCGATCGGTGTGGCGTCAGACCAGGCGGGCGTCGCGCAGCAGTTTCCACAGGCCGGCGCCGTCGGGCGCGGAGAGCCACTTCTGCCCCACCGGCCCCGCCGACGACTCCCCGGCCGGGGCGGGCAGGCTACCGGCCAGCACCGCCTGGGTGGGCGAGAGCCGGCGGATCGCCACCCCGGCCACGTTCTGCGGGTGGGCCGCCGCGAACTCGCGGTAGATCTCCTGGTCGTGCTGCCCGTCGTCGCCGACCAGCAGCCACTTCACGCCGGGAAACTCCCGCGCCAGCCGGGCCAGGGTGACCCGCTTGTGCTCCCGCCCGCTGCGGAACCAGCGGTCGGCGGTCGGCCCCCAGTCGGTCAGCAGCAGCGGCCCGGCCGGGTAGAGGTGCCGGGACAGGAACCGGGTCAGCGTCGGCGCCACGTTCCACGCGCCGGTGGAGAGGTAGAAGACCGGGGCGCCGGGGTGCGCGGTGACCAGCCGCTCGTAGAGCACCGCCATGCCGGGCACCGCGTTGCGGGCGTGCTCGTCGAGGACGAACGTGTTCCAGGCCGCCAGCAGCGGGCGGGGCAGCGCCGTGACCATCACCGTGTCGTCGATGTCGGAGAGGACGCCGAAGCGCACCTCCGGGTCGAGGATGCGCACCGGCGCCTCGACCGGCTCGGCGTCCGGCAGGCTGATCCGCACCGAGCCCCAACCGGGCGGCAGGTCCGCCGCCACGACGACGTCGACGAACCCGCTGCGGTCGGCCCGCGCCTCGTGAGCCACCCCGCCGGCCTCGATGTGCACGGTGACGTGCTTGGCCGGCAGCGTGGTGAAGCTGCGCCATCCGCGTACCTTCTCCAGCCGGCCCCGCTGGCGGGTGTCCAGCCGCCCGAGCAGCACCCGGCACATCACCCGTACCCAGCCGGGCGCGCCGTAACCGGTGTACGCGACGATGTTCGTCCGCCAGCCGGTGCGCCGCAGCCGACGCTCGACCAGCGAGTGCACGGCGTCCTCGATCCGCGCGGCCCGGTGCAGGTTCGGTACGGCCAGTTGGCCAGCGGGAGTGGGTGGCACGTCAGCAACCCTGCCACAACCCGGCCACCTCGGCCACGCGAGGCGATCTTCCCGGCAACGGGCTGCGCCGATCCGCCCCGCCCCGCCCCGGCCCCGTGAAACACTCCGGTCGGGACGACGACGGGGGCGTTGGTCGTGTCGCAACCAGTACGCAGGCGTGGGCGGTGGCGCCCGCAGCTCGACCGGCCGGCGCTCGTGGCGCTGCTGTTCGGGCTCGTCGGGGTCGGCTACCGGCTGGTGCTGACCCTGCACACGGTGCCCGTCTCCAACAGCGACGAGGCCACCTTCGGGCTGGCCGCGCTGCACATCGCGCAGGGCCGCGAGTGGCCCGTCTTCCTCTACGGCCAGCGCTACATGGGGGTGCTGGAGTCGTACCTGGCCGCGCCGCTGATCGCGGTGGCGGGGCCGAGCTGGCCGCTGCTGCGCCTGCCGCTGCTGCTGCTCTACGCCGTCTTCCTCTGGCTGATCCACCGGCTGACCCGGCGGATCGCCTCGCCCTGGTTCGCCACCGCGATCGTCGGCCTGCTGGCGCTCGGCGGGGAACGGGTGGTCCGGGACCAGCTCACCGTGGTCGGCGGCCGTCCGGAGGTCAAGGCGGCGGTGCTGCTGATGCTGCTGATCGCGGTGGGGCTCGCCCGGGGGGCGGTGCGGCACCGCCGGCTGGCCGTCGGGCTCTTCGGCCTGCTCGCCGGGGTGTCGGCCTGGTCGGACTGGCTGATCCTGCCCTACCTGCTGGTGGCCGCGCTGGTGCTGGTGTGGGTGGCCCGCCGGGAGCTGCTCGGTTGGGCCGGGGTGCTGCTGCTGGCCGGGTTCACCCTCGGGATCGCGCCGATGATCCGCGACAACCTGGTCGCCCCGCCCGGGGAGGACTCGCTGTCGGTGTTCCGCGAGATCAGCACCCGGGCCGGGCCGACCCCGCCGTGGTCGCGGCGGCTGGACGGCGGGCTGCTGGAGGGGGTGCCGCTGGCCGCCGGCCTCTGCCCGGTCGACGGCTGCGCCCGCTGGCAGGGCTGGTTCGGGTTGCTCTACCCGCTGCTGCTGGCGGTCGCCGCCGCGCTCGCCGTCGTCGCGTACCGCCGGGCCGCGGGTGCCGACCGCGGCGCGCGGGTCGGCCCGGTGGTGCACCTCGCGCTGGTCGGAGGCGCGGCGCTGACCCTGCTGTCGTACGTACGCAGCCCGCTGGCCGCCACCAGCCCGCTGGACAACGCCCGCTATCTGTCGGTGCTCCAGCTCTCCCTGCCGGCGGTGCTCTGGCCGCTCTGGGTGGCCGCCGTCGCCTGCTGGCGGGGCACGGTCGGGGTACTGGGCCGGCTGGCCGGAGCGCTGTCCACCGCCGTGCTCGCCGCACTGGCCGCGACCACGCTGGTGGTCACCGTGCTGTTCGCCGCGACCGGCACCGAGGCGTCCCGGGTCGAGGAGCGGCAGGCCCGCGAGCTGGCCGACACGCTGCGCGCGGGCGGCCCCCGCGAGGTGTACGGGGACTACTGGACCTGCAACCGGCTGATCTTCAACACCGGGGAGGAGGTGGTGTGCGCGGTGCTCGACGGTGACCTCACCCCCGGGCAGAACCGCTACCGGGCGTACTGGCGGCAGGTGGGTCGGGCCGCCCGGCCCGGGTACGTGGTGCGGGTCGACTCGGCGGCGGAGCGGCGGCTGCGCCGACTGCTGGGCGAACGGGCCGACGCCGAGCCGGTCACCGAGGTGGGCGGGTATCGCGTGTACCACCCACGGGAGCCGGTGCGGCCGTGGCGGTAGGGGCGGCCGTACGCTGGCCGGGCCGGCGCCCGGACGCCGCGCCGAGCCGAGCCGAGGAGTCCCGTCGATGCTCATCCTGCTGCCGCCCTCCGAGGGCAAGGCCGACGCCGGCACGGGCCGGCGGCTGGACCTCGCCCGGCTGTCCCTGCCGGAGCTGACCGGCGCCCGCGACGAGGTGTTGACGGCGCTGGTGACGCTCAGCGCCGACGGCGACGGGGAGGCGGCCCGGGCGGCGCTGGGGCTGAGCGAGGGCCAACGCGGCGAGCTGCGGCGCAACGCCCGGCTGCGGGTGGCGGCCACCGCGCCTGCCGGCAGCGTCTACACCGGCGTGCTCTACGAGGCGCTCGGCCTCGCCGTGCTGCCGGCGGCGGCGCAGCGGGCGGCCCGCCGGTCGGTGCTGATCAGCTCGGGGCTCTGGGGCGCGGTCCGGCTCACCGACCGGATCCCGCCCTACCGGTGCCCGATCGGGGCGAGGCTGCCGGTCCTCGGCGCGCTGTCGGCGTACTGGCGGCGGGCGCTCGCGCCGGCGATGGCCGCCGCGGCCGGCGACGGGCCCGTGCTCGACCTGCGCTCCGGCGCGTACGCGGCCACCTGGGCGCCCCGGGGCGAGGTGGCCGACCGCACCGTGACCGTCCGGGTGTTGCACGAACGCGAGGTCGACGGCGTGCCCGTCCGGTCGGTGGTGAGCCACTTCAACAAGGCGACCAAGGGCCGGCTGGTCCGCGACCTGTTGACCGCCGGCGCCCGGCCCCGGACCGTCGACGGGCTGCTGACCGCGCTGCGCGACCTGAAGTACGAGGTGCTGGAGCAGCCCGGGCCGCGAGGTCGACCACGCCTGGTCGACGTAATCGTCACGGAGCTGTAGGACTGCCGCAAGATTTCCTCAAGCCTGGGGCGGATCGGTTTCTTCGTCGGCGTCGAAGGGCCACGGTAGAGGGCACCCCGACGCCGACAAGGAGTGCCTGAGTTGGCTCCCGAACAGATCCTGCTCGAACGGCCGTGCCCGACCTCGCCCCCGGCCCCGCCGCCGATGGACTGGTCGACCCTGGCCGACGCGTTCGAGGCCGCCTGCCTGCTGCGCTGCACGCCCCCGCCGACCGTCGCCGGCACCCGCCGGCCGGCCGAGCACCGTCCCGCGTCGGTGGAGTTCAACCGGGAGGACGCGGCGCAGCGGATGCGGCAGCTGCTCGGCCGGCTGGACGTCCCGAACGAGCACGAGATGACCGTCGGCGGGCTGCGCCGCCGGTACGAGCTGCACCGGCTCTCCGTGCCGCGCCAGCACCGGCCCGCGTACGCCAGGTTGCTGGAGACGGGCTGGCGGCAGGGCCGGCGCGAGCTGCTGGGTGGGCCGGTCCCCGGCGCGTCGACAGTGCGGCGGGCGTGGCGCCCCCGGTTGGCCGCCGCCGCCTGGCGGGCCGCCCTGCTCGCCGGGGGGCGCCACGTCCGCCGGCACATCCTCGGCGTCCGCATCACCGACCGGGAACTGGCCGCCATCCTGGTACGCGGGGCCGCCCTGCTGGACGTTCCGGCGCTGCTGCGCCCGGGCACCGGATGTTTCCTGGTCTGCGTCGCCGACGGCCCGGACCGCCAGCGGATCCTGCACAGCACCGCCCTGGGGACCGCCCAACTGCCCGATCGGGGGTGAACCTGCTCGGTCCGCCGACCGGGCCGTAGTCCGACCGGTGGGTTGTGGGTTGCGGTGACGGCCCCGGGCGGCGCAGAGTGCTGCCCGTGAGTCGTACCCGGTTCCGCCGCGTCCGCCCGCGTTCCGCCCGCCCGCCGGCACTGCTGGCCCTGCTGCTGGCGGTGACGTTGCCCGGCCTCGCCGGCTGCCAGGACTCTCCCGATCCGCCGGTGCCGATCCGGATCGCGACCGGCAGCCCGACGGCGGTCTACCACGCCTTCGGCCAGTCACTGGCCACCATCCTCAACCGGGAGCTGCGGGGCGTCCACGCCAGCGTCGTGGTAACCGCCGCCTCGGCCGAGAACGTCCGGCTGGTCGGCGCGGGTGCGGCCGAGCTGGGATTCACCCAGGCCGACGTGCTGCCCGCCGCACCGGCAGCGCACCCGTCCGTGGTCGCGGTGGCCCGGGTGTACGACGACCTGCTGCACCTGGTGACCACGGCCGGCGGCGGCGTCCGCACGCTGGCCGACCTGCGCGGGCGGCGGGTGTCCGTGGGCGCGCCCGGCTCCGGCACCGAGATCACCGCCGTCCGGCTGTTGGAGGTGGCGCGGCTGGGCGGCGGCAAGGTGATCCAGCAGCGGCTCGGTCTCGACGACTCTGTCGCGGCGCTGCGGGCCGGCACGATCGACGCGTTCTTCTTCTCCGGTGGGCTGCCCGTCCGGGCGGTGGAGCAACTCGCGAGCGACAGCGCCACCCGGATCGTCGACCTCGGCGAGTGGACCGGGCCGCTGCGCGAGAGCAACCCGGAGGTCTACGTCACCCGGGACATCCCCCGCTCGGTGTATGGCACCGAGCCGGTGACCACTGTGGCCAATCCGAACTTCCTGATCGTCCGGGCCGACCTGCCGACGCCCTTGATCCGGGAGGTGACCCGCCTGCTGATGGAGCGCCGCCAGGAGTTGGCCGCCGCGCATCCGGCCGCCGGGCGGATGAGTCCCCGCTCGGCCATCGCCACCGCCCCGCTGCCGCTGCACCCCGGTGCCGCCGACTGGTACCGCGCCACCAAGCCCTGACCGCCCCGGCCCGGCCCGGCGGGCTCGGCTGCCGGCGGGCTCGGCTGCCGGCGGGCTCGGCTGCCGGCGAGGCGGGCGCGGGCACGCGGGGGCTCGGCTGCCGGCGGGGCTCGGGTGTCAGCCCTCGGCCGTCCCTGCCGGCTGCGGTGACCGGCCGGTCCCCGAGGGCGCGACGGAGGTCGGTGCGGCGGCACCGGCCACGTCCACCGCCGGCGCGGAGTCCCCCACCGGCGGCGGGAAGTCGTCGACGGAGGCGGGATCGGCGGCATCGGCGCGGGTGTCGGGGGTGGAATCGGCCGGGGCGGGAAACCAGAGGCCCGCGACCAGGCCACGGGGGTCGCCCCGGCGCATGGTGAGCCGCCCGTCCGAGGCGTCCACCAGCACCGCGACGATGGTGAGGCCCAGCCCGGCGCCGTCGACGTTCTGCACCTCCGGCGCCCGCCAGAAGCGCTCGGTCGCCTGGCCGAGCTGGCTCGGCGTCATCCCCGGCCCGGTGTCGCGGACCTCCAGCGCGATCCCGCCGTCGTTCCGCCGGACGGTCACCGTCACCTCCCCACCGGCGTCGCTGAACTTGACCGCGTTGTCGATCAACGCGTCGAGTGCCTGGTCGATGGCGGTCGGCACGGTCCGCGCGTACGCCGGGGCGTCCCCCGCCGCCAGCCGCAGGGCGATGCGGCCGTGCCGGGCGAGCGGCTCCCAGGCGGCGACCCGGGACGCGGCGACGGCCGCCGCGTCCACGGTGACCCGCTGGTTCTCCCGACGCTCGGCACGGGCCAGGGTCAGCAGCGCGTCCAGCACCAGGGCCAGCCGGTCGGTCTCCTCCAGGGCCAGCCGGTGCTCGGCCCGCCCGTCCGCGTCCGTCAGGCTCGGCCCCAGCTCCTCCACCCGCAGCCGCAGCGCGGTCAGCGGGTTACGCAGCTGGTGGCTGGCGTGCGCGACGAACGCCCGCTGCCGGTCCACCACGTCGGAGACGACGTCGGCCATGTGGTTGAAGCTGATCGCCAGCCGGCGCAGCTCCGGCGGCCCGAGCCGGTGCTGCACCCGGGCACCGCGGTCACCCTCGGCGATCTCGTGGGTGACCGCGTCCAGCTCGGTGACCGGGCGCAGCACCCAGCCGGCCAGCCCGAACGCGGTCAGCACGCAGGCCAGCACGGCGAGCAGACCCATCCCGGCCAGCGCCAGCCACCAGACGGTGACGGCGCGCCGGACCCCGTCGGCCGGGGTGGCGATGACCACCGCCCCGAGCACCTCGCCGCCGTCGTTGATCGGCACCGCCACCACGATCGGCCCGTCGACCCAGGGCCAGACCGAATCCGGCCCGCTGGCCTGCTGACCGGAGAGCGCGGTGTCCAGCGCCTCGCGGGTCCCCGCAGCCGGCTGCCAGCCCTCCGAGGCCGTCACCGTCCGGCGCTCCCGGTCGACCACCGCCGCGCCGATGCCGTACAGGGCGTCGTAGCTGCGCAGCTCGTTGTCGAGCGGGCCCGGGGTACCGCCGCGCAGGGCGGGGCCGGCCAGCGAGGCGAACCGGGTGGCGTCGGCGAGCCGGTCGGCCCGCACCCGGTCGGTCTCCCGGCTGGCCAGGGTGGCCGCCAGCGGGGTCTCCAGCGCGATCAACACCAGCACCATCAGCAGCAGGTAGCTGATCACCAACCGACGTCGCACGGCGTCCCCTCACTCGCCGCGCAGCCGGTAGCCGACCCCACGGACGGTCTCCACCAGGCGGGGGTGGCCCAGCTTGCCGCGCAGCGACCCGACGTGCACCTCGACGGTGTGCCCGTCCCCCCAGGTGGTGCCCCAGGCGTCGAGCAGGATCCGCTCCCGGGCCACCGCCACGCCGGGCTGCCGCGCCAGGGAGAGCAGGACGTCGAACTCCTTACGGGTCAGCGCCACCGGCCGGCCGTCGACCGTGACCGTGCGGGCCGCCACGTCGATGCGTACGGGCCCCACCTCGATCAGGTTGCGCTCCGGCACGGCGTGCGCCGCGCGCCGCAGCACCGCCTCGATGCGGGCCTGGAGCTCGGTCATGGAGAAGGGCTTGACCACGTAGTCGTCCGCGCCCAGCCGCAGGCCGAGCACCCGGTCCCGCTCCTCGCCCCGGGCGGTCACCGCGATGATGCCGAGCTGGCTGCTGCGCCGCCGCAGTTCCCGGCAGAGGTCGGTGCCGTCCCCGTCGGGCAGGGTCAGGTCCAGCAGGACCAGGTCGCAGGGGGCGGCGGAGAGGGCGGCGGTGACGGTCGCGGCGTGCTCCACCTCGTAGCCCCGGCGGGTCAGGGCGGAGGAGAGCGCGGCAGCCACCCGACGGTCGTCCTCGACCAGCAGGATGCGCACCCGGGGCCCCCATTCGTCGGCTCTTCGCCCCGAATGGTGGCAGAAGGCGGCCCACGGCGGGAGGCCGGTCCCACGCCGGCCGGCCCCCGGTGCCGGGCGCGGACGCACCGCCGGCCCGCCGACGAGGGCGGGCAGAGGGCACCGTTCAGCCGACCGGCCCGGCGGCCGGTCAGGGTCAGAGCCCGAAGACCTCGTCGGCCGTGGCGTCCCGGACCCCGTCGACGAAACCCCGGTAGCCGGGGTCGTCGTGGCTGGCGGGCACGCTCGTGACGTTCTCGCCGGTGGCCTGGGTGACCGCGTCGACCAGGGGCGGGTAGTCGGTCTCGGCGTCCGGGAGGGTGTCGTCGTCGGCCTGGCCGAGGTTGATCACGTGCTGCACGTCCTCCGTCGGCGTGTCCGGGTCGCCGGCCCACTCGCCGCCCGCCCGGTAGCACTCGTCGTACAGCGCGCGCTGGCTGTCGGTCCAGTCGTCGTCGTAGCTCTCCATCGTCCACCCCTCCCGCGACCGCTCACCCCAGAGCATGCCGGCCCCGGCGGGTGGCCGGGTCGGTACCGGGGAAAACCGGGCCGGCCGTGCGTACGCTGCCTGGATGATCTACAAGCTGCTGACGACAGTCGAGTGGGACGACGCCCGGGCCGCGGGGCATTTCGCCGGTACCGCCATGGACGTGCAGTCGGGCTTCATCCACCTCTCCGGCGCCGACCAGGTGGTCGAGACGGCGCGGCGGGTGTTCGCCGGGGCCACCGGGCTCACCCTGCTCACCGTCGACCCGGCGCGGCTGGGTGCCGCGCTGCGCTGGGAGCCCTCGCGCGGTGGCGCGCTGTTTCCGCACCTCTACGGCCCGCTGCCGGTGCCGGCGGTGGTGGCCGCCGAGGCGTTGCCGGCGGACATGCCGGTCGCCGACGCGGTGGCGGCGTTGCTGGGCTGAGCGGGTCGCTATGCTACGCCGAGTCCGCGCGCCCCGGCCTCACTCTCCGTGCCCGGGGCCGACGCGGCAGCCCGGACCCGCGCGGGCGACCGCCGCTGCCGGCGCACGCCGAACGCGGGTCACCGACGGCGCCCGGCGCGCCCCGCGACCCATGCGAGTTGAAGGATGACTGACAGCAGTTCCCCGTCCCCCTCGGTCTTCGTCCACCCGACGGCCGACGTCGAGGAGGGTGCCCAGGTCGGCGACGGCACCAAGGTCTGGCACCTGGCCCACATCCGGTCGTCCGCGCGGGTGGGTGCCGGCTGCGTCATCGGCCGCAACGTCTACGTCGACGCCGGCGTCACGGTCGGCGACCTGGTGAAGATCCAGAACAACGTCTCCGTCTACCAGGGCGTGACCCTGGAGGACGAGGTGTTCGTCGGCCCGTGCGCGGTCTTCACCAACGACTTCCGGCCGCGCGCCCAGAACCCGGACTGGAAGATCACCCCGACCGTGGTACGCCGGGGCGCGTCGATCGGTGCGAACGCGACCCTGGTCTGCGGCATCGAGGTGGGCGAGTACGCGATGATCGCGGCGGGTTCCGTGGTGACCAGGGACGTCGCGCCCTACCAGTTGGTGGCGGGCAACCCGGCGCGGCCGAAGGGCTGGGTCGACGAGCGCGGCGAGGTCGTCTCGCGGGACGTGGACACGCCGCCGCAGCGGGGCTGAACGGACACGGGGGCGGCGACCGGCACCGCCCGGACACCGCCCCCGCGTCGACACGTCAGCCGCAGAGCCGGTCGACCTCCGCCCGGAACCGGTCCATCGGGTTCGGCTCGTCCGGGCCCAGCAGGTACGTCTTCAGCTCCCGCCGCGCCTCGGTCATCGGGTCGTCACCGGCCCGGGTCACCGCGACGATCTTCGCCAGCTCGCCGCAGTCCGCCCCGAGCAGGTAGGCGGCCCGGGCCGTGGGGTAGCGGCGACGGAACTCGTCCTCGGGCAGCCCGGCCGGGTTCGCCACGACGTACGGCCGCTGGCTCTGCATGAAGTCCGAGACCACGCTGGAGATGTCGCTGACCAGCAGGTCGGTCTGGTTGAAGCAGTCGAACAGCCCCGGCGCGCGGCCGGCGACCACGAGGTGCGCGTCGCCGGCCAGCGAGGTCGCGTCGGTGTTCCCGCCGGCGGCGCGGATCCGGCGGAGGATCCGGTCGTTGGCCGACCGCGCCTTCGCCGACCGGCTGCCGGTGAGCGGGTGCGGCTTGTAGATCACCCGTACCCCGGGGGTGGCCAGCAGACCGGCGACGATCCGCTCGCCCATCAGCACCACGGAGGTGTGGTAGACCTCCTCCTCCAGCCAGCCCTCCCAGGTCGGGGCGTACAGCACGGTGAACGGTCGGCCGGTGGCCTCGGAGCCGAAGGTGTGCACGCCGGCCAACTGCGGCCGGCCGACCTCGACGATGTCGCGGTCGAGCACGCCGACGCCGCTCAGGGCGTACCGCTCCCGCCCGGCCGGACCGGCCACCCAGACCTCGTCGTACACCTTGCTGTACGGGTTGACGCTGGCCTGCTTGTCGCTGTCGCCGTGACCGACGAAGACGTGCTTCACGCCCGGCTCGCGCAGCAGGTGGATGTTGGCGCCCACGTTCGCCACGTAGAGGGCGGCCCGGAGGCTGCCCAGTTCGAGGTTCATGAAGTCGGTGCCGGCGGGTACGCAGATCACCGGCAGCCGGGTGTCGGCGAGCGCCCGGAACGCCTCCTCCTGGCGCATCAGCACCACGGCCCGGCGGCCCGTCGCCTCGACCGGGGCGAGCCACATGTTGGCCTGGTAGACGTCCTTGACCGGGCCGGCGAAGTAGAGCGCGAGGTCCGGCTGTTCCCGGGCGAGCCAGTTCTGCACCACCGGCAGCGCCGAGGTGGCCCGGCCGCGCCCGCGCAGCCAGGTCAGCGCGAGCACGGCGGCGACGAGTGCGCCCGCCACCAGGGTGACCGCCGCGGTGAGCACCACCGGCGTCACCTCGTCGATCAGCGCGGCGACCACGGCCGCGGGCACCAGCAGCAGGTTGAGCAGGGGCAGCCGGTCGCCCTCGACGGCGGCAGCCCAGGCCGGCGGTCGCTGTGCCCCGGAGGACCGCCCGAGGTCGATGTTGCGGACGAAGGCGACGGCGGCGGCGCCACGCTCGCCGAGCCGCGCCAGCACCCCCGTGCCGAGGGCGAGTGCCAGCAGCGCCGCGGGCAGCAGCAGGACCAGGACCAGTCCCGCCGGGCCGGAACGGACCGTCGTCACGATCAGCAGGACGACCGACAGGTCCCGGGCCAGGTGTCGGTGGAACTGCCCGATCCCGGCCTTCTCCAGCAGTTCCCCGCCGGTCGGGCGGCGCAGCATGGTGAGTTCGCTGGCGATCACGGCCAGACCGGCGACCGCGAAGGGGATGACCCAGCCGAGGGCTCCGGCCAGCACCATGACGGCGTACGACAGCAGCAGCGCGCCGATGAGGCCGACGTCCGGATGCCTACGCAGTTTGCTGAACAAAGACACACTCCCCTATCGATGGCCGACGAATCCGGGCAGGTGCGACCTTAACGTGGCATGTCCTGCGGGTATTGCCGGGGTGTCGCGTGGCTTGCCGGCACGCCGCGTCCGGACCCGGACGCGTCCCGGTTCACGACGGGGCCCCGACCGATCCCGGTCGGGGCCCCCGTGACGTCGGACGGCTGTCAGCCGCCGATGACCACCCTCCGTACGCCGGCCCAGCGGGCCGGGTCGGTCACCCGGCGCCCGTCCACCAGGACGGTCACGCCGGGCAGGTCGGCCGGGCTGAGGGTGCGGTACTCCGCGTGGTCCGCCTGCACCACGGCGGCGCCGAGCGACTCACCGGCGTACGGCGGCAGGCCGTGCGCGGTGAGTTCCTCGGGCGTGTACATCGGGTCGGAGACGTAGGCCCGGGCGCCCCGCCGCCGCAGCGCGTCCACGGTCGGGAAGACACCGGAGAAGGCGGTCTCCTTGACTCCGCCCCGGTAGGCGGCGCCCAGCACCAGCACGCCCACGTCGGTCAGGTCCCCGTACGCGGCGGCGAGCAGGTCCACCGCGTACTCCGGCATGGCCGCGTTGGCCTCGCGCGCCGAGCGGACGACGGTGGCTGCCGGGTCGTTCCACAGGTACATCCGGGGGTAGATCGGGATGCAGTGCCCCCCGACCGCGATGCCCGGCTGGTGGATGTGGCTGTACGGCTGGGTGTTGCACGCCGCGATGACCTTGGTGACGTCCACGCCGACAGTGTCGGCGAACCGGGCGAACTGGTTGGCCAGCCCGATGTTGACGTCGCGGTAGGTCGTCTCGGCCAGCTTGGCCAGCTCGGACGCCTCGGCGGAGCCGAGATCCCAGACGCCGTTGGGGCGGTCGAGGTCGGCCCGCTCGTCGAAGTCCAGCACCGCCTCGTAGAAGCGCACGCCGTGCTCCGCCGACGCCTCGTCGATGCCGCCGACCAGCTTCGGGTAGCGGCGCAGGTCGGCGAAGACCCGGCCGGTGAGCACCCGCTCGGGGCTGAACACCAGGTGGAAGTCCTTGCCCGCGGTCAGCCCGGAGCCCTCCTGGAGCATCGGCGCCCAGCGGCTGCGGGTGGTGCCGACCGGCAGGGTGGTCTCGTAGCTGACGAGGGTGCCCGGCTTCAGGCCGGCGGCGATGGCGCGGGTCGCGTCGTCCATCCAGCCGAAGTCCGGCACGCCCTCGGCGTCCACGAAGAGCGGCACGACCACCACGACCGCCTCGGACTCGGCGACCGCGGCGGCGGTGTCGGTGGTGGCGGTAAGCAGCCCGGCGGCGACCGTCTCCTTGAGCTTGACGTCCAGGTCGGTCTCGCCCGGGAAGGGCACCGCCCCGTCGTTGACCAGCCCCACGACCCGCTCGGAGACGTCGGCACCGATCACCCGGTGACCCTTCGTGGCGAACTGCACGGCGAGCGGCAGTCCGATCTTCCCCAGCGCGACGACGCAGATGTTCATGGAACTACTTTCCTCCTGAGGGCCAGATTCGGCGGAGACGGGCGATGAGCCGACGAGGAGTCACCGGGGTGACCGCGACGATCACCTGGCCCTTGTGGTTGACGGCGGGCGTGACGAGATACAACCGGACCCCCTGTCGGACGACGACGCGCGGCGCGGCGAGCCGCCGCTCGGCACGGACGGGAACCGGGCCGGACCCGCTGCCCTCGGCCGTGGCCCGCACCACCTGACGCCCGCTGCCCACGGCCCGCACCAGCTCACCCGCCGGGAGGTCCGCCCGAACGACGGTACCGTGCGCGCCGCCCGAAACCGCACCGTCGACGGTCAGCTCACCCACGACGACGCGCAGCGGCCCGTACGTGTCGGTGCCGGGGCCGGTCCAGGGCGGCCGGGCGGTGACGGTGAGCACCCTCTCCCCGGCGGCATCCTGCTTCCAGGTCAGGTCGGTGGCAGTGAGCCTGGCCATGATCTCGCCGACGCGGGCGGTGACGTCGTAGAGGTCGTCCGGGAGTGACAGCTGTGGATCGCGGAAGCCGACATACCGCGCGTACCACCGGCCGTCCTCGATCGTCACCGGGGGCAGTTCCTTGTCGGCCTCCTGGCGGACCAGCTCGAGCAGGTGGCTGAGGTCGCCATGCTGTGCGACGGACAGCCGCCGCAGGACGTCGACCGGAAGCCGGCCCCGGATGCCGGCGGTGAGGTGCTGGTCGGCCAGCTTGCGGATCCGCGTGTGCACCTGCTGCTGGACCTCCTCGGGCAGGTCGAGGAAGTCCTTGCGGAGCAGCTTCGCGACCTCCCACGTGAAGTGCCGCACCAGCACCGCGTCGCGCCGCTCGCCGGGTTCGATCAGGCCGGCGACGAAGTCGACGATCTCCTCCGCGCAGCGCAGCCGCTCCTCGTGCCGGCTGCGATAGGTGATGTTCTGGGCGTTCTCCCGGCGTACCGCGTAGTAGTAGTCGTAGTCGGCGAGCACCGAGATCCGCCGGGCGCGGAAACAGGCCTCCAGCGTGAACGGCTGGTCGCTGCCCATGGGCATGTCCTCGCGGAAGCGCAGCCGATGCCGCTCGACGAGGTCACGACGGAACAGCTTGGTGTTCGACAGCGACCAGGGCAGCTCGCTGTCGAACAGGTCGACGTCGGGCTCGCTGCTGGCGTAGATCGCCTGGTGGACGTACCGCTTGTTGGTGCCCACCATCCGGCCGAGCACGACGTCCGATTCCCACCGGTCCGCTGCGGTGACCAGTCGCTCCAGGGCCTCCGGCCCGAGGTGGTCGTCGGAACCGATGAAGAACACGTACCGCCCGGTGGCCCGCTCCAACGCCCGGTTGCTCGGCACCGCCGGCCCGCCCGAGTTCGCCTGGTGCAGCACGACGAAGGTCTCCGGATACCGCGCCGCGAAGCGGTCGAGCTCCTCGCCGCTGCCGTCGGTCGAGCCGTCGTCCACCGCGACGACCTGCAGCCGGTCCCGGCCGATGGTCTGCTCGACCAGAGAGGTCAGGCAGGTGGTCAGGTAGGGCATCGTGTTGTAGACCGCGACGACGACGCTGACGTCCGGCGCGCTCGTCCGGCCGCTCTCCCCGTCGAACCTCATCGTCTGCCTCTCGTGTGGCGGCGGCCCGGGCGGAACCTCGGCGAGTGTACGGCACGAGAGTGCCCGGCCGGTGACACCCGAGCACGGCCGGTCGGGCGTGCGGTCGGGGCGGCCACCAGACGGGCCTGTCGCAGCCGGTGACGGCCCCTCACGGACATTCCCGGCCGCCCGGCCCGAGCCGTCGTGTCGCTGTCGGTGCCCTCCCGCCACGCCCTGATAGTCTGCCGCGCGGGCGCAGGTCGATCACCGGAGCACCCGGGCCTCGGTTGCGACCCGCCCGGCGGTCGGCGCGGGGGGACAGCCGTCGAAAAGGCAGGTCATGAACGTCAGCACCGACCCTGATCGGAAGACCCGTGCTGCCGGCACCACCGCGACCGCCACGCTCGGTGACGGCGTCCGGCGGCTGCGAAGCGCCCTGCTCCTCGCCTGGCCCGCCCTTGCCGGCTACGCCGCGATACGTGCCGTCGGACTGGTCGTCCTGGCGGTGTGGGGAGATGCGAGGGACGCGCGGTTCGGTCAGCTCATCGGCATGAGGGCGGACGCCGGCTGGTACCTCCGGATCGCCGAGCGGGGCTACGACTCCGGCGAGCAGTTGCAGAGCGACATGGCGTTCTTCCCGCTGTACCCCTATCTGGTCTCCTGGCTGGAGCCGCTGTCGCCGCTGGCCATGCGGAACACTGCCATCGCGGTCGCCTGGATCGCGTCGCTGGCGGCCGCCTGGGGGCTGTTCGCCGTGGGCAACCACCTGTACGGGCGGCGCACGGGTGTCCTGCTCGCGGTGCTGTGGGGTCTGTTGCCACACGCGATCGTCCAGTCGATGGCGTACACCGAGTCGCTCTTCACCGCCCTCGCCGCCTGGTCGCTGTTCGCCGTGCTGACCCGACGCTGGCTGACCGCCGGCGTGCTGTGTCTGCTCGCCGGCCTGACCCGCCCGACCGCCTCCGCCCTGATCCCCGTGGTGATGCTCGCCGCGCTGATCGCCCTGGTCCGCCGGTACGGCGGATGGCGGGCCGCGACGGCCCTCGTGCTGGCCCCGCTCGGGTGGGTGGGGTACCTGGCCTGGGTGGGATGGCGCATGGGCCGGCCCGACGGGTGGTTCCACATCCAGGACGCCGGCTGGGGTTCCACCTTCGACGCCGGTGCGGCCTCACTCGAGGCGCTGGGGAAGGCACTCGACGAGGACGCGTCCCTGCAGTGGTACGTGGTGGCGACGGTGGCGTTGGTGTCCATCGCCCTGTTCGCGCTGAGCTGCCTCGATCGGCAGCCGTGGCCGCTGTTGATGTTCAGCGGCCTGTTGCTGCTGACCACCCTCGGTTCGTCCGGTTACTTCTATTCCAAGGCCCGGTTCCTGCTGCCGGCGTTCGCCCTCCTCCTGCCGGTGGCACGGGGGCTGGCCGGGACGACCCGGGCGCGGATGGCGGTCGTACTGGTCACCATGACCGTCATGTCCGTCTACTTCGGCGCCCACCTGCTGCTGATCTGGCGCTCGTCGCCCTGACCTCTCACCGGCGTCCTCGGGGATGCCCTGCTCGACCTTGCCGACCAGGTCGGCGCCGGCGGCCGGCCGGGCGCCGGCCGCCGGTGACGGTTTGCCTAGCGGGTCAGCGGTCGCACGTCCCAGACCCACACGTCCTGCACACGCCGCGCCGGGCCGAAACAGGCCTCGAGAACCGTCCGCAGCTCGGCTTCCCTCGGATGTGACGGCAGCACGACCGCGTCGGCCTTCCACCATCGCACGTCGGCCACGGCCTGCTCCCGCTCGGCGGCGGTGACCGTTGGTTGACGGGTGCCCGCCCCGACGCCGGTGAGCAGGACCGCGGTGGGGCGGGGTGCCACACCCCACCGGCCGGTGTCGTCCGTCGGCGAGGTGGGACCGAGGAAGTAACCCTGCGGCACGGCGAAGCCGGTCAGGCTCGCCGCCCCCCAGTGGACCGAGGTCATGTTGTGCACGGGCACAGGCACCAGGGTCCTGCCCTCGGCGACGTGGTCCCGCCACGCTCCCGAGGTGACGAAGGCCGGCACCTCGACACGGCCCTTCGCCTCCAGCGGCGTCGGCAGCATCGGCAGCAGCGCCGCCGACAGCGCCGCGCCTGCCAGCACCCGCAGCGGCCCGGCGGCGCGGCTGTCCGAGTCCGCGGCGATGGTCGCGACCCGGTCCACGGCGAACGCCAGCAGCAGCCCGATGACGACTGTGGTGATCAGCGCGAAGCGGGCGATCACCATCGCGTCGATGATCGGCAGACCATGGATCAGCGCGAACGGGGCGGGAATGTCGCTCTTCCGCGCGCCCCAGCTGAACGTCGATCCCAGCGCGAACAGACCGGAGGCGATGGCGACGAGGGCCAGCACCCGCACTCCCAGTTGTCGTCGGAACGCGGCGACTGCCACGGCCACCAGCACCAGGACCGGCCAGCCGTAGAAACTGGCCTCCTCGGTCGTATTGGCGGACAGGCCCTTCGCGCTGGTCGGCCCCCCACCGATGGACTCGGTGGCGTAGGCGACGAACGACCCGAGCTTGAGCGAGTAGACGTCCGGATTGCCGGGGTGGCCGACGCGGTGCTGCGGGCCGGCGAACTGCATCCACAGCGGGTAGGCGGTGACGGCGAGCACGAGCGCTCCGGCGATCCCCAGGGCGGCGAGCGCGGACGGTGCGCGTCGCAGCGCTTCGCGCGGCCGGAGCAGCACGTAGGCGATCGTCGCCATCGCGGCACCGAGCGCAACCAGGAAGAGGATCTCCAGACCGACGTAGAACTGCGCGGCGACCAGCCCGCCCAGGACCAGGCCGTTACGCACCACCGAGCCGGGCCGGGCCAGCAGGATGATCCGCCAGACGATGAACGGCACCAGCCACTGGGCGGTGATGTGCGGATGTCCGTTGCTGTGCGCCACCATCGCCGGCGCGAAGGCGCAGAACAGACCGCCGACGAACGCCGCCACCCGGGATTCGACCAGGTGCCGGGACAGCACCCAGTACCAGGCGAACCCGGTGCCGACGAGGTTCAGGGTGAGCAGCAGCAGATACGACACCGAGGGGCCACCCAGCACCGTGACCGGGGTGAGCAGGATGCCGGTCAACTGCATGCCCACGTTGGCCACGAGGTTGACGCCTTCGGGGGCATTCTGCAGCGTGGTGAAGAAGGGATTCTTCAGGTGCGTCGTCGCGTGCGCGGCATGCGCCAGCATCCACTCGTTGAAGCCCTGGTCGTCGGGCCGGGTGCCGAGCAGGCGGCCGTCCGGGTCACGCCAGCCCCGCGCGGTCAGCATGAGCGCACCGAGGAGATACACGGCCGCCGCGAGCAGGTCGGCCAGTCGCGACCGGGTCAGCCACGGGACACCGGGCCGCACAAGCCGGCTGGGCGCGGACGTACGGGCGTGCCGTTCCGCTTCCTCCTGGGCCGTGGCGTCCCGATGGCCAGCGCCGGCAAGGGTGTCCGGCTCGGCAGGCCGGCCCACTGTCGGGTCGGGCCGGGGCCCGTCGGACGTCGATATGCTGGTCGCTTCTTCCGTGGGCCCTGTGGTCACGATCGCGGATCCTAGTCGTGCCGGCCGATCGGGATCCGCACGGCGCGCGGCCGGTGGATTGGGGCCATTGGCACCCGGGCATTCGCCGCAAGCTGGGTCAGTCAGGGATTTCGGCGCTATTCGCAACAGCTGGATACACCGGGGGACGTATCGCGTCACGCACCGGTGGTTCCCGCGGACGCGGCGTAGATTTGGAACGGCCTGCTGGGCTGAGGCAGAATTCGTTGGCATCCAGGGACCGTGCCGAGGGCGCGCGGCTGCCCTTCACGAAACCACTCGGAGGAGCCACCCAAGTGAAGGTCATCAGCGTGGTCGGGGCGCGTCCCCAGCTGATCAAGCTCGCACCCATCGCCGCGGCCTTCGCCCGCACGGAACACGAACACGTCATCGTGCACACCGGGCAGCACTACGACGCCGATCTCTCCGACGTCTTCTTCTCCGGGCTCGGCATCCCCGACCCGAACGTCCACCTGGGTATCGGCTCCGCTTCTCACGGGGTGCAGACCGGCAAGGCCCTCGCCGCGCTGGACCCGGTGTTCCTGGCGGAGAAGCCCGACTGGGTCCTGGTCTACGGCGACACCAACTCGACCCTCGCCGGCGCCGTCTCCGCGGTCAAGCTGCACCTGCCCGTCGCACACCTTGAAGCCGGACTGCGCTCGTTCAACCGGCGGATGCCGGAGGAACACAACCGGATCCTCACCGACCACGCCGCGGACCTGCTCCTCGCACCGACCGAGGAGGCCATGCGGCACCTCGCCGCGGAGGGGCTCGCCGACCGGTCGGTGCTGGCCGGCGACGTGATGGTCGACGTCTGTCTCGGCGTGCGCGACGCGGTGCTGGCCGGCCGGCACCCGGCCCCCGCGCTACCGGAGGGCATCGACCCCGGCGGGCCGTACCTGCTGGCGACCGTGCACCGCGCCGAGAACACCGACTCCGCCGAGCGGCTGGCCGCCCTGGTCGACGCGCTGGCCGACCTGCCCCTGCCGGTCGCGCTGCTGGCGCATCCGCGCCTGGTGGCCAAGGCCGAGGAGCACGGCGTCAAGCTTGCCCGGGGCGCGGTGCACGTCGGGCGGCCACTGCCGTACGCGGGCATGGTCGCCGCCGTCATCGGTTCCGTCGGTGTGGTCACCGACTCCGGCGGCTTGCAGAAGGAAGCCCACCTGCTGGCCCGGCCGTGCACCACGCTGCGTCCCGAGACGGAGTGGATCGAGACCCTCGAAGGTGACTGGAACCGGCTGGTCCCCGAGCCGGACGCGCTGAGCCGGGCGGAGTGGATCGACGTGGCGACCCGGCCGGCCCCGACCGCCGACCGCGGCGCCCCGTACGGCGACGGTCGGGCCGCGGAGCGGGTCGTCTCGATCCTGGAATCGAGGTAAACATGCCGGACAACGCGAAGACGGACGTATCTCACCTGCCCGTGCTACCTTCTCCCCCCGTGTCAGCATCCTCTGGAAACGGCCATTCGTCGTACTCCGCCCGCCTGGGCCGGCGCGACGAGCGCGTCCGGCCCCACCTGATCTACCTCGCCATCGGGTTTCCTCCAGCGGCCAAGAGCTGCGCCTACCGGATGAGGGAAACCGCCAACCAGTTCCGTCGGCTCGGCTGGGATGTCACCGTCGTGACGATCGCCGCCGCGTCGTGGGAGCGGGACTCGGGGCTGGACTACACGCTCTCGGAGAACGTCGATCCGGGCATCGAGATCGTGGAGCTCCCGCTCGCCAGGGAAGACCTCGAGACCGACATCCGGAAGTTCAGCGAGGAGCGTGCGCTGCGCCCGGACAAGTGGCTGGCCAGGCTGCGCAAGCGGGAGCAGACGATATTCCCGGAGCCGGTTTTCGGCGGCTGGCGCGGCACCCTCGAGCAGGCGGTGGTCGACGTCCACCGCCGGCACCCGGCTGACCTGCTGCTCGCCAGCTGCGTCCCCTACGTCAACCTGGCCGCCGCCTGGAAGCTGTGGAAGGAGTGCGGAGTCCCCTACGCCGTCGACTTCCGCGACGGCTGGTCCATCGACGTGGTCAACGGCGGCGAGGCCTTCACCCCGGACTCCGAGGCGGGCGTCTGGGAACGCAGGATCATGGACCACTGTCTCTCGCTGTGGGTGGTGAACGACCCCATCGCCGAGCACTACCGGGCCCGCTATCCGCACGTCGCCGACCGGGTCCACGTGGTGCGCAACGGTTACGACAAGGACAGCGTCCCGGCCCGGCCGCGCAAGGCCGACCTCGACGCCGGGCTCACCTTCGGATATCTGGGCACCGTCAACTACTCCCGGCAGCAGTTGAGTGTCGTGCTGGACGCCTGGCGGGCCGCGCGGCAGCAGGAGCCGATGCTGCGCAACGCGAAACTCGACATCCGGGGCCACATCGGCGCCGGGGCGAGCCGGGAGGCGAACAGCCTCACCGAGTTGATCCGCGACGCCGAACAGGACGGCGTGTCCTTCGGCGGCCCGGTGCGCAAGGCGGAGGTGGCCGACACCTACGCCGGTTGGGACGCCCTGGTGCTGATCCTCATCGGCGGTCGCTACGTGACCTCCGGCAAGGTCTACGAGTACATGGCGACCGGCCTGCCGATCGTGTCGGTCCACGAGATCGACCACGACGCGTCCCGCGTGCTGACGGGGCACCCGCTCTGGAGCGGCGCCTTCGGGCTCGACGAGATGAAGCTGACGAACGCCTTCCGGGAGGCCGCGCGGGCGACCCTCGAGGCGACCGACACCGAACGGGCCGCGGTCCGCGCCCACGCCGACCCCTTCACCCGGGAGGGTCTGATGACCAGGGCCGTCCAGCAACTGGCCGAGTACGCGCTCAGTGACGCGCGCGACCTGCCGGTCAACAACGCCGCCGTCCATCCGTCGGACGGGGCCGCGACCGGCGGTCAGTCCGAGGCCGTCCGGGCGGGCGGTGTGAACGCATGACCGAGGTGCTGCTGGTCGCGGGCACGCCGCCCCAGCCCGGAATCCTGGCCGGCGCGGTGCGGCGGCTTCGGGAGAAGGGCGCGCGGATCTACCTGGTCGGCGCGCTCAACCAGGACGAACTCCCCGCCGACCTCGGCGTGGACGGCCTGTACGCGTTGCCCGAGGCGATCGCCAAGACCCCGCACAGCCGGTCCGGGCTGCGTGCGGCGCCCGGCGAGCGGGTGTGGGCGCGGCTTCGCCGTGAGCCGTGGTTGCGGGAGCGTTACCGCAGCGCCGACGTGCTGGTGGCGATGGACGCCCACGCCATCTACACGGTGTGGCGGCTCGCCCAGCGCAACCGCACCGCCGACGCCCGTTACGGGGTGGCGGCCGCGGTGCAGGCCATCGCCGAACGCAAGACGCGCCCCGCGCCGAGCCCGCTGCAACGGTGGACGAACGGGCTTCCGACATCCGAGATCGTCCGGCAGGGCGTGAGCCGCCTGGTGCAGGCCGCTCCCCATGTGGCGGTGTCGGCCGTCACCGCCCGGCCCCTGATGCGCAGCAAGATCGGCACGCAACTGTGGCTCACCGCCGTGCAGGCACCGCGGATGCCCGACTCCCTGCGTGCGAAGGTCGCCCACCAGGTGGCGGACAGCATGGCGTGGGCGGGCCGCCCCGACGGCGAGGCGCTGATCCTCAACGCCACGGCGCGCAAGCTCAGCCAGCCCGCCGCGCGAGCGGGGATGCTGGCTGAAGCCGCCAGCCAGCAGCTCAAGGCCGGCATCGCCCCACACGACCTCAAGCCCGCCGTGGAGGCGTTGCTCTCGGTCGCGGACCAGCGGCACCGGGTCGACGAGAACGCCGCCGCCGCCAACCTGCTCAACCGGGCCATGACGCTCGCCTTTGACCGGGTGCTGCACATCGACCAGCTCACCTCGCCGCTGGCGCAGGATCCGGAAGGCTTCATCGCGCCCTTCCGACGCTCACTGACGGCGACCACCGTGGCCGCGCCCCGTGGGCGGTTGCAGCCGGCGGCGCCGCCGCCCACCGGGCGACCGTTGCGGCTGCTCATCGCCACCAGCGCCAACGACAATTTCCTGAAGCTGATCCGGGCGCACTACGAGGCGCACCCGGGCGTCGAGGTCCGTTTCGTCGACCTCGCGGCGAACGCCGCGCTCAAGAAGGTGACCTGGGCCGCCAAGTCGATGCTCGAGCACCGGCTGTCGGCGGACGAGACGGCCTACGGCGCGAAGGTCGAGGAGCGGTTGCGCCCGCACCTCGACTGGGCCGACACCGTGTTCGTCGACTGGTGCGTCGCACCGGCCGCGTTGTTCACCATGATCGATCCGGGCACCACCCGCATCATCGCGCGGCTGCACAGCTACGAGGCGATCTCGCGCTGGCCCCACATGGTCGACTTCTCGCGGATCGACGACCTCATCTTCGTCGCCGACCACATCAAGGACCTGACCACGACCCTGGTTCCGCAGTTGCAGGCTGCCGACGCGCCCCGTACGCACGTGCTGGACAACGCGATGGACCTGCGCGGCTTCCAGATCGACAAGCCCGCCGAAGCCCGTTTCCAGCTCGGCATGGTGGGAATCAACCAGGTCGCCAAGGACCCGCGGTGGGCGATCGAGGTGCTCCGGCTCCTGCGCCGGCAGGACGACCGTTACCGGCTGCTCCTGGTCGGCGGGGAGATGAACCCCGACGTGAGCATCGCCACCCGCGAATACCTCAAAGCCTTCCACCAGGACCTCGCCGAGCTGGAGCCTTCGGGCGCGGTCCGCAGACTCGGTCCGACCAACGACGTCCCCAAGATGCTGACCGACATCGGTGTCATCATCAGCTCTTCTGTCCGTGAGGGTTGCCACTGCGGCCTGATGGAGGGGGCCGCGAGCG
This sequence comes from Micromonospora sp. NPDC047074, assembly GCF_040643815.1. Lineage (NCBI taxonomy): Bacteria > Bacillati > Actinomycetota > Actinomycetes > Micromonosporales > Micromonosporaceae > Micromonospora > Micromonospora sp. NPDC047074. The sequence goes on from NZ_JBEYVB010000005.1 coordinate 38,021, forward strand.
CCGCCGTCCCGGTCGTGCGGGACTGGCCCTTCTTCGCCGGCCGCCCCCACAGCGCCCGCACGTTGTACCCCGAGGGCTGGGTCATCGGCACCCCGGAGGAGGCGGTCGAGCGAATCCTCACCACCACGGCCACCGAGGAGGCGTGGCGGTCCGCCGGCCGTGCGGCGTCCGAGCACGCGCTGCGGGAATGGGACTGGTCCGTGGTGAAGCACCGCTTCGACCGGCTGATCCTCGGCGACGGGCAGACCAGCTGACGCTCCTGGAACAGCACGAGGCCCCACACCGGTTCCCGGTCGTGGGGCCTCGTCGCGCTGTGGCTGCTCCTGAAGGTCAGGCGGACGGCGTCAGGGCATGATCGTGAGCGGTCGCTCCGACGTCGGCGGCCGACTGCTCCTGGTCAGCGGGGCCGAGTCGGCTGTCGCGCAACTCCGCCCACTGCAACGAATGCCGGATGCCGTCCTCCAACGACAGCCGCGGCTGCCATCCGAGCAGCTTGCGGGCCCGCTCGCTACGGGTGTACGTGCCGGCCGAGTCGCCGGGGCGCCGGGGCGAGAGCCGGGTCTCGATCGGCCGGCCCAGCACGTTGGTGAACGCGGTCAGCAACTCGTGGACGGTGGTGCCGTTGCCGGTGCCCAGGTTGACGACCTCGTAGCCGGAGTTGCCCGGCGCGAGGACGGCGTCGAACTGGCGCAACGCCTCGACGTGCGCCTCGGCAAGGTCCCAGACATGCACGTAGTCCCGGATGCCGGAGCCGTCGCGGGTCGGCCAGTCGGTGCCCGTGACCTGGAACGGCACACCGGTACGCGTCGCCTCGATCATCTTGCCGAGCACGTGCGACGGGCGGGCCAGTTGCAGGCCGGTACGCATCCGGGGGTCAGCCCCGACCGGATTGAAGTAGCGCAGCGAGATGACCCGCAGCGCGTACGCACGCGCGCTGTCCTGGAGCACCTGCTCCACCATGGCCTTGCTGTGCCCGTACGGGCTGGTGCCGGCCACCGGGGACGTCTCGTCGACCGCGAAGTCGTCACCGGGCTGGTAGATGGCCGCCGAGGAGCTGAACAGGAACCGGTCGCACCCGTTGGCGACCAGCGCGTCGAGGAACTCGACCGACTTGCCGACGTTCTCCCGGTAGTAGCGCAACGGATGCGCGACCGAGTCCGGCACGACGATCAGCGCGGCACAGTGGACGGCCGCCTCGATGTCCGGGTGCTCGGCGAAGATACGGTCGACGAGCTGCCGGTCGGCGATGTCACCCCGGTAGAAGATGCGGTCCCGCACGAACTCGGCCCGGCCGGTGCTGAGGTCGTCCAGGATCACGGGTGTGAAGCCGGCGTCCAGACACGCGGAGGCGATGGTGCTGCCGATGAAGCCGGCGCCCCCGGCGATCAGGACCTTCATGCGTTGACTCTCCCGACCGAGGCGATCGGCACCGTGACGCCGTCGCTCGCGGAGCGCAGCACGGCGCCGGCCACCTCGACGGTACGCAGACCCTGGCGCAGGGTCACGATGTCGCTCTCCTTGCCCTCGACCGCGTCCCGGAAGCGCTCGTGCTCGACCAGCAGCGGCTCCCGCTTCGGGATCGCGTAGCGCACCATGTCGCCCTCGGCGACCCCCCGGAAGGCGCGCAGCGCCTCCCACTCGGTGTCGATGGCGCCGTTGGCGTAGAAGGTGAGGTCGGCGGTGAGGGTGTCGGCGACGAAGCAGCCCCGGTCACCGGTGATCACCGTGGACCGCTCCTTGAGCGGGCTCAGCCAGTTGACCAGGTGGTTGACCATGGTGCCGTCGGCGAGCTGCCCGACCACGGCGACCATGTCCTCGTGCAGCCGGCCGCTACGGGAGACCGTCCGGGCCGACACCGAGGTGTACTCCTGGCCGGTCACCCAACTCGTCAGGTCGATGTCGTGGGTGGCCAGGTCCATCACCACGCCGACGTCGGCGATGCGGTGCGGAAAGGGGCCCTGCCGGCGGGTGACGACCTGGTAGACCTCGCCCAGCTCGCCCGCCTCCAGCCGGGTGCGCAGGTTCTGCAGGGCGGGGTTGTACCGCTCGATGTGCCCTACCCCGGCCACCAGGCCGGCGGCCTCGAAGGCCTCCACGAGCCGCAGCGCCGCGTCCACGCTCTGCGCGAGGGGCTTCTCGATCAGGGCGCTGACGCCGTTGGCGGCCAGCTCCAGGCCGATCCGTTCGTGCAGCGCGGTCGGGCAGGCCACCACCGCGTAGTCGACGCCGAGGGCGAGCAGGTCGCCGAGCTCGGGCACCACCGGCGCCCGCAGCGTGCCGGTGGTGTCGCCCGCCGGGTCGACGATGCCGACGAGCTCGACGCCGTCCAGGCCGGCGAGGACGCGGGCGTGGTTGCGGCCCATCGCGCCGAGGCCGATGAGTCCGGCGCGCAGCCTGCGTCCAGCGGTCATCGGGCACCCCCGGCCAGGTTCGCGCCCTCGGCGATGCGCTCCAGCTCGGCCTCGGTCAGCGAGGGGTGGATCGGCAGGGAGACGACCTCGGCGGCGGCGCGCTCGGTCTCCGGCAGGTCCCAGGGGCCGGGCTTGCCGTCCTCGGTGAGGTAGGGCTTGAGCCGGTGGATCGGCGTCGGGTAGTAGACGGCGTTGCCGATGCCCAGCTCGGTCAGGCGCTGCTGGGCGGCGTCCCGGTTGCCCTGCACCCGCACCGTGTACTGGTGGTAGACGTGCCTGGCGGCGTCGGCGACCGGCGGGGTGACCATGCCGGTGATCTTCGAGTCGAGGAACTTGGCGTTCGCCCGGCGCTGCTCGGTCCACTCGCCGAGCTGGCCCAGCTGCACCCGGCCGATGGCGGCGGCGACGTCGGTCATCCGCATGTTCGCGCCGACGATCTCGTTGGCGTACCGCTGCTCCATGCCCTGGTTGCGCAGCAGCCGCAGGGTGCGGGCGAGCTCGGCGTCGGCGGTGCTGACCATGCCGCCCTCCAGGGCGTGCATGTTCTTGGTGGGATAGAAGCTGAAGCAGCCGGCGGTGCCGAAGGCGCCCACCGGGGTGCCGTGCAGCGCGGCGCCGTGCGCCTGGGCGGCGTCCTCGACGACGGCCAGGTTGTGCCGCTCGGCGATCGCCATGATCCGGTCCATCGCGGCGGGGTGGCCGTAGAGGTGAACCGGCATGATCGCCACGGTGCGCGGGGTGACCGCGGCGGCGACCGCCTCCGGGTCGAGGCAGAAGCTGCCCGGCTCGATGTCCACGAAGACCGGCTCGGCGCCGACCAGCCGGACGGCGTTGGCGCTGGCCGCGAAGGAGAACGACGGCACGATGACCTCGTCGCCCGGGCCGAAGCCGAGGGCCATGAGGGTGAGCTGCAGGGCGGACGTGCCCGAGTTCACCGCGACGCAGTGCCGCCCGGCGACCAGCTCGCCGAACTCCTCCTCGAAGGCCGCCACCTCGGGACCCTGCACCACCCGGCCGCTGCGGAGCACCCGGACAGCCGCCTCGATCTCGGCGTCGCCGATGATCGGCCGCGCTGGGGGAATGAACTCTGGGTGCGGCCCAGCCATGGGGCATCCTCCTGTGTCAGATGGTGCTCGGGTGGGGGTTCGGGGTGCGATACTAGCCCGTTGCGAACTGGGTCGAGACCGACGAAGTCAACGTTCACGCACCGGCCCGGCGGGGTTCAGAAGCGGTCAGGGACCGGGTGTCCCACACCGCTGGCTCGTCGAGGGACGGACCGGTACATGCTACCCGCAGGGCCGCGACGATCGCGGCGGCCATCCGAGCGATCTCCGGCGTGTCAAGTGGCGTGCGGGAGATGGCCAGCCGCCAGTAGACCGGTCCGACGATCAGGTCCGCCGCGCCGCGCCGGTCGGCCCCCGCCGGCAGCTCTCCCCGCTCGACCGCCCGACCGATGACCAGCTCACCGACCCGGTCCTGATAGCCGGCCACCGCCCGCTGGAGGGTCTCGGCGATCTGCGAGTTGCGCGCCGCCTCGGCGAGCAGGTCCGGGATGATCTGCGAGGCCAGCGGATGGCGTAGCGCCCCGGCGGCGACGAGCAGCAGCAACTCCACGTCCCCGTGCAGGCTCCCGGCATCCACCATCGGCAGCTTGCGGCCCGCGACCGCGGAGACCATGTCCAGCACCAACTCGAGCTTGGAGCGCCACCGGCGGTAGATGGCCGTCTTGCTGACCCCGGCCCGCCGGGCCACCGCCTCGATCGACAGCCGGCCATAGCCGACCGCCGCCAACTCCTGCGTGACCGCGCGGCGGATGGCCGTGGTGATGTCGTCACGGAGCACTGCCGCACCGGCCGGCACCCGCCTCTTGTCGGTCTTCACGTGCAACAATGTAGCGCAGCGACGGTACGGTTGCGTCCCGACGTGTTTTCCACTACGGTTCGCCCGGCGACGAGGCGGCGCTCCGCACCGGCCACGCTCTCCCCGTCGCCGCGCGCATCCCGTTGGCACGAAAAGAGATCGGAGCGCCTAACCATGGCCAACACCACGGTGGCCGACCCGGATTCCGGGCTCACCGGGGCCCAGCTCGCCCAGCGGTACGGGCTCCGGTTCGCCGGCGAACGGCCGTCCCTGGGCGCATACGCCGGGCAGCTCTGGCACTACCGGCACTTCATCGCCGCGTACGCCAACGCCAAGCTGGTCGCGTCGTTCAGCAACGCCCGGCTCGGGCAGCTGTGGCAGGTACTCACCCCGCTGACCAACGCGGCGGTCTACTACCTGATCTTCGGTGTGGTGCTGGAGCAGAACAGCATCCCGAACTTCATCGCCTACCTCTGCACCGGTCTGTTCATCTTCAACTTCACCCAGACCGCGGTGCAGAACGGCACGCAGTCGATCACCGGCAACCTCGGCCTGATCAGGGCGCTGCACTTTCCCCGGGCCTGCCTGCCGCTGGCCGTCACGGTGACCCAGTTCCAGCAGCTCCTCGGCTCGATGGTGGTCCTCATCGCCATCGTCCTGGTGACCGGCGAGCCGATCACCCTGAACTGGCTGATGCTGGCGCCGGCGATCCTGCTCCAGACGGTCTTCAACGCCGGGCTCAGCATGGCGATGGCCCGGATGGGCGCGAAGCTGGCGGACCTCAAGCAGGTCATGCCGTTCGTCATGCGCACCTGGATGTACGGCTCCGGGGTGCTCTACAGCGTGGCACTCTTCGAGCAGCAGCTGCCGTCCTGGGCCTCCGGGCTGGTCGAGCTCAACCCGGCGCTGGTCTACATCGAGCTGGCCCGGGTCGCGCTGCTGGAGAACGCGCCGGTGCTCAGCTCCTCCCTGCTCCAGCTCTGGGTGACGGCGGTGGGTTGGGCGATCGTGATGGGCGTCGGGGGTTTCATCTACTTCTGGCGGGGCGAACAGGAGTATGGCCGTGGTTGAGCAGTTCGAGTCGTCCAACGACGTGACCGTCACGCTGCCGCGGGTGCAGGAGCGGATCCCCACCGTGGTGGTGGACGACGCGCACGTGATCTACCGGATCCACAAGGGCGCGAGCGGGGGCGGCGGCCCGGTCGGTGCGCTCAAGCGGATGGTGAGTCGCACCTCGGCGCCGAACATCCGCGAGGTGCACGCGGTCAAGGGGGTCAGCTTCACCGCGTACCGGGGCGAGGCGGTCGGCCTGATCGGCAGCAACGGCTCGGGGAAGTCGACCATGCTGCGCGCGATCGCCGGACTGCTGCCGGTCAACCGCGGCGCGGTCTACACCCATGGTCAGCCCTCGCTGCTCGGGGTCAACGCGGCCCTGCTCAACGACCTCTCCGGCGAGCGCAACGTCGTGCTGGGCTGCCTGGCCATGGGCATGCCGCCCGAGGAGGTGCAGCGGCAGACCCCGGAGATCATCGAGTTCTCCGGGATCAACCAGCGGGGCGACTTCGCGTCGCTGCCGATGCGCACCTACTCCTCCGGCATGGCGGCCCGGCTGCGCTTCTCCATCGCCGCGGCCAAGAGGCACGACGTGCTGCTCATCGACGAGGCCCTCGCCACCGGCGACAAGATCTTCCGCAAGCGCAGCGAGCAGCGGGTCCGGGAGCTGCGGGAGGGCGCCGGCACGGTCTTCCTCGTCAGTCACCAGCTCTCCTCGATCCGCGACACCTGCGAACGGACTATCTGGCTGGAATCGGGCGTCCTGCGCATGGACGGCCCGACTGACGAGGTCGTCCGGGCGTACGAGGCGTTCACCGGCAAGTAGCGCGGCGCTCGTACGGCATCGCCCGGTGACCCGACCGACCGCGTCGCCCTGTGGGGGCGGCGCGGTCGGCGCGTTAAGGTTCATCCGGTCGCCACGAGGGCGGGACCTTCTGTTCACGCACCCTGAGAGTGAGGCTTCGGCAATGACGCAGGACCACACCACTGGCCCGGACGCCGCACCGGAGAATCCGGCACCGTGGCGGCCCTCGCGGACAGTGGCGGTGGTGCTGGCCGGCGGCACCGGGACCCGGCTGGGTCTCGGCATCCCGAAGCAGCTCCTGAAGATCGCCGGCAAGCCGATCATCGAGCACACCCTGGCGGTCTTCGAGGCGGCGCCGGAGATCGACGAGATCATCGTGCTGATGGCCGTCGGTCACGTCGCCGACGCCCAGCAGATCGTCGACAAGGCCGGCTTCCGCAAGGTCACCAAGGTCGTCGAGGGTGGCGACACCCGCAACGCGACCACCCGGATCGCGCTCGACGCCGTCGGCGAGGCCGACTGCAACATCCTCTTCCACGACGCGGTGCGACCCCTGGTCAGTAGCCGGATCGTCCGGGAGTGCGTGAACGCGCTCTGGACCTACGCCGCGGTCGACGTCGCCATCCCGTCGGCCGACACGATCATCCAGGTCGACGAGAACGACTGCATCACCGACATCCCGGTGCGCTCGTCGTTGCGCCGGGGCCAGACCCCGCAGGCGTTCCGCTCCGGGACCATCCGGGAGGCCTACCGGCTCGCCGAGGGCGACCCGCACTTCGCCGCGACCGACGACTGCGGGGTGGTGCTGCGCTACCTGCCCGGCACCCCGATCAAGGTCATCGACGGCTCCGACGAGAACATCAAGGTCACCCACCCGGTCGACGTGCACCTGGCGGACAAGCTCTTCCAGCTCGCCGCCGCGCAGGCGCCCCGGGTCACCGACGAACGCAGCTACACCGAGGAGCTGACCGGCCGGACCTTGGTGATCTTCGGCGGCAGCTACGGCATCGGCCACGACCTGGCCGAACTGGCCCGCCGCTACGGCGCGCAGGTCTTCCCGTTCAGCCGTTCCAGCACCGGCACGCACGTGGAACGCGCCGAGGACGTGGAGGCCGCGCTGCGGACCGCCTTCGAGGCCACCGGGCGGATCGACCACGTGGTGGTCACCGCCGGCATCCTGGAGAAGGGTCCCCTGTCCGAGATGGACCAGGAGACGATGGACCGGGTGCTCCAGGTCAACTTCGTCGGGCCGGTCATCGCCGCCCGCCAGTCGCTGCCCTACCTCCAGCAGACCAAGGGCCAACTGCTGCTCTACACCTCCAGCTCCTACACCCGGGGCCGGGCCGACTACGCGCTCTACTCGTCCACCAAGGCGGCCCTGGTCAACCTCACCCAGGCGCTCTCCGACGAGTGGGCGGAGTTCGGCGTACGGGTGAACTGCATCAACCCCGAGCGGACCGCGACCCCGATGCGCACCAAGGCGTTCGGCGAGGAGCCGGAGCACACGCTGCTCGCCGCGGAGACCGTCGCCCAGTCCTCGCTGGACGTGCTGGTCTCGGAGCTGACCGGTCAGGTCATCGACGTACGCCGCGCGCCGGGCGAGGTGCCGGCCCAGCCGGTGCCGGGGCAGGCCACGCGGGACGCCAGTCCGGCCAACGCCGGCTGACGCGGGTCTCGGAGCACGGCGGGAGACGGAGCCGACATGCGTGGTGATCTGGTTCGGAAGTTGCTCGCCCGCGCCCTGGCCACCGGCCTGGCGGTGCTGGCGTTCCTCGTCGTCGCGCTGACCGGCGCGACCGGCTGGGGACTGGGACTGGCGGTGGCCGCCCTCGCGGCGGCGGCCTGGGAACGGCGGGTCCGGCCCGGCGCCGACACCGCGGCGGAGACGGTGCTGGTCGCGGCGGCGGTGCTGGTCGGCTACGCCCGGCGCCTCGACGCCGGCTTCGACCCCGCGCTGGCCGCGACCGCGCTGGTCCTGCTGGGGCTGGTGCTGCTGGTGGGTCCGCTGCGGGACGCCGGCGGCCTGGAGCTGCGGGCCGCGAACCTGCCGGTGCGCGCCTGGACGCCGCTGGTCGCCGCCCGCCTCGGCGACGCGCTGTCGGGGCTGCTCGCCGTGCTCGCGCTGGCCGCCGCCGCGACCCTGCCGGCCGGTGTCGCGCTGGCCGCCGCCGTGCTGGCCGCCGCCGGGGCCGGAGCGGTCGGGCTGGACCTGGCCCGGCGCCGGTTCCGGCCGGGGGCCGGCGGCTCGGCGGTGTCCCGGGCGCTGCGCCGGCACCAGCCCGAGTTCCTGCTCTACTTCTCCGCCCCGCCCGGCTCCGAATACCAGGTCACCATGTGGCTGCCGTACCTGGAGCGGATCGGCCGGCCGTTCCTGGTCATGCTGCGGGAGCCGGAGTTCCTGTCCACCGTGGCGGCGGCCACCAGCGCGCCGGTGGTCTACTGCCCGACGCTGAAGGCGATGGACGAGGCGCTGGTGCCGAGCCTGCGGGTGGCGTTCTACGTCAACCACGGCGCGAAGAACAGCCACTGCATCCGGTTCACCCAGCTGACCCACGTCCAGCTGCACCACGGCGACAGCGACAAGGCGCCCAGCGCCAACCCGGTCTCCGCCATCTTCGACCGGATCTTCGTCGCCGGTCAGGCCGCCATCGAGCGGTACGCCCGCGCCGGCGTCGACATCCCGGCGGAGAAGTTCGTGGTGGTCGGCCGGCCGCAGGTCGAGGCGATCGAGGTCCGCCAGCAGCCGGCGAGCCGGCCCGCCCCGACGGTGCTCTACACACCGACCTGGACCGGCCACCACGCGGACGCCAACTACTGTTCCCTGCCGGTCGCCGAGACGCTGCTGCGCGGGCTGCTGGCCCGGGGCGCGACGGTGATCCTGCGGGCCCACCCGTACACGTCACAGAACCCGGCCTCGGCGCGACAGTTGGGCCGGCTCACCGAGCTGCTCGCCGCGGACCGGGCCCGCAGCGGCCGGCAGCACGTCTTCGGCGCCGCCGCGAGTCGTGAGCTGACCCTGACCGAGTGCGTGAACCGCTCTGACGCGCTGGTCTCCGACGTGTCGGGGGTGATTTCCGACTACCTCTACTCCGGCAAGCCGTACGCGGTGACGGACATGGGCGGCGAGGGTGACCGGTTCACCGAGCGGTTCCCGCTGGCCGGCTCGGGCTACGTGCTGCGGCGCGACATGTCCAACGTGGACGAGGTGCTGGCCGCGCTGCTCGACACCGATCCCCTGGCCTCGGCGCGCTGGGTCACCCGGACCCGCTACCTGGGCGACTTCCCCGCCGAGTCGTACGCCGAGGCGTTCCTGGAAGCCGCCCGGCACCAGCTCGACCGGGGCTGGAACCCGCCGACCCCGCGTGCCGCCGACGGGGCCGGCCGTCCCGTCGACCCGGACGACGCGTCGCTCTCCCCCGCCACCTGACGTACCTGCCCGGTCCCGCCGCGCGGCTTCGGTCAGCGGTACGCGTCGACGAGGTCCAGGACCGCCTCGGGGGCCTCGACGTGGGCGTTGTGCCCCAGGCCGGGCAGCGTCGCGACCGGCACGCCCAGCTCCGCGAGCTGAGCGTCGGTGACCATGGGATCGTGTTCGCCCCGGGCCAGCAGCACCGGCACGTCGGTCGCCGCCAGCAGGGCGGGCAGCTCCGGCTCGCCCACGGCGAACGCGGCCGGGTCCATCGCCAGCCGCCAGCGACCGTCGACCTGCCGCAGTCCGGCACCGACGACCGGGTGGTCCGGGGCGAAGAGCCCGGTCAGGCCGGCCACCCGCAGGTGACGGCGGGCCGCCTCGTCCCGGCTGGCGAACCAGGCCACCGGCCGGACGGCCAGTTCCCCGGCCTTCGCCAGCTCGGCCGGCGACCAGACGGCCTTGATGCCGAGCCCGACGACGGCGTCGACCGGCAGTCCGGCGCCACGGGCGGCCAGCGCCAGCCCGACCACGCCACCCAGGGAGTGCCCCAGCACGACGAGCCGGTCCCCGGGCCCGAGGCCGGTGGCGACCCGGGCGGCCAGGGCGGCGAACGAGTACTCCGGCAGCGGCGGCGACCAGCCGTGACCGGCGAGGTCCGGCGCCAGCCACCGCCCCGCCCACCGACGCTCCAGCAGCGGCGCCCAGGGCAGCCACACGTCGCCGGTCGCGCCCATGCCGTGCAGCAGCAGCAGGACCCGGCGGCCGTCCCGGTCATCCGATTCGTCGACCATGGGGCGCAGTGTGCCATCCACCGGATGCCTCGGCGAGGGCCCTGACCCGCAGCCGACAACGGGCGCCGGCCCCCGGGTGGGGGCCGACGCCCGTCGAGGTCGTCGGTCAGGCGGAGTAGCCGCGGGTGGCGGCCCAGTTCGCCAGGGCGATCGTGCTCATCCAGTACGACGCGGTCGCCGGGTTCGCCGAGTCGGCGATCTTCACGAGCCGGCCCTCGTCCTGGTAGCCGACCACCGCGATGTAGTGGCCGCCGGGGAACGAGTGCCAGCCACCGCTGTTGTCCGTGGCGCTGCCGGCGACGTTCACCACGACGCCCCGCCCACCGGTGATGGCGGCGACGACATCGTCCTGGAGCCGGTCCATCTGGGCCGGCGTCGCGGCGCCGCCCGGGATCATGCGGGTCCGGTACGGGTCACCCTTCACCGTCGCGTTCAGCACCCGGGTGGTGTCCTCGGCCGAGTCGGTGCCCATCTCGTCGGTGCCCAGCTGCGCACCGAGGGCGTCCTGGCTGCGCGCGATCCCGGCGGCGCTGAGGGCGTGCCGGACGGCGGCCGGACCGCAGTTGTAGAAGGTGGTCTGGGCCTGGTAGTCGTAGTCCAGGATCTTGGACTTCGGCGGCTTCGGCGGCTCCGGCTTGCGGGTCAGGTCCGGGTCCGGGGCGGCGGTGGTGGCCTTGGCCGACGGGGCGGCGCTGGACGTGGCCGGCGCGCCGGTGGACGGGACGGTCGCGATCCGGGCCTGGCCACGCGAGGCGGCGGTGTCGTCCCGCTGCTCGGTCGCGGACACCGGGGCCTGCGCGGCGGCGGGGTCGTCGTCGGTGCCGGCCAGCAGCGCGCCGGTGCCCGACGCCAGCACCAGCACCGCGGCGGACGCGGCGGCCACCTGGTACGGGCGCTCGGACGTGAGGCGACGCAGGTGTCGCTTCAGGTGGTGCTTCACGGTTTCCTCCACGGGCTCGGGGGGTGAGCGGCTCCGTGCCGAGGGCAGGGCGGACCGGCCGCGTGGACGGGCGTCCGTGCGGACGGTGGAGCACTCAGGGGATGCGCCCGGAATGCCGGGCGGCGGACGGTGACCGGTGGCTCAGCTCGCGGCCTGTGGCCGGACGAGTACGGGCACCACGGCCCCGTGGAGACGGCGGGCCGACCGAGGGGTGTATTGGTGCTGCACGAGGATGGAACTCCTTCCGGCACCGCCGACCGGGTTAGCTGACGGATTCGGGCGGGAAGAACGCCCTACCGCGGGCCGTAGGCTCGCGGATTCACCCCATGGAGCAGTGGGTCCCCGGTTCGTATTCACGATTAGGCGGGTCGGCGCGGCGTCGCCTCTTGCGATCGGGTACCGCACCGGACGGGCCGACACTACTGTCCGTCACGCGCCCTGCCAACCCTCCTCCACCTGCTTAAACCTTGATCCGAAGACATTTTTTGTGGTCACCTCGGCACTGACTTGACTCAATGGGACGACCGTTTTCAGAGGCGCTAAGGGGCAACAACGGGACGATTGGCGGACATCGGCGTCGAACCCCCGACGAGAATCACCCCCACCACACCGGAATGACCGTTTCTCCACCGCCGTGACCGGCGTCACCAAAACGTCGGGACCAGCCCGGCCCGCCGCCTCCCGCGATCTTGCACTTTGGGCCCGTGAATTGCGGCGAATGCCGTGTTCGCCGGGGCGGAAACTGCAAGATCGCCGATTCGGGGGGCGGGCGTCGCCGGGTGGAGACGGGAGGCTGCCGTGTATGCCTCCCGGGCCAGTGCGCGCGCCGCTTCGGCCGCCAGGTCGGCGTCGCGCCACGCCGCCCTTTCCCGCTCGGCGGCGGCCCGGTGGCCGGCCCGCTTCGCGTCGCGCACCGCGCGGGCCAGCACGATCTCCTGCTCGACCGGGTGCCGACGGGGATCCCAGCCGGCCCGGCGGCCGAACACGTCGCCGGTCTGGCGGCCGGTGAGGTCGCCACGCCAGTGGGCCGCCAGCGCGGCGTGGTGCAGCCAGCGCTCCCGGGCGGCGTACTCGGCGGGCGTGCTCGGGGTGCGCGGGACGGGCAGGCCGGCGGCCCCGGTGAACCGGCGGGCGACCGTCTCCGCCTCGTCGTACGCCCGCCAGGCCCGATCGGCCTCCTCCTGCGCGGCGAGCCAGTCGGCCCGCCGTCGCCGGGCGGTCCGGGCGGCCCGGGCCGCCGCGACGGCCACCTCCCCGGCGTAGCGACGCAGGTCGGCCGCCTCGGTGGCGGGGTCGTCGACCGGCACGACGGCCGACTCGCCGACCGGACGGGTGCCCTCCGGGCGGGCGACCAGCACGGCGAGCACGGCCAGGGCCAGCAGGAGCAGGCCGGACCAGATGGCGACGGCCCGCGGCACCTCGATCAGGAACTGGTAGAGGACGATCTCCATGGTCGGCACCTCACGGCAGCGAGTGCGGCAACGGGGCGCACGCGGCGCCCGGGCGGGCGTGGCGACGCCACGGGCCGCCGTCGGGCGGGTGCGGTGATGAGCTTCGGCGGACGCGGTCGCGGGGGCACCCCCACGGGTGGCACGGCTCAGCGGCGCGGCGGGGCCCGGGAACCGGAGGCACCTGGGGCGGCTCCGACCAGCACCCGGTCGGGGCCGGCCGCGGCCGGGCAGGTCGGGGCCGGGGCGGCGGGCGCGCCGGGTCGGGTGCCGGCCTGGGCGGCCTCGTCGTCGGCACGATCGACCCGGACCTCTCGGCCGTCGGCCCGATCGACACCGCCGGCGTAGACGGCACCGTCGGCGTGGACGACACTGCCGGCGCTAGCGACGCCGTTGGCGCTAGCGACGCCATCGGCGCAGGCGACGCCATCCGCGCGGGCGACGCCATCGGCGCGGGGGAAGGCCGGTGGCGTGGAGTCGACCGCCAGGGCGCCGGGCACCCCGAGCTGCGACGCGGCGGCGGGGAGCACCCCGGCGCCGACGGTGAACGCGACCGCGACCGCCAGGCCGGTCAGCAGCCGCACCGCCCAGCGCGCCATCCACCACAGCGGACAGGTGGAGGCGGCGGCTGGCACGCGACCAACGCTACCGTCACCGACCGCGGCCCGCAGCGTCACCGGGCGTGTCGACGCGCCGCACCGGCCAGGATGGACCGAGCCGGCCTGTCAGCGCGAGTCGACGTACGCCTGCTGGTGGTCGGTCCGCGGGTCGGCGGACCGGGGCCGCGGGACGGCGCCGCCCCGCGCTTCCGCAGGTGCGCCCGGCCCCCGATCGCCGGGCTGCTCGCCGACGGCGTCCGCGCCCGGCGGCGTCGCCCGGGCCGGCCGGCGCGGGGTGAGCAGACGCATCATCGGGGTCTCGACGTACCGGTGCACCAGCCCGGCGAGGACCAGGTTGACCAGCAGGAAGCCGAGCACCACCGCCGGCCCCCACCAGCCGGGGAAGCCGACTCCCCAGTCGCCGGTGAGCCGGAGCACGCTGATCATGACGAGGACGTGCACCAGGTAGAAGGCGAAGGAGACCTCGCCGAGCCAGACCATCGGTCGGGACCGCCACGGCGAGCGCCGCCCGCGCACGTCCGCGTCCGCCGCCGCCGCGATGATCAGGATGTACGCCACCGAGAGCAGCGCCGCCCACAGCTCGGCACGGACCCACTGGGCGGCGATCACCCAGGTGGCCACGAAGAGCAGGCTGGCCACCGGCAGGCTCGGCCCCCGCCACCGGCCGCGCCGCATCAGCTCGGCGGCGGCCACGCCCATCCAGAACTCCAGCGACCGTACGGGCGGGAAGATCTGGGTGAACCACCAGCGGCTCTCCTCGGGCACCAGGGCCTGCGCCGGCCAGAGCGCCAGGATCAGCAACGGCACCGCCACCACGACCGTCCACAGTGCCCATGGCCGGGCCCGGCGGATCAGGGGCAGCGCCAACGGCAGGCACAGGTAGAAGAAGAACTCGCAGGACAGCGACCAGCTGACCGTGTTGATGCTGTAGAAGTGGCCCGGGCGAGGGTCCCAGGCCTGGAGCAGGAACAGGTTCTCCAGCGCGACGAGCCGGTCCACGGGGTCGGCGAACCAGGCCGCCGCCGCCAGGGCCAGCGCCCACAGCAGCACGTGGCTGGGCCAGATCTTGGCGACCCGGCGACGCCAGAACGCCCGGCGGGTGTCGGTCGGCCTCGCCGACCAGACCAGCACGAAGCCACTGAGGATGAAGAAGAACTGCACGCCGGAGAGGCCGAGGGTGAAGACGAAGTCCACCACCGCCTTGTGCCCGGGCTCGGCGATGATGCCCATCGTCCCGGCGTGGAAACCGAAGACGAGCAGCGCGGCGACCCAACGCAGCCCGGTCAGCGACGGCAGGCGGCCGGCCGACCGGGTGGTCGCGGCACCCGTCGCGCCGGCCTCCCGACGATCCGCGGGATCACCCAGCACGTACGTCTCCTCCTCGGCTCCGTTGTCGGACGCCCACGAGGACGCTCCGTGGCGGCTCCGGGTCGGCACCGCCCGCCGGGCACCATACCCGCCGTCCCCGGCGATCCTTCCGTCCCGTCCGGTAGCTACCGTTCCGCCCCATCCGGGAGTGATCGAACCGTCCCGTCCCGTGGCGGGCATGACAGGTCGCTATGCCCACGTCCGCTCGTGGCCTACTATTCCGTGACCCCAGGGTGACGAGAGGTGGGCACAGATGCATCGGCGGATCCTGATGCGGGCCAAGAAGGGCCCCTTCGACAGCTACTCGCCCGAGGAGACCCACGCGCGCAACTGGATCGGCGAGAACAACGGCAACCTCGTCTTCAGTCACGCCGCGCACAAGCTGCTGCGCACCGCGACCGCCGAGATCACCTCGACCGGGTTCAAGGTGAACCCGCGCGACGCCGACATGATCAACGAGCGGTACGACGTCTACGTCGTACCGCTGGCCAACGCCTTCCGCCGCAGCTACGCCCACCGCGTCGAGACGATGACCAAGCTGATCGAGCGGCTGAAGATCCCCGTGGTGGTGCTCGGGGTCGGCGTGCAGACCAACATCCACGGCGACCGGGAGTACCTGCGCCCGATCGACGACGTGGTGACCCGGTTCGTCCGGGCGGTGCTGGACCGCTCGCACAGCATCGGCGTACGGGGCGAGATCACCGAGAGTTACCTGCGCACCCTTGGCTTCTCCGCGGTCGACGTGATCGGCTGTCCGTCGATGTTCCTGCACGGCGACAGCTTCCGGGTGGAGAAGAAGAAGGCCGCGCTGGCGCCGGAGGACCGGCTCGCGCTCACCATCTCGCCGTACGTCAAGTCGATGGCGGAGATCGTCGAGTGGCACCACAAGCGCTACCCGAACCTGCGCTACCTGCCGCAGGACCTCAAGACGCTCGGCACCCTGCTCTACGGCGACGCCCCCGAGGACCGGGGAAAGTCCAGCGCGATCCCGATCCACACCTCGCACCCGCTGTTCACCGAGGACAAGGTGCGGATGTTCGTCGACCCGTGGACCTGGATGAACTACCTCTCCGGGTTCGAGTTCGCGTTCGGCACCCGGATCCACGGCACCATCACCGCGCTGGTCGCCGGCACGCCCGGCTACCTCTTCGCGCACGACTCGCGCACCCTGGAACTCGCCCGGTACTTCGACATCCCGCACCGCGTCATGCCGGAGGTGCCGGCGGACATCGACGCCGCCCAACTCTACGACGAAGCGGACTACACGGCGCTCAACGACGGCCACAAGGCGCGCTACGAGACGATGCTGGCCTTCCTCGCCAAGCACGACCTGGGCAACGCCTTCGCCGACGGCGACAGCGCGGCCCGGTTCGACGCGCAGGTGCGGGCCACCACCTTCCCACCCGCCGTGCGCCCGGCCGGCGCGACCGATCCGCAGGTGCTGCTGGAGCGCATCCAGTGGCTGCGTGACCGCAACGCCGAGTTGCAGACGACCGTGGAGACGCTCCGCGAGCCGACCCTGCGGACCCGGGTCAAGCGGGCAGTCGGCGGCCCGGTACGCCGGATCCTGAACCGCTGACCCACCCGCCCCCTCCCCAGCCCTCTCCTCCCCCGCTCTCTTTCCCCGTCGATCTTGCACTTCCTGCCCAGACAGATAGGGCATTTGCCACACACTGCGGGCACAAAATGCAAGATCGACGGGGAGGGATCGGGGAGAGAGCGGGGAGGGATCGGGGCGAGGGCGGGAGAGAGCGGGAGAGGGGGCGGGGAGAGGGGCGGGTGGGTCTGCTAGAAATGGCTCCTGGGTCTCAGTGGTGCCCCCGTCACCTCCTGACGACGCGAAGGGCGTGCCATGACCCAGTCCCCCACCGAGCCTCGCTCCCGTTGGTCCGCCTGGTCGGTCCACGGCGACGGCCGGTCCGTCCGCCCCGGCGACGTGGTCCACCCCGACGAACGGCTCTCCTGGCCGCGCACGCTCGGCATCGGCGTGCAGCACGTCGTGGCGATGTTCGGCGCCACCTTCACGGTCCCGCTGATCACCGGCTTCCCGCCGGCCACCACGCTCTTCTTCTCCGGGCTCGGCACCCTGCTGTTCCTGTTGATCACCGGCAACCGGCTGCCCTCGTACCTCGGCTCGTCCTTCGCCTTCATCGCGCCGGTGCTGGCGGCCAAGGCCGGCGGGGACATCGGCCCGGCGCTCGGCGGCATCGTCGTCGCCGGCGTGGCGCTGGCCGCCGTCGGCCTGGTCGTCCAGCTCGCCGGGTCGCGCTGGATCGACGCGCTGATGCCGCCGGTGGTCACCGGGGCGATCGTCGCGCTGATCGGCCTGAACCTCGCCCCGGTCGCCTGGGACGGTGACGGGAGCGGCACGGGGGTGAAGGCGCAACCGCTGATCGCGGTGGTGACCCTGGCCGCGATCCTGCTCGCCACGGTGCTCTTCCGGGGCTTCCTGGCCCGGCTGTCCATCCTGCTGGGGGTGGTGGTCGGTTGGGGCCTCGCCGCCGCGCTCGGCGACCTGGACCCGAAGGCGGTCGACGGGCTACGGGACGCCGCCTGGGTGGGCCTGCCGGAGTTCCACGCGCCCAGCTTCAGCCTGCGCGCGGTCGTGCTGGTGATCCCGGTCGTCCTGGTGCTGATCGCCGAGAACGCCGGGCACGTCAAGGCGGTGGCGGCGATGACCGGCCGCAACCTGGACCGGGACATGGGCCGGGCGTTCATGGGCGACGGGCTGGCCACCGTCCTCGCCGGCTCCGGCGGCGGCTCCGGCACCACCACGTACGCGGAGAACATCGGCGTGATGGCGGCGACCAGGGTCTACTCCACCGCCGCGTACTGGGTGGCCGGGCTGACGGCGGTGCTGCTCGGCCTCAGCCCGAAGTTCGGCGCGCTGATCCTGACCGTGCCGGCCGGCGTGCTCGGCGGCGCCACCACCGCTCTCTACGGCCTGATCGCCATCCTCGGCGCCCGGATCTGGATCGAGAGCCGGGTGAACTTCCACGACCCGGTGAACCTGATGACGGCCGCCGTCGCGGTGATCGTCGGCGCGGCCAACTACACCCTCACCGCCGGCGACCTCTCGTTCAACGGCATCGCCCTGGGCACCGCCGCCGCCCTGGTCGTCTACCACGGCATGCGCCTGGTGGCCCACCTCCGCGGCACCACCACCCCCACCCCGACCCCCTGACCGCCGACCACCCTCCCCCTCTCCCCCTGCTCCCGGACCCCGTTGATCATGACGTTAGCGGCGCGAAATATCCGTTTCACGCAGGGCAACGTCATGATCAACGGGGTCGGGGGGGGTGGGGAGAACGGCAGGGAGGGCCGGCTGCAGCGCAGCCGGCCCTCCCTGCCGTTGTCAGTCGCGTTCGATCTGGTGGCCGATGACGGTGGGGCCCAGCATCACTGCGAAGCCGGAGCCGTCGCGGCGCGGGTCCGCCGCCGGCAGCTCCACCGGCTCACCGGTGGCGGTGGCGCCGACCGGGCGCGGCCCGACCCAGGCGACCGCCACGTCGGTCTCACCCTTAAGGAAGCGATGGGCGCGCACGCCGCCGGTCGCCCGCCCCTTCGCCGGGTACGCCTGGAACGGCGTGACCTTCACCGTCGCGCCGGTGGAGGTGACCACCATCGGCTCGCCGTGACCCGGGTCGTCGGTGCGGACAGCGCCGAAGAAGACCACCCTGGTGTCGGCCGGCAGGTTGATGCCCGCCATGCCGCCGCCCTTGATCCCCTGCGGACGGACCAGCCCCACGGCGAACCGCAGCAGCGACGCCTCCGAGGTGACGAAGGTGAGCGTCTCCGCGCCGTCGGTGAGCCAGGTCGCCCCGACCACCTCGTCACCGTCGCGCAGCCCGATCACCTCGAACTCGTCGGAACGGACGGGCCACTCGGGCGCGCAGACCTTGACCACGCCCTGCCGGGTGCCCAACGCCAGCCCCGGCGAGCCCTCGGCCGTCGGCCCGAGCGGCGCCAGGCCGACCACCGTCTCCCCCGGCTCCAGCGGCACCAGCTCGGCGGCGGCCATCCCGCCACGCAGCGACACCGTCCCGGCCTGCTCGGGCAGGACCGGCAGCGGCAGCACGTCGACCTTGAACGCCCGGCCGGCGCTGGTCACCAGGAGCACCCGCCCCCGGGCGGTGGAGTGCACGACGGAGCGTACGGCGTCGTGCTTGACCCGGCCGTGCCGCCGGCGCCCCTCGGAGGCCTCCTCCGACTCGGCGGCCGTCCGGGCGACCAGCCCGGTCGCGGAGAGGATCACCTGGCACGGGTCGTCGGCGACCTCCAGCGGACCGGCCGGCGCGGACGCGGCCAGCACCTCCTTGAGGTCGCCGTCGACAAGCGTGGTGCGGCGGGAAGCGCCGAACTGCTTCACCACCGCCGCCAGCTCGTCGGAGACGACCTTCTTCAGCACCTTCGGGTCGTCGAGGATCGTGGACAGCTCGGCGATTTCCTTGCGGAGCTTCTCCTGCTCGGCCTCCAGCTCGATCCGGTCGTACTTGGTCAGCCGGCGCAGCGGGGTGTCGAGGATGTAGGTGGCCTGGATCTCGGAGAGCCGGAACTTCTGCATCAGGCCGTCCTTGGCGGCCTGGGCGTCCTCGCTGGCCCGGATCAACTTGACCACCTTGTCGATGTCGAGCAGGGCGATCAGCAGGCCGTCGACCAGGTGCAGCCGCTCCTCCCGCTTGCGGCGGCGGTAGGAGCTGCGCCGGGTCACCACCTCGTAGCGGTGGGCCAGGAAGACCTCCAGCAGCGCCTTCAGCCCGAGGGTCTGCGGCTGCCCGTCGACAAGCACCAGGTTGTTGACGCCGAAGGACTGCTCCAGCGGGGTGAGCCGGTAGAGGTCGGCGAGCAGCGCCTGCGGGTTGACCCCGACCTTGCACTCGATGACCAGGCGGGTGCCGTTCTCCCGGTCGGTGAGGTCCTTGACGTCGGCGATGCCGGTGAGCCGCTTGGTCTTGTTTACCTCGTTGGTGATGGCGGCGATGACCTTCTCCGCGCCGACGCCGTAGGGCAGCTCCACGACGGTGATCGCCTGCCGGCCCCGGCTGCCCTCCAGCGGGCCGGTCTCCACCCGGCCCCGCATCCGGACCACGCCGCGCCCGGTCTCGTAGGCCCGGCGCACCTCGTCGAGCCCGAGCAGCAGGCCGCCGGTGGGCAGGTCGGGCCCGGGCACGAACTCCATGAGCCGGTCCAGCGTGGCGTCCGGGTGGTTGATCAGCCAGCGGGCGGCGGAGACGACCTCGCCGAGGTTGTGCGGGATCATGTTGGTCGCCATCCCGACCGCGATGCCGGACGCGCCGTTGACCAGCAGGTTGGGGAAGGCCGCGGGCAGCACGGTGGGCTGGGTCAGCGAGCCGTCGTAGTTGGGCTCGACGTCGACCGTGTCCTCGCCCAGCTCGCCGACGAGCAGCATCGCCTCCCGGGACATCCGGGCCTCGGTGTAGCGCGCCGCCGCCGGCCCGTCGTCCGGGCTGCCGAAGTTGCCGTGCCCGTCGATGAGGGGAACGTTCAACGAGAAGCTCTGTGCCAGCCGGACCATCGCGTCGTAGATGGCGGTGTCACCGTGCGGGTGGTACTTGCCCATGCAGTTGTGGACGACGTAGCCCTCAGCCACGAAGGCGTGCTCGGCGGAGCCGACCTGAATGTCGTAGGTGGTCGCGGAAGCCACGGCCTCGACGGAGACGACCCGCAGGAAAGACCGCCCAGCCAACGCCTCGAGTCGGCCGGCGAGGGGCGAGCCGAGACGCCGAAGCTTGCGGATCCAACCGTCCCGCTCCGCACGCCACAGCGGAAACGACCGTTCCGACAAGGGTCGGCCGTTACGGTCCTTGCCGTACCGCACCCTGCTTCCGGGGCCTGACAGGGACGCCCGGAAGGCGGTTCCGTTCTCGTCGCGGAACCACCCGCCGCCCTGATGGGCGTTGGTGAACTCCTGCATCACCGGCCGGCTCGGCAGGCGGTCGTTGCCCTGTTTGCCGCCGTATCGGTAGCCCAGCTCGACCACCCGCCGAAGGCCGTCGCTCTTGTAACCGATTCGTACCCAGGGCAGGAGCATCTCGGCGACGGCAGCAGCGTCCCGTCCGGTGACGGAGAGGCCGATGAGCGGGCGGTGGCCGTCGCGTGCGCTTCTCCAGTGGTGACCGTGCACCCCCAGGTCGGCGAGCATGGAGTAGATCTGGCGCACCAACACCTCGCTGGTGCTGACGAAGACGAGTTCGCGGAAACGCTTGCGGATGTAGCCGTCACCATCGAAGAAACCGGCGAGGAAAGGCGCCCATGCGGAACGGTTTCCGAGCACGTCGTCGGGCACGCGCTTCGCGTGACTGAGTGGCATGCCGCTCTCCAGCAGCCCCTCGTGCCTCGCGAATGTGAGGATGTGCTGGTCGCGATGGCGCGGATTGCTCGCTTCGCGCTTGCCCCGGGAGGCGTTCAACCCGTTCGCGATGGCCCACCCGTGGGCGACGTCGAGCGGTTCGACGTCGCACATGTGCAGCCGTACGCGGCCGTCCGCGTCGCGAGACCGATCGACGGCGAAGCCTTCGGCCACCACGAGCCCACGGACGTAGTCGTACAGGTCGCCGCCAGATGCGGGTGCCGCCTTCTGGCGCGTCCCGTACGCGACGGTGAGATGTCCAGTCAGGTCTCGGGCTTCCACCCACCGGACAACCAGGTCTTCATCCACCACACGGAACCGCTGCCCGGGCGTCACGACCATGGTGTGGCCGTTGTTCCACGTGACCCGGACCAGGGCCGAGTCCGGGTTCCGGTAAGTAGCGACCACCGGGATGGCAGCCCCGTCGCCGTCCCACACGAGGTCGCCGACTCCGACATCCTCGATCGGCCGCAGGCCCTCGGGCGTCGAGACCAGGGTCCCGGCGACGAAGCAGTCGCCGACGATGCGGGCGGACTTCACGTGCCCCCGGTCGGGGCGGTGCCCCTGCTCGTGCATTGACCAGAGGATGCGCCGGTGCACCGGCTTGAGGCCGTCGCGGGCGTCGGGCAGGGCCCGGGAGTGGATCACCGAGAAGGCGTACTCCAGGTAGGAGTCGGAGACCTCCGTGACCAGCGGGTTGTCGAAGACCCGCGCGCCGGCCTGGTCGAAGGCGGAGAGGTCCACCTTGGCGCGGTCGTCCTTGCGGCGTGCCATCGTTCAGCTCACTTCCCGGCGGGTGGTGGCGGGCAGGGTCATGCGTCGATCGCCTCGCGGTCGACCCGGTCGGCGGAGTCGATCAGCCAGTTGCGGCGCGGCTCGACCTTCTCCCCCATCAGCAGTTCGAGGATCCGCTCGGCGGCGTCGACGTCGTCGATGGTGATCCGGCGGACCGCCCGGGTGGCCGGGTTCATCGTGGTCTCCCACAGCTCGTCGGCGTCCATCTCGCCGAGACCCTTGAACCGCGGGATCGGGGTGACGATCTGCTTGCCGGCCTTCTCCAGCTTGCGGACCGTCGCCTCCATCTCGGCCTGCGTGTAGGTGTAGATCGTCTGCGGATTGCGCCCCCTGGTGGTGATCTTGTGCAGGGGCGGCATCGCCGCGTAGAGCCGGCCGGCCTCGATCAACGGACGCATGTAACGGGCGAAGAGCGTGATCAACAGGGTACGGATGTGCGCGCCGTCCACATCGGCGTCCGCCATGATCAGGACCCGGCCGTACCGCATCGCCGACAGGTCGAACGTGCGGCCGGAGCCGGCGCCGAGCACCTGCACGATCGCGGCGCACTCGGCGTTGTCGAGCACCTGCTGGAGGTTGGCCTTCTGCACGTTCAGGATCTTGCCCCGGATCGGGAGCAGTGCCTGGTACTCGGCGGAGCGGGCGAGCCGGCCCGTGCCCAGGGCGCTGTCGCCCTCCACGATGAACAGCTCGCTGCGCTCGATGCCGGCCGCGCGGCAGTCGACCAGCTTGGGCGGCATCGACGCGCCCTCCAGGGCGGTCTTGCGCCGGGCGGCGTCCTTCTGCTGCTTCTGGGTCAGCCGGACCCGCGCCGCATCGACGATCTTCTGCAGGACCGTGCGCGCCTCGGCCTTGGTGCGGCGGTCCTCCAGCCACGCCTTCAGGTGCTGCTCGACCAGCCCCTGGATCACCTTGGTGATGCCGGCGGTGGAGAGCTCGTCCTTGGTCTGCGAGGTGAACTGCGGCTCGGGGATCCGGACGTGCACGACCGCGGTCATGCCCTCCAGGACGTCGTCGAGCGTGGGCGGGTCCTCCTTGGCCTTGAGCAGCCCGCGGGTGTTGCGGACGGCGTCGGCGAGGGTACGCGCCAGGCCGCGCTCGAAGCCCTTGCGGTGGGTGCCGCCGTGCGCGTTGCGGATGGTGTTGGTGAAGCACTCGACCGTGCGCTCGTAGCCCGTGCCCCAGCGGAAGGCCACCTCGACCTCGGCCCGACGCTGCACGTTGGACTGCATGACCCCGTTGGCGTCGGCGGCGTTCTCCCGGTAGGTGCCCTCGCCGGTGACCATCAGCATGCCGGAGACCGGTCGGTCGCCGGACGGGGCGAGGAACTCCACCATGTCGGTCAGGCCGTTGGGATAGTGGAAGCTCTCCTCGGTCGGCTCTTCGCCGGTGCGGTCGCGCAGGGTGTAGCTCACGCCCGGCACCAGGAACGCCGTGTTGCGCAGCTTCATCCGCACGGCGTCGGCGTCCAGGCTGGCGCCGGTCTCGAAGTAGCGCGCGTCGTGCCACCAGCGGATCGAGGTGCCGGTGCGCTGGCCGCGCTTCGTCGCGCCGACGACCTGGAGCCCGGGGCCGGGGGTGAACGCCGCGTCGGGACCGTCGCCGTCGAAGATGCCCGGCACCCCGTGCCGGAACGACATCGCGTGGACCTTGCCGCCGCGCCGGACGGTGACGTCGAACCGGCGGGACAGCGCGTTGACCGCCGAGGCGCCCACGCCGTGCAGGCCGCCGGAGGTCTTGTAGCCGGAGCCGCCGAACTTGCCGCCCGCGTGCAGCCGGGTGAGCACCAGCTCGACGCCGGAGATGCCGGACTTGGCGTGCACGTCGGTCGGGATGCCCCGCCCGTCGTCGTCGACCTGGACCGAGCCGTCGGCGTGCAGCGTCACCTCGACCTTCGTGGCGTGCCCGGCGACACCCTCGTCGGTCGAGTTGTCGAGGATCTCGTTGACGAGGTGACCCACGCCACGGCTGTCGGTGGAGCCGATGTACATGCCGGGCCGCTTGCGGACGGCGTCCAGCCCCTCCAGGTGCGTGAGGTCGTCGGCCCCGTACAGGGTCTCAGGCTCTGCGGTCAACTGGTCGTACTCCCAGGTCTCGGCGGTGTGGTGCCGCGTGCGACGTCATCGGTCGGCCGGCGCGCCGCAGCGAGCCTAACCGGCAGTTGCGACAGGACGACGGCGCCCCGCAGCGGGACCCGCCCCACGTCGCGGCGCCGGCCCCGTGCGCCCTGCCCGGATCCGGCCCGTCAGTGACGCGATGACCGGTTCGCCGGGCAGCCTGCCGGCACGGGGCTCACCTGGTCAACACCGGGGCCGCCACCGGCCTTCCCGAACCGGCGGGTCCCCGGCCGCAGCAGCCGGGTGGCCGACGCCGGGATCGGGCCGGGCGCGCGGGTCGACGAGGTGTGCCGCGCAGCCGCCGGTCCCCGCCGTCCCCGCGCCGACGTGCGGATTGCCGGGCGCCCGGCGGGTGTGTCCTTCATAGAACGATTTTGTTACGGGGCATTGACGCCCGTCGCACGGGAGTGATCTGATCGCGCCCTCGGAGGATCTTTCACGTTTCGATGGACAGATGGAGGACGTCATGTCCAGGTTCCGTCGTACCGCTCTGGCGGCGGCGCTCACGGTGGTCACCGCCGCCCTGTCGACGGCGGTGGGGCTGCCCGCCCCGGCGACCGCGGCACTGCCCACCGCCGCGGTGGCGCTCGGCGACAGCTTCATCAGCGGCGAGGGTGCCGGGGCGTACACCCCGGTGACCGACGCCAACGGTGTCGCCCAGGGCTTCCCGGGGTGGACCGCCCCGAACGACAACGCGTACTTCTGCCACCGCTCGGCGAACGCCTCGGTGCACAAGGCGAACCTGCCGGGCATCCAGGACCGGTTCAACCTCGCCTGCTCCGGCGGTCAGCCGCACGACATCGCCACCGCCTCGGGCGCGCGGGCCAAGGGACGCCAGGTGGCCGCCCAGCTCGACCAGCTCCGCGCGGTCGGCCGGACCCACGACATCGACCTCGTGCTGCTCGGGCTCGGCTCGAACAACAGCTCGTTCACCTTCGGCGACGTCGCGGTGAAGTGCGCCAACCGCTTCATCGCCGACGCCTGGACCGGCTGGTGGGAGTTCTGGGCCTACCTCGGCGGCCCGGTCCCGCAGGATCCCTGCACCGACGCCGACCTGGCCACCGCCGCCCAGTGGAGCGCCGCGACCGCCGAGACCACCTCGGCCGTCCGGCAGCTCCTCGCCACGCTGCGTGAGATCGACGCCGACGGCCAGCACCGGATCGTCTTCCAGGACTACACCAACCCGCTGCCGTTCGATCTCGCCCCGGGCTTCCACGAGGAGGACAGCCGGGACGACACGCGGGACAAGTTCCGCGCGCTCGGCGCCGAGCGGTACGCGGCCGGCTGCCCGATCCACCGCGCCAGCCTGCTGCCCGGGCACCGCTTCTCGCAGGGGCTGGGCACCCTCGTGAAGTCCACCCGGGACACCGTGGCCGCCGAGTTCCCCGGCGCGGACCTCGTCTACCTCAACGTGCAGCGGGCCTTCGACGGCGCCCGGCTCTGCGAGGCGGCGACCAGCCCGACCGGCGCGCTGGCCACCCCGATCCGGCTCCAGGACAACCCGCCGAACGGCGCCTTCGTCACCAGCCTCTCCGGCAAGGACAAGATCGCCATCCAGCGGATCGCGAACACCTGTGTGACCTACTTCCAGACCTGCCAGGAGTCGTGGCACCCGAACGCCGCCGGTCACCAGGTGCTCGGGCAGTGCCTGACGGGCGCGGCCGCCACCGGCGCGCGTGCCGTGAGCTGTGTCCGCGCCGGGGACGGCTCGATCACGGTCTCCTGACCCCGACCCGACCTTCGACCGCAGTCCCGGAACCCCGCGCCGGCAGGCCGCCCGGCGCGGGGTTCCGCCGCGTCCGGGTCCAGGTTGGCCGGGTCGGTCGCGGGCAGACCGGGGTCGGTCGCGGAGAAGCCGGGTCGGTCGCGGGAAAGCCGGGTCGGTCGCGGGAAAGCCGGATCGGTCGCGGGAAAGCCGGGTCGGTCGCGGGAAAGCCGGATCGGTCGCGGGAAAGCCGGGTCGGTCGCGGGAAAGCCGGGTCGGTCGCGGGAAAGCCGGGTCGGTCGCGGGAAAGCCGGGTCGGTCGCGGGTGGGCCGGGTCGGTCGCGGGTGGGCCGGTCGGTCGCGGGGACCGGCCAGTCGCGGGTGGACCGGTCAGTCGCCGGTGAACCCGTCAGTCGCCGGTGAACCCGTCAGTCGCCGGTGGACCCGTCAGTCACGGGTGGCCGTGCCGAGCACGTGCGGCGCGGCGGGGCCGGGGAGCGGGGTGTCGGGAAAACGGAAGTGGTCCAGCTCGGCGACGGCGAACCCGGCGGCCCGAATCGCGGCCACCGTGTCGCGACCGGTGTGGCAGCCGCCGCAGAACAGCGGCCACACCGTCGCGTCGGCCAGCCGCTGGACCCGGCGCAGGCCAGGAGTCTGCGCGCGTACGTGCTCGAAGAAGCGCAACTGCCCACCGGGCCGCAGCACCCGGCGGGCCTCGCGCAGCGCGGCGGCCGGGTCGGCCACCGAGCAGAGCACCAGGGACAGCACCACCGCGTCGGCGTCGCCGGCGGGCGCCGGCAGCTTCTCGGCGAGGCCGTCGGTCACCTCCACTGGTACGGGCGCCCCAGCCGCCGCCGCTCGGGCCGCCGCCCGGAGCCGGGGTTCCGGCTCGACCGCGAGCACGCGGTCGACAGTGCGCGGGTAGTGCGCGAAGTTGCGTCCGTTGCCGGCGCCGACCTCGACCACCCGGCCCGCGAGACCGGCGACGAGCCGTCGGCGGTGGGCCGCCGCGCCGGCCCGGTCCATCGTCACGACCGCCCGCGCGAACACCCGGGCGAACACCGGGTGGGAGACCTTGCCGGCCATCGTCACTCCTCCGGTCGACGTGGTCCCGGCCGGCCCGCCGGGACCGCCGGCAGCGGGCCGCGGGACGCCGGGCGGGAGCGGGGCAGGCCGAGCGCGAGCAGTGCCGGACCGGCCGGCCCGTCCACGAGGCCACCGAGGGTCACGCCGTCCAGCACGGCGAGGAAGGCGTCCCGGGCCCGGCGCAGCTCGCCCCGCAGCCGGCAGGCCGCGCGCAGGGAGCAGGCCGGCTCGTCACACGACACCACCTCGTCGTCGCCCTCGAACGCCCGGACCACGCGCCCGACCGTGACGTCGCCGCCGCCCTCGGCGAAGGCCACCCCGCCGGATCGGCCCCGGATGGTGACCAGCACTCCGAGCCGCTGCAACCGCTGCACGACCTTCGCGACGTGGTTGCGGGGTAGGTCGAGCTGGTCGGACAGCTCGTCCACGGTCATCCGCCGCGGCTGCGCGGCGGAGAGCATGGCGATGCGCAGTGCCATGTCGGTGGACCGGTTGAGCTTCACGTACCGACCCTAGCCAGGGCGGTCGACCGCCCACCACGGCCTGATGGCGGTAAGGAAGGGCCCCTTCCTAACCCATTGGGTTAGGAAGGGGCCCTTCCTTACCGCACGGCCGCGGGTGTGACCCGGACTACTACCGACCCGGGACCTTCGGCCCTGAAGAGGTATTTGGAATGCCTGTTTTCCTGTCAGGGCAAGAGCAGTTCGCCCAGAAGGAGACAGTCGTGCTCTCGGAGTCCTCAGCAGCAACGGTGACCGCGACCCTGCCCGTCGTACAGGCACACGGCGAGGCGATCACCGGCCGGTTCTACCAGCGGATGTTCGACGCGCACCCCGAGCTGCTCGACATCTTCAACCGGAGCAACCAGGCGACCGGCACCCAGAAGGCCGCCCTCGCGTCCGCCGTGGTCGCGTACGCGGAGCACCTCACCGGCGGCAGCGGCGCGCCGTGGGGCCCGATCCTGGACCGGATCGCACACAAGCACGCCTCGCTGGGGATCACCGCCACCCAGTACACGATCGTCGGCCGGCACCTGCTCGCCGCCGTCGGCGAGGTCCTCGGCGACGCCGTCACCCCGGAGATCGCGGCGGCCTGGGACGAGGTCTACTGGCTGCTGGCCTGCGAACTGATCGCCCGGGAGGCCCGCCTCTACACCGTGGCCGGGCTCGCCGAGGGCGAGTCGGTCTGGCGCGACTGGCGGGTCACCGGCCGGATCGCCGAGGCCGTCGACGTCGTGTCGTTCACCCTGGTCCCGGCCGACGGCGGCCCGGTCCCCACCTTCGTCCCCGGCCGGTACACCTCCGTCGCGGTCGACCTGGGCGGCGGGCGCGGCCAGCAGATCCGCCAGTACAGCCTCTCCGGCCGGCCCGGGGCCGACCACTGGCGGATCACCGTCAAGCGGGTCCGCGGCACCGGCGGCGCGCCCGACGGCATGGTCTCCACGTTCCTGCACGAGCAGGTGGACGTGGGCGACGTGCTCCGGCTCAGCCCGCCCTTCGGCGAGGTCAGCGCGGTGGCCGGCGAGGGCCCGCTGCTGCTGGTCAGCGCGGGCATCGGCCTCACCCCGGCGATGGCCGCGCTGGAACACCTGGCCGCCACCGAGCCGCAGCGCCAGGTCGTGCTGGTGCACGCCGACCGGGCCGGCGCGGCGCACCCGTTCCGCGGCGAGCTGCCGCGCCTGCACGCCGCGCTGCCCAACCTGCGCACCGCGCTCTGGTACGAGGATCTCACCGACGGCGAGCTGGCCGGGGTGACCGCCGAGGTGGCCGCCGGCCGGGTCGACCCGGCGCTGATCCCGCTCTCCCCCGACGCCCACGTGCACCTCTGCGGGCCGCTGCCGTTCATGTACGCGGTGCGGGGCGGCCTGCTGAACCGGGGCGTGCCGGCGGAGCGGATCGCCTACGAGGTCTTCGGGCCGGGCATGCTGCGCGACGACCACTCTTGACGACCGGGTCCCGGAGGCGGGCCGCCGGTCGCCGGCAGCGGCACGTGACGAGCACCACCCTGCGGTTACCCGCCGGTAGCCTCGGGCCGTAGCCTGGGGCGGTGAACGCGACGGGGGATTACCAGCAGGAGTTCGTCGAGGTCGACGGGGCCCGCCTCGGGCTGCAGATCCACCCCGAGCCCGAGGGTGTCACCGACGCGCCGCTGGTGCTGATCACGCCCGCGATGGGCGTCCGGGCGCGCTACTACCGGCCGTTCGCCGCCGCACTGCGCGACGCCGGCCTGGCCGTGGCGGTGGCCGACCTGCGCGGCACCGGCGAGAGCACCCCGACGCCGAGCCGCGCCTGCCGCTACGGCTACCCCGAACTCGCCGCGGACGTGGGCGCCGTGCTGGCGGCGCTCAAGTCCCGGCGGGACGGGCGGCGCACCGTGCTCCTCGGGCACTCGCTCGGCGGGCAGGCCGCGCTGCTGCACCTCGCCACACACGACGGGCACGACGTCGACGGGCTGGCCCTGGTCGCCGTCGGCGTGCCATGGTGGCGCAGCTACCCGGGCCTGCGCGGGTACGGCGTCCTGCCGTACACCCAGGGGATCGCCGCGACGGCCCGGCTGCTCGGTGTCTGGCCCGGCTGGGGCTTCGGCGGCCGGCAGGCGCGCGGCGTGATCCGGGACTGGGCGTACACCGCGCGGACCGGGCGCTTCCCGCACCTGGACGGGGTGGACGCCGAGGCGGCCGTGCGGGCGCTGCGCACTCCCGTGCTCGCGGTCAGCGTCGACGACGACCAGTACACCCCGCACGGGACCGTCGACCACCTCTGCGCGAAGCTGGCCGCGGCGCCCGTCGCGCGCGAGCGCTACACCGCGGCCGAGGCGGGCGCGCGGATGGACCACTTCACCTGGGTACGCGCCGGCGCGCCGCTGGCGGCCCGGGTGGCCCGGTTCGCCACCGACCTGCCGGCGCGCTGACCCCACCCGGCGTCCCCGTCCCCGTCCGGGCCACGACACCACCGGTCGCCGGTGTTCCCCGATATCCGCGCCACCGTGCCGTATCGGCAGGTGACGGGCGCGATTAGCCGACCGGGCGGCGGGTATGCCGCACCGCCCGACACGGTGGAAGGGGATCAGATGTCCGAACGACACACCGCACTGCGCTCGATGCACGATCTGGGTCTGGCGGCCTGGTTCGGGGGCTCCCTGATGGGAGCGTTCGGCGTCAACGGCGCGGCGGCCCAGATGAACGACTCGACCCAGCGGTTGCCGATGGCCTCGGCCGGCTGGGCGCGCTGGACGCCGGTGAACGCGGCGGCGATCGGCGCCCACCTGGCGGGAGCCGTCGGGGAACTCGTGACCGAGAGCCCCCGGGTGGCCGCCCAGTCGGGAGTGGCCCGGGTCAGCACGCTGAAGACCGCGCTGACGGTCGGGGCGCTGGCCGTGACCGGCTACAGCCGGCTGCTCGGCATGCGGTTGGAGAAGGCCGGGGGCCCACCCGTCGAGGGAGTCACCGAACCCAACTCGCACACGCCGTCGAACGTGGCGTCGTGTCAACGGCAGATGCGGATGCTCCAGTGGGCCGTACCGGCGCTGACCGGGGCGCTCATCGTGGTGACCGCGTACATGGGCGAGCAGCAGAAGCCCGGCGAGGTGTTCCGGGGGATGCTCGGCCGCGCGGGCGGGCTGCCGAAGGGGATGGGCCCGCTCATGGCGATGGGCACGTCCGCCAGAAGGAAGCGGATGGCGATGTCGGGCCGCTGACCGGCGCGACCGGGCCGACGCCGGGGCCCGCCGGCGAGGCATGACCCGCCCCGGGACGGGCATTCGGAGCCGGTACCGGCGGACCGACCAGCGAGGTGGCCATGACGGCAGGAGACGGACGCGGCGGGGACGGACGCGAACCCGAGTCGGCTGTCCCGTGGGGGATCCGGGACGGACTGGACGCGGAGCCGCCATGGGGCACCGGCGAGGACGATCCGATGGACGAGGGCAGCGAGGAGGCCGCCGTGCCGGAGGGGCGGCGTGGGGAGCGACGCGCCGACGAGCCGGCGGGAACCTCCGGACCTGCCGGGCGGCACGGCTTCGGCCCGGTCGAGCCGACCCCGACGCGGCCGGCGGGTCCGGGGGCGCCCCCGGACCCGGCACCGGCCCGGCGGTCCTTCCCCGACGCCGCCGACGTCGAGGAACGGACGCGGGACGCGCTACAGACCCGGGGCCGGCGCTCCTGAGCCGGTCAGGCCCGACCCGACCGCCGCTCCTGGGCCGGTCAGGCCCGACCCGACCGGCGTTCCTGAGCCGGTCAGGGCCGGCCCGCGGCGCGCAGCAGCCGCAACTGCCCGATCTCGGCCACGTTCTTCATCAGCTCGGCGTTGACCCACCCCACCGTGTGCGTCACGGTGTGGGCGGGGTCGTCCTGCCACGGGAACGGCGCGATGCCGTCGAGGTCGGCGTCGGTGAGACGGTCGAGCAGCTCCAGCCACTCGGTGCGCAGGCCCCGTAGCCACGCGACGGCCGGTTCGCCCGGGCCGGGCCACTGCACGTCGGCCCGCTGCCGGGCCGGCCGGCCGCCGAGCTGGTCCATGGCCACCGTCCACCACCAGCCGACGTGCCACGTCACCCAGCCGAGGGTCGGCACCGGGATCGGGTCGGGTTCCGTGTCGGCCCAGTCCGGCGTCCAGCCGCCGGGGCCGCGCCGCATCGTCCAGCAGTGCGCGGCCGGCTCCCAGAGGAAGTCCGCCGGTTCGAGGCGGTCGAGGTGGTATTCGAACAACGACCACGTGAGGTCGAACTGCCAGCGCAGGAGGGCTCGGGACGCTGTCGACATCCGGAAATCATCTCAGCCCGCCGACCCGGCCCCGGTCCGGGCCGGCTGCGCCCGTCCCGCGGGCTCCACGCCCAGCAGACCCGCCAGCCGGGCCGCGTCGCGTTGGGCCTGGTCGCCGCAGCAGTTGTTGAACAGCACGTGCAGCTCGCCGGCCTGCCCGGCCAGTTCCACCAGCAGTTCCGCCCAGCGGCGCAGTTCCTCGTCGCCGTACGCGTAGCGGAACTTCTCCTGCTTGTCCCCCGTCTCCCAGGCGGTGCTGTGCCCGTGGAAGCGGACGACCGCCAGCTCCGCCGTGGCGAACAGGATGGGCGGCACCGACGAGGGGTGCCCCTGCGGCATGTCGACGCAGACGAACGACAACTCGTGCTCGCGCAGGAACGTGAGCGTCTCGAGCGCGGCCGCGCCGTCGAACCAGGACCCGTGGCGCAGCTCGACGGCGACCGGCCACGGCCGGCACCGCTCGGCCAGCTCGGCGACGCGCCGTTCGGCGGCGGCCCCCCGGGTCAGCCAGGGCGGAAACTGGAGCAGTACCGCGCCGAGCCGGCCGGCCGCCGCGATCGGGTCCAGCGCCGTTCGGAACCGGTCCCACAGCTCGTCGTACGCGGCCGTTGGCAGGTCCCGGCGGCGGATCCGGCTCGGGCCGCCCGCCGGACGCAGGTCGTGGGGCAGCGCCGCCACCGGTGTCGGGTGGCCGGTGAACAGGCTGAACGCCTTGACGTCGAAGGTGAAGCCCGCCGGTGTGGCGTCGACCCAGCCCTGCGTCGTCTCGGGCACGGGCACCGCGTAGTAGGACGTGTCCACCTCGACCAGCGGGAACCGCCCGGCGTAGAAGTCGAGCCGGCCGGCCGGGGTGTTCGCCGCCCGCGGATACCACCCCGACCGCAGCAGCATCCGATCCGCCCACGACGCCGTACCCACCTTGATGACACCCATGTAGTTCAGTGCACCCCACCCCGCCCGACCCAGCAACCGCACAGCCCTCCCCCGCCACACGCCGCACAGGACACCCGCACCCGCGATCTTGCACTTTCCGCCCCGGCGTACTCCACAAAAGCCGCAGAGCTCGGGCCGGAAGTGCAAGATCGACGCGGTGGAGGGGGGCAGGGGCGCACGGAAGTGGGGGTTTGGTGGGGCGGTCAGGGGGCAGGCAGGCGGGACGGGGCGGGGAGCCGGAGGAGAGGAGACGTCCGATGCGCGCGCTGCGGTTGCCGGACTGGAAGTCGGAGCCCGAGTTGGTCGAGGTCGACGAGCCGACGCCCGGCCCGGGCCAGGTGGTGGTGAAGATCGGTGGCGCCGGCGCCTGCCACTCCGACCTGCACCTGATGCACGACTTCGAGGCCGGCGCGGTCCCCTGGAACCCGCCGTTCACCCTCGGCCACGAGAACGCGGGCTGGGTGCACGCCCTCGGTGACGGGGTGACCGGGCTGACGGTGGGGCAGCCGGTGGCCGTCTACGGGCCGTGGGGCTGCGGCAACTGCGAACGCTGCCGGGTGGGCGCCGAGTCGTACTGCGAGAACGTCGCCGAGGCGCCCGTGCCCGGCGGGGGCGGCGGCCTCGGCCTGGACGGCGGCATGGCCGAGTACATGCTGGTGCCGTACGCCCGGCTCGTCGTGCCGCTGCCCGACGGGCTCGACCCGGTGCAGGCGGCACCGTTGACCGACGCCGGGCTCACCCCGTACCACGCGATCCGCCGGTCCTGGTCGAAGCTCGGCCCGACCAGCACTGCCGTGGTGATCGGTGTGGGCGGTCTCGGGCACGTCGGCGTGCAGATCCTCAAGGCCACCACCGCGACCCGGGTGATCGCCGTGGACACCCGCGCAGAGGCGCTCAAGCTCGGCGAGGAGTGCGGCGCCGACCTCACCATGCTCTCCGGCGCGGACACCGCCCAGGAGATCCGCCGGGCCACCGGCGGGCGGGGCGCCGACGTCGTGCTGGACTTCGTCGGCGTCGACACCACCCTCGCACTCGGTGCCGCCGCCGCCCGCACCGTCGGCGACCTCACCATCGTCGGCATCGGTGGCGGCACGCTGCCGGTGAGCTACTTCAGCGTGCCGTACGAGGTGAGCATCCAGACCACGTACTGGGGCAGCCGGCCGGAACTCATCGAGGTGCTCGACCTGGGTGCCCGGGGCCTGGTGCGGCCGAAGGCGAGCACGTTCTCGTTGGAGGAGGCGGTCGGCGCGTACCGGAAGATGCGGGACGGCACGCTGGAGGGCCGGGCCGTCGTCGTGCCCTGACCGACACCCCCTAGGGTGATCATGTGGTCGCGGCGCTGGAGCTCTATCTGGACACCGACGCCACCCGACGGATCCGGGTGCTCTGGGACGCCCTGGAGGCCGAGGGCGTGCAGAGCATGCGTTCGCTGCTGGCCCAGCGGCACCGGCCGCACGTCTCACTCGCCGTAGCGCCCCGCTTCGATCCGGAGCAGGTCGCGGCGGCGCTGCGCGGGACGGTGGTGGCCGCGCCGTTGCGGCTGAGCTTCCAGCACGCCGGGCAGTTCGTCGGTCGGGTGCTCTGGCTGGGCCCCACCCCCACCGCCGAGCTGCTCGCGCACCACGCGCTGGTGCACGGCAGGCTGGCCGAGGCGGGGATCGGGCTGGTCGAGCACTACCAGCCGGGGCGCTGGGTGCCGCACTGCACGCTCTCCATGCGGGTGCCGAACGCCCTGATGGCCGCCGCCGTACGACGGTGCCTGGAGGTGCTGCCGCTGGAGGCGACGGTGGTCGGCGCCGCCCTCACCGACCACGCCCGGGACATCTGCCAACCGCTGCCCTAGCCGGGGCGCGACGGGCGGCGGCGTTGTCGGTGGCGGCCCGTACCGTTCGCGGGCGTGAACGTGAAGCGCGACCCGTGGGCCCTCCTCGTCCGGGGTGACACCGCCGCCGCCGTGGCGGCGGTCACCGGCCTCGACGAGCAGCACCGCCGCCGCGTCGGCGCCGACCTGGTGGCGCACGTACGCGGGCGGCGCGACGACTGGTGGTTCGCCGACCGGGCCACGGCCCTGGCCGTCGCGGCGGTCGGCTGCCTGCCCACGGCGGCGAAGGTCGCCGAGGTGCTGGGCCGGCGGAACGTGCTCCTGCGCGAGGTCGACCCGGCTCCGGTGATCGCGGTGGCGCGGCAGCGGGAGATCACCTGGCTGGCGGAACTGGCCCACCGGCTCGCCGAGCGCGGCGACCCGACGGAGAGCTGGGGCTTCATCGCCGACCTGCTCGACGCCGAGGGCGCCCCACCGCCCACCGGCGACCGGCTGGTGGAGGGCTGGGTCGAGACGGTGGCGTGGCCGCGGGCAGGGCTGCGGTCACACAGCCTGCTGGAGCGGCTGCGCGCGGATCCGTTCCTGGACGCCATGGTGCCCCGGCTGTTCGAGGTGGACGGCATCGGCAGGCTCATGCCGTTCACCGACTTCCGGGCCCCCAAGGAACTGGGCATGCCGGGCGCGCTGGCCCGGCTGGTTGGCGAGGGCCGGCTGGCGCGCACCCCGCTGCTCGACGGCTGCGTCAGCCGGATGCTGCGCGGCGACCGGCCCGGTGCGCTGCGACCGTTCCTCGCGCTGCACGGCCTGCTCGACCCCACCGCCGCCGAGGTGGCCGAGCGACGCGCCGCCTACCTGCGGCTGCTCGCCGACGCGCCCGCGCCGGTGGCCACGCTGGCGCAGAAGGTGCTGCGCAGCCTGGACGACGTGGAGTTCGAGGCGCTCCTCGACGCCTCCCGGGCCGTGCTGGCCCGCCCGGACAGGAAGCTGGTCCGCGCGCAGCTCAGTTGGCTGGACCAGGTCGCCCGCCGGCACCCCGACCGGGCCACCGAGGTCGCCGCCGTGCTCGCGACGGGAGCCGACCATCCCGCCGGCGACATCCGCGACCGCTCCGGCGCGTTGGCCGCCCGGCACGGCCACCGAGCCGGCCCGCCCGCCACGACCGCCCGGCCCGCCACGACCGCCCCGGCGGGCGACGACCTGCCGCCGCCGGCTCCCACCGCGCCGGCACCGCCGCCGATCACCGACCCCGACGAGTTGGCGGAGGAGGTCGTCGCCGGCCCCACCCGGTCGGCGATGTCGCTGGAACGGATCCTCGACGCCGTCGTACGCCTCGCCGGGGA
This sequence comes from Micromonospora sp. NPDC047074, assembly GCF_040643815.1. Classification (NCBI taxonomy): domain Bacteria; kingdom Bacillati; phylum Actinomycetota; class Actinomycetes; order Micromonosporales; family Micromonosporaceae; genus Micromonospora; species Micromonospora sp. NPDC047074. The sequence continues at coordinate 73,656 of NZ_JBEYVB010000005.1, forward strand.
GGACCGGCAGCGCCTAGCCGCGGCCCTCGCCCCGGTGCTGCGCCGCGAGCCGGGCCGCTTCGGGGGCGGCGGACACGCGTGGGACCCGTGCTGCCTGTGCGGCCTCGTCGGCGACGTGCTGCACGCCGCCGCCAAGCCGCGCGCGGCCGAGGCCCGGCGGGGCAGGTGGGCCGCCCCGCTGGCGGCCTGGCCGGGCGACGACCCCGGACCCGGAGCCGCCCGGGTCGCGCCGGCCGCCGACCCCCGGGTGCCGACGCCACAGCGCCTTCTGCGCGCCCGGCTCGCCGAGATCGGCAGCCTGGTCGGCACGCCGCGCCCCGGCCTGCTCGCCGCGCCCACGCTGGCGAACGGCGCCGTCGAACCCGCCGCCCTCTACGAACGCCTGGTGCGCCTCGGCGAGGACGATCCGTGGTCGACGGAGCTGACCCAGGCGCTGCTGCGGCTGCCCGCCGTCGCCGACGAACCGCTGGCCGCCAAGGCCGCGGCGCTGCACACCCCGGCGGGCGACCGGCTCGCCGCCTGGCTGCGCGGCGGCGGGCTGCCACGTCCGGCGCACCGGGTCGTCACCGTGCGACGCCAACTGCCGCCCGACTGGCGCGTACGCGGGCTGGTGCCCCAACGCACGCACGTGGAACTCGACCCGCCGGACGGCTTCGCCGACCCGCTCGGCCTGCTCACCGTGCCGGCACCGGCGGTCGACGTGTGGAACGGCGACTGGGTGCCGTTCTGGCCGGCGGTGCTGCCGGGCCACCGGGGCCTGGTCGCCGCCCACGTGCTGCCGACCGTCGCGAGCGCCGCCCACGACGTCGCGGGCGCCGCCGCCGTCCTGCCGCTGCTGGCGGAGGGCACCGGGCACGGCGGCCCGGCCCTCGACCTCGCCCTGGCGTACGGCCTCGGCAGCCGGCACGAGGCCGACCGGGTCGCCGCCCTCGACGCCCTGCTCCTGCTGGCCGCCGCCGGTGACCTCGACGCGCCCGGGGTCGGCGCGCACCTCGGCGCCCTGGCCGCTGACGGCGTGTTCCCCGTCTCCCGGACGATCGGGCCGCTGCGGGACGCGGCGGCGGCCGGCGCCCCGCTGACCACCTGGCGTCTCATCGCCGCGGCCCTGCCCGCGGTGCTCGCCGCGTCGCCCGCGCCGCGCGGCGCGCCGGACCTGCTCACCCTGGCCGCGGAGACGGCCGGGACGATCGGCGTACGGGGCGAGGTGCCCGGCCTGGCCGACGTCGTCGCGCGGGGCGGGTCGACCCGGCTGGTCACCGAGGCGCGCCGGCTGGCCGCTGCCCTCGCCCGGTAGGACGACTGGTCCGGCTCCCGCCCCGGCAGGTGGACGGGCTGCGGCCCGCTCCGCGGCGCTGGGGCCGGCTCCGCGGCGCGACCGGCACCGACCTCGGCTCGCCGGTTGTCCGCCGCACGCCCGGGGTGGATCCTGTATGGAATCGACATGGATCCATGGAGGTTCCGGATGCGTCGTCCTGCGCTCGTCCTGCTCCTGCTCGCCGCGCTGCTGCTCGGCCTGCCGGCACCCGCCCACGCCGCCCGCGACCACGGCGGGACCGTGCCCGACCGCGACGCCGGCCTCGCCGCGGCCACGCTCGCGGCGGTCCGCACCGCCGGCACCGCCTGGGGGCTCGACCCCGCCACCGGGCGGATGACCCTGACCTTCGACGACACCGTCCCCGACCGGGAGGTCGCGGCGCTACGGGCGACCGCCGACCGGGCCGGGGCGCTGCTGCGCCGCGAGCCGGGCGAGTTGCGCGTCCTCATCGCCGGCGGGCAGGCGATCTACGGCGGCGGCGGTCGGTGCTCCCTCGGCGCCAACGTCCGCAGCGGCACCACCTACTACTTCGTCACCGCCGGGCACTGCACCGCCGCCGGCACCACCTGGTACGCCGACGGCGCGCAGACCACCGTCCTCGGCACCCGGACGGGCAGCAGCTTCCCCGGCAACGACTACGGGGTGGTCCGTTACACCAGCCGGATCGCCCACCCCAGCGCCGTCTACACCCATCCCGGCCTGCTCACCATCAACAACGCCGGCAACGCGTACGTCGGCCAGGCGGTCTGCCGCAGCGGTTCCACGACCGGGGTGCGCTGCGGCACGGTCACCGGGCTCAACATGACTGTCAACTACGCCGAGGGCAGCGTCTCGGGCCTGATCCGGACCAACATCTGCGCCGAGCCGGGCGACAGCGGCGGCCCGCTCTACGTGGCGGCCACCGGCACCATCCTCGGCATCCTCTCCGGCGGCAGTGGCAACTGCACCAGCGGCGGCACCAGCTACTACCAGCCGATCGCCGAGATCCTGGCCGCGTACGGTCTGACGATTCCCTGACCGGCCGTCCCCGCTCGCCCCGGCCCCCGCCAGGGGCCGGGGCCCGGCGGCACGTTCAGGCGGCCCGTGGGGTGAGCAGGTAGTCGTCGGCCTCGGGGCTCCACCGCAGGTCGACCACGCCGCTGGTGGCGGCCGCCTTGCAGAACTGGAGGAAGCTGCGGTAACCCAGCTTCTTCTCGCTGAAGTCGGGCCGCGCCCGGCGCAGTTGGTTCTTCAGGCCGGAGAGCGCCACCGCCCCCTCGTCGCCGGCCACGTCCGCCACCACCGAGCCGAGCAGCCCGAACGCCACCTCCCGGTCGCCGTGCTCGGGCAGCGAGACCTCCGGGTCGCCCTTGGCGGGCCCCTGCGCCAACTCGACCACGTTGTGCCCGGCGAGGTGCCGCAGCAGTTCCCCGAAGGTGCGGAAGCCGTAGTCGGACTCGCTGAACGTCGGGTCCTTGCGCAGCAGGGTGCGCTTCAGGGTCGAGGCGGTCACCTCGCCGCTGGAACTGCCCTGGAGGCCGGCGACGGTCTGCGCCACCAGCACGGCGAGCGTGTCGACGTCCCGGGCGGCCTCCTCGGCCACCGGCTGTGCCTCGGGCTCCCGCTCCACCTGCTGCGCGTCCGGCTCGGGCAGCCGGGCCGGGCGACCGCGCCGACCCCGCGCGGGCGGGATGTCGACGCCCTCCAACCGGTCGTAGTAGAGGAACTCGTCGCAGGCGGGCGGCAGCAGCGCCGAGGTCGACTTCTCCACCCCGACGCCGATGACCCGCTTGTTCAGCTCGCGGAGCTTGTGGACCAGCGGGGTGAAGTCGCTGTCGCCGGTGCAGATCACGAACGTGGAGATGTACGCGCGCTCGAAGGCCAGCTCCACCGCGTCGACGGCCATCTTGATGTCGGCGGCGTTCTTGCGCGAGGCGCCCATCCGCTGGGGAATCTCGATCAGCTCGACGTGGGACCGGGTGAGCATCCGCCGGTCCTCGTCGAAGTACGACCAGTCCGCGTACGCCCGGCGCACCACGACCCGGCCGCGCTCGGCCAGGGCGTCGGCGATCGGGCGGAAGTCGAAGGCCACCCCGCCGAGATGGTCGCGCGCGCCCAGCGCGAGGTTCTCGTAGTCGAGGAACAGGGCGATGCGGTCTTCTTGATCCACGCAGGTCACCCTACGCCGCCGCCCGCGCGCCCGCCCGGAGGTAGTGCTGGGTATACCCAGGGTGTATGTCCAGCCGGCTGGGGCGGTGCCCACGCCCCGATTAGCGTCGGCGGCATGGCGACGAACCCACCCACGCACCTGGCCGAGGCGCTGCGCCGGCCCGGCTACCTGCTCGGCCCGTGGCCCTGGCGCGCGCTGGCCTACCTGGTCAGCACGGTCCCGGTCGCCGGGGTGCTCTCCGTCGGGTTGCTCGTCGTCGGAGCGCCCCTGCTGGCGGCCGTCAACGCCGTACGGCAGGGCCGCCCGGTCGAGCTTCCCCTCGTGCTGTTCCTGGCCGTCGGCGCGCTGCTGATCCTGGCGTCGGCCCCGGTCGTGAGCATCGCGGCGACCGCCGTCGAACGGCAGCGGCTCAACCTCGTGGACCCCCGCCCGCTGGGCGCGTACCGCTGGCGCGGCCTGGCCGCGCGATACACCGGCGCCGACGCGTGGCGGGAGGTCGCCCACGCCTTCTGGCTGGGCGGCATCGTGCCGCTCGGGTACGCCGTGTGCACGCTGCTCGTGCTGCTCGACCTCACGCTGGTGGCCAGCCCCTGGCTGACCGCCGACGCCGACGAGGTCATCGTGGTCTGGACCGTCGTCGACACCCCCCGCGAGGCCGTCCCGTACGCCGTACTCGGGGTCCTGCTCCTCCCGGTGCTCTGGTACGGGCTCGGCGCGCTCGCCGCGGCCCAGGGGGCGGTGGCCCGGTGGCTGCTCGGCCGGCCCGCCGAACCGGCGGCGCTGCGGGAGGTCAACCGCTCGCGGGCCCGGTTGGTGGACGCGTACGAGGCCGAACGCCGCCGCATCGAACGCGACATGCACGACGGCGTCCAGCCCCGGCTGACCAGCCTCACCCTCCAGTTGGGCCTGGCCCGGCTGGACGTGCCCGGGGACTCCCCCGCCGCCGGGCCGCTCGCCGTCGCGCACGACCAGGCGAAGGGCCTGATGGTCCTGCTCCGGCAGATCGTGCACGGCATCCGCCCGCAGAGCCTCACCGACCTCGGCCTGGCCGGCGCGGTCCGGGAACTGGCCAACGGGGCCACCGTCCCGGTCACCGTCCACGCCGACCTCGGGCGCCCGCTGCCCGAACTCGTGGAGAGCACCGCCTACTTCGTGGTGTCGGAGTCGCTGGGCAACGTCGTGCGGCACGCCGGGGCGACGCACGCCGAGATCCGGCTCACCCACGTCGGCGGCGAACTCGTCGTGGAGGTCCGCGACGACGGCCGTGGCGGTGCCGACCCGGCGCGGGGCACCGGCCTGACGGGCCTCGCCGACCGGGTGGCCGCGGCCGACGGCCGGCTGCTGCTCGCCAGCCCGCCCGGAGGCCCTACGCTCGTCCGGGTGGAGCTGCCGTGCCGGCGCTGACGCGGGTCGTGCTCGCCGAGGACGAGGTCCTCCTGCGCGAGGGCCTCGCCAGCCTGCTGGCCAGGTTCGACTTCGAGGTGGTCGCCGCGGTCGGCACGGCACCGGCGCTGCGGGACGCGGTCCGGGCGCACGAGCCGGACCTGCTGGTGACCGACATCCGGATGCCGCCGGGGCTGCGCGACGACGGGCTGCGGACGGCCGTCGCGCTACGCGCCGAACAGCCGCGGCTCGCCGTCATGGTGCTGAGCCAGCACGTCCGGGCCGAGTACGCCTCGACGCTGCTGGCCAGCGGTGACGGCCGAGGCGTCGGCTACCTGCTCAAGGACCGCGTCGCGGAGGTCGCCGAGTTCGCCGGACAGCTACGCACGGTCACCGGCGGCGGCACGGTCGTCGACCCCGACGTGGTGCGGCAGCTGTTGCACCGCCCGCGCGACCCGCTCGCGGCGCTGTCCCCGCGCGAGCGGGAGGTGCTCGTGCTGCTCGCCGAGGGCCGCTCCAACGCGGCGATCGCCGCGCGGCTGCACGTCAGCGACGCGGCGGTCGGCAAGCACGTCGGCAACATCCTGGCCAAGCTCGGCCTGCTGCCCAGTGACGACACCAACCGTCGCGTGCTCGCGGCCATCACCTACCTGGCCGCCGACGCCGGTGCGGGCGGGAGTGCCGGCCCGGGATCGTAGGCCGGTCGCGCGAGAAGTTGCGCTCCTGATCTCCCGACGTTCACGCCCGCACCGCTAGCATCGCTGCTCATGAATACGAGGAGCAGTACCCGCTCGGGGCCCAGAAGGCTGGCGTTGGCGTTCGCGCTGGCCGCCGTTCTGGTGGCGCCCATCGCGGTGACGGCGGCGGCGTCGGCCGCCACCACATTGACGGTCGCCCAGGCGCTCGCCGCCCAGGACGGCCGGACGGCGGCCGTGACCGGCTACGTCGTCGGCCAGCCGACCAGTACCACGACGGTGCTCAGGTCCGGCTTCACCGCGGACACGGCGATCGCGATCGCCGACACGGCCGCCGAGACCGGGACGACCAGGATGCTCTACGTCCAGGTCACCGCCGCCTACCGGAGCACGTTCGGGCTGCTCACCAACCCGGGCCTGCGGGGCCAGCGGATCACCGCCACCGGCACGCTGACCGCCTACTTCAGCCACGGCGGTCTGAAGAGCCCGACGGCGATGACCCTCGGCGGCACCACGCCCTCGCCGAGCCAGTCGCCGACGCCGGCCCCCACCACCACCCCGGCACCCGGCGGTGACTACGACTCCACCTACTACGCCGGCGCGATCGGCAAGACCGGCACGGCGCTGCGCGGTGCGCTGCACTCGATCATCAAGGTGCACACGAAGATCTCCTACGACCAGGTGTGGGAGGCGCTGCGGGACACCGACCAGGACCCGGCCAACAGCAACAACGTCATCCTGCTCAACACCGGCCGGTCGCAGAGCAAGACCAGCAACGGCGGCGGCGTCAACGACTGGAACCGCGAGCACGTCTGGGCCAAGTCCCACGGCGACTTCGGCACCGCGACCGGCCCGGGCACCGACGTGCATCACCTGCGGCCGGAGGACGTCTCGGTCAACTCGACGCGCGGCAACAAGGACTTCGACAACGGGGGCAGCCCTGTCGCCGAGGCGCCGGGCTGCTACACCGACGCCGACTCGTGGGAGCCGCGCAACGCGGTCAAGGGCGACATCGCCCGCATGATCATGTACATGGCGATCCGGTACGAGGGCACCGACGGCTGGCCCAACCTGGAGCTGAACCAGTCGGTCAGCAACGGCACCGCCCCGTACCACGGCCGGTTGTCGGTGCTGCTCCAGTGGAACCAGGCCGATCCGCCGGACGCGTTCGAGAAGCGCCGCAACCAGCGGATCTACGAGCGCTGGCAGGGCAACCGGAACCCGTTCGTCGACCACCCGGAGTGGGCGACCGCCATCTGGGGCTGATCCGCCACCCGAGGCGCCGCGGCCGGTCCTCCGTGCGGGGACCGGCCGACCGGGCAGGCGTCCGCCGCCACGCGTCCGCGCGCACCGGCCCAGCCTGGTCGTAGGTCGAACTGCCGAGACCGCACAGAGGCCTCGTTCGCGAGTTCGGCATCCTGTGAGCTGGATCATGGTTGAGGTTGACCTTGGGTCAGGGCGGAAGCTCGTCGCAGCGGCACGACGCCGACCGGACACAGCAGTTCTTGAAGGAGCAGATCACCATGTCCAGCGCCCTTTCCGACCAGTCCGAGAGCACCCTGCGGACCGCCGCGTCGCTGGTGGCCGCCACCACCGGTTCGTCTCAGAAGGCCGCCACTGCGGACAGCGGGGCTCCGCCAGCGGCTGCTGCCGGGCAGGATCGCCCGGAACTGCAGAAGGCGATCGAGAAGATCATCGACTCCGGTTTCGTAGGGGTGTCGCTGCGGGTGCACGACGAGCGGGGCGAGTGGGTCGGCAGCGCCGGGGTGGCCGAGTTGGGCGGGGCCGAGAAGCCGCCCACGAATGGGCACCACCGGATCGGCAGCAACACCAAGACCTTCACCGCGACCCTGGTGCTGCAACTGGTGGCCGAGGACAAGCTGGGGCTGAACGACCTGGTCGCCAAGCACCTGCCCGGGTTCGGGCTGGACGACCGGATCACGGTGCGGATGCTGCTGCAACACACCAGCGGGTTGTTCAACTTCACCGGCGAGGTCCACGACGACGGGACGATCGTGCCGGGGATCCCCATCCCCTACGGCACCACGGGCAAAGAGTGGCTGGACAACCGGTTCAAGGCATACCGGCCGCAGGAGTTGGTGGAGCTGGCGTTGGCCAGGCCGGCGCGGTTCGAGCCGGGCACGGGCTGGAGCTACTCCAACACCAACTACGTCCTCGCTCGGCTACTGATCGAGAAGGTCACCGGCCGCTCGTACGCCGAAGAGCTGCAGCGGCTGATCCTGGGACCGCTCGGGCTGTCCGGCACCGTGGTGCCCGACGCCTCGCCGGAGCTCCCCGAACCGCACGCCCGCGCCTACTACCGCTACGACGACACGACCGTCGACGTCACCCGCCAGAACCCGTCCTGGATCTCCACCGGCGGTGACATGATCTCCACCACCCAGGACCTGCACACGTTCATCTCCGCGCTACTGGGCGGCAAGCTCCTGCCGGCGCCGCTGCTGGCCGAGATGTGCACCCCCCACCCGACAGGCATCCCGAACATGGACTACGGCCTCGGAGTGTTCGTGGTGACCACGGACGGCGGCGGCACCGTCATCACCCACAACGGCGCCGCAGTGGGCCACGCGGCGCTGATGTACAGCACACCCGACGGCAGCAGGACCCTGACCGCTGCGCTGAACTGCGTGGACGACGCCGGGCTGTCCATCGCGGCGGCATTCCAGAACGCCCAACAGGGGCTCCTCAAGGAGGTGTTCGGCGGCGGGCAGGCCGATCCGGCCCAGCCGACGGCCTGAACACCTGGGACGACCTGCACGCCTCAAGTGGCGGCCCTTCCCACCGTCGTGCATCAGGTACGACCCGAACCGGGGCCACGCCGACCTGGTCGAGTTCGGCGTGGCCCGCCTCATGCCCGGCCATGACGTGCGTCGTCGCCGAGCCCAAGCACAAGGCAGGCTGAGCACATGACGAACGGAGTCACGATCGGGCAGGCGGCGGCATTCGTCGGCGTCACCGTCAAGACGGTGCGGCACTACCACAAGCTCGGCCTGATCGAGGAGCCGGAGCGCGACAGCTCCGGCTACCGGCGGTACGGATCGGCCGACCTGTTGCGACTGGTGCAGACCCGGACACTGGCCGCCGCCGGGGTGCCGTTGGCCGAGATCGGGCCCCTGCTCGACACCGATGCCGAGCGGTTCGCCGCCGCACTCGCCGACGTCGGGCGGCAACTCACCGAACGGATCGAGGAGTTGATCACGCGACGTGACACACTGCATCGGCTCGCCGATGGTGACCGGGCCCTGCTGCCCGACCGCGCGGTGGCGCTGCTGGAACGGATGCCCGGCCTCGGCTTCACGGCGGACGAGGTGGCGGCCACCAGGGAGGGCTGGGTGCTGGCCAAGGCACTGGTCCCAGATGGCTTCGACGACTACCTCACCCACTTCGCGCACGCCCTCGAAGACACCCAGCTCGTCGCCTTGACCAGACGGGCAGCCGAAGCCGCGGCCTGGGAGCCGGACGACTCCCGCATCGCCGAGCTCGCCACTGCCGCGGCCAACCACTATCTCGCCAACCCGGCACTGCTGAAGACCGTGACCGGCCTGCAGGCCCGCACCGAGGCGGCGACCCGGTACACGCTGATCGCCCACCACGGCGAAGAGCAGACGCCGGCCGCGGCGCGGCTGACCGCGCTCTTCGAGACAAGGCTCCGCGCCGCCGGTACCCATTTCCCCAGACCAGAATTCCGCTGAGCACGCGATGCCCTCCGGTCGCCCTGCCCGGCGGGTCACGGTGCCGCTGGCGACCGCAGGCGAACGTCGGTAAGCGCGATGAACGCTGTCGTCCCGCGCAGTTGGGTGGCGATGGTGGGCGGGCGCGGGGTTTTACGGTCGGGCAGGTCCGGCGGCACGGGACGGATCAGCTTCCAGGCGCCCAGATTCCAGACGAGGTAGGTGTACCGGCGCCTGGACCGGGTATCCCGCGCGGCCCGGTTCCGTCAGCCAGGAGGGTCACGGTGGAGAGTCGAGCCAAGGCGTTGGGCCACGGGATCCATCCCATGATGATCGTTTTCCCGCTGGGGCTGTTCGCCACGGCGGTCATCTTCGACATCCTCTACCTGATCACGGACCGCGCCGGATTCCAGATCTCCGCCGCGTACACCATCGGCGCCGGCGTCATCGGCGGCCTTCTCGCCGCGGTCTTCGGCTTCACGGACTGGCGGGCCATCCCGTCCGGCACCCGCGCCAAGCGGGTGGGCGCGGTCCACGGCATCGGCAACGTCGTCGTCGTGCTGCTGTTCGCGGTGAGCTGGTTGCTGCGCGCGTCCGCGACGAACTGGGAGCCGAACGCCCTGGCCCTGATCTGCAGCTTCGCGGGCATCATCCTCTCCGGGATGACGGCCTGGCTCGGCGGCGAACTGGTCGAGCGGTTGGGGATCGGGGTCAGCGACGGCGCCGGCGTCAACGCGCCGAGTTCCCTGTCCCGCCGTTCCGCGGGCCGCGCCTGACCGGTCCGTCCGTACCCCGGCCGCACCCGGACCGGCGGGACGGCCGGCCCGGGTGCGGCCGCGGGCGGTCAGCAGGGCAGGCTGGCCAGCCGGTCGGCGCGGCGCCGGGCCGGCCACGCCACCGAGGGCGGGTTCGTCACCGGGCGCCGACCGGGGTCGGGACGAACGGCAGGTGGCTCGGCTCCACGGGCTGGGTGTCGCCCGCCGGGTGCCGCCACAGCCCCCGCGCGCGCAGGATCGGCAGCACGCCCTCGCCGAACCAGTACGCCTCCTCCAGGTGCGGGTGGCCGGAGAGGATGAACTCGTCCAGGCCGAGCGCGTGGTACTCGGCGATCCGGTCGGCCACCTCCGTGTGGCTGCCCACCAGGGCGGTGCCGGCGCCGCCCCGGACCAGCCCGAACCCGGCCCAGAGGTTGGGCGCGACCTCCAGCCCGTCGCGGGAGCCGCCGTGCAGGTCGAGCATCCGGCGCTGTCCCTCGGACTCGCTGCCACGCAGCCCCGCCTGGGCCGCCCGGAGGTCGTCCTCGGCGATGCCGTCGAGCAGGCGGCGGGCCTGCGCCCAGGCCTCCTCGGCGGTGTCCCGGGTGATGACGTGCAGCCGGATGCCGAAGCGCAGCTCGCGGCCGGCGTCGGCGGCGAGCGCCCGCACCCGGTCCAGTTTGCCGGCCACCTGGGCCGGCGGCTCACCCCAGGTCAGGTAGACGTCGCTGTGCCGCACCGCCACCGGCAGGGCGGCGGCGGAGGAGCCACCGAAGTAGATCGGCGGGACCGGGTCGGGCAGCCGGTTCAGCCGGCCCTGCTCGACCCGCAGGTGTTCGCCGGCGTGGTCGACGGTCTCGCCGCGCCACAGCGCCCGCACGATGTGCAGGAACTCGTCGGTGCGCGCGTACCGGGCGTCCTTGTCCAGGAAGTCGCCGTAGGCGCGCTGCTCCTGCGACTCGCCGCCGGTGACGATGTTGACCATCAGCCGGCCGCCGGAGAGCCGCTGGAACGTCGAGGCCATCTGCGCCGCGAGGGCGGGCGAGAGCAGGCCGGGCCGGAAGGCGACCAGGAACTTCAGCCGCTCGGTCACCTCGGTGAGCATGGCGGTGCTCAGCCAGGCATCCTCGCACCAGGCGCCGGTCGGCGTCAGCGCACCGACGAAGCCGAGCTGCTCGGCACTCCGCGCGATCTGCCCGAGATAGCCGACCGTCGCCGGACGGGCACCACCGGCGGTGCCGATCGGCACGCCGTGGCCCCCGCCCACGATGTCCCGGCTGTCGCCGTAGGTGGGCAGGAACCAGTGGAAGTTGAGGGCCATCTCGGTCTTTCCTCCAGTGCGCGGCGCGACGGGTGGCGGTGGGGCGCACGGCGGCGGCCGGGCACCTCCTGAGGGGTGGGACGATTCCGCCGACAGACTACCCATAAAACCTACCGGGTTAGTAGGCTACTGCCCCGTCGATGCCTGTCGAAGCGATCACATCCCCTGGTCCACCCCGTAGGAGTTGTCATGCGTACCCCGAAAACGGCCCTCCCCCGCCGACGCCGCCTGGCGACGGCCCTGCTCACCGCCGTGGCACTGGTCGCGGCCGGCGGCGTCAGCGCCTGCGGCGACGGATCCGCGACGGCCGGCGACGGCGAGAAGCGTCCACTCCGGATCGGCTACCAGCGCTTCGGCGGGTTGAGCCTGGTGAAGGCGCGCAACGCCGCCCCCGACGTCGAGTGGTCGCTGTTCGAGAGCGGCCCGGCGCTGACCGAGGCGCTCAAGGCCGGCTCCATCGACATCGGGCAGGTCGGCGAGGCACCGCCCGTCTTCGCGGCGGCGGGCAAGATCCCGTTCTCCGTCATCGGCACCTCCGCGCCCGTCCCCCAGGGCGAGGCGGTGCTGGTCAAGGACGACAGCGGCTACCGCAGCTTCGCCGACCTGCGGGGCAGGACGGTCGCCCTCAACAAGGGCTCCAACGTGCACTGGCTGCTCGTCCGGCTGCTGGAGGCGAACAAGATGACGTTGAAGGACATCAACGTCAAGTACCTCAAGCCCGCCGAGGGGCGGCCCGCGTTCGACAACGGACAGGTCGACGCCTGGATCATCTGGGACCCGTACTTCGCCCTGGCCGAGCAGCCCGGGGTCCGGGTGCTCGCCGACGCCACCGGCCTCGCCAGCAACCGGGAGTACGTCCTGGCCGCTCCGGACGCCGTGCAGAACCGCGCGGACGACATCCGGGCCTTCCTTCGCACGTACCGGACGGTGACGGACTGGGGCATCGCCAACCCCGCCGAGCGGGCGCGCACGCTCGCGCCGGAACTGAAGATCGCGGAGGACATCACCAGCCGCGCCCTGGATCGCAGCGCCAAGCCGCTCGCCCCGGTCACCCCCGCCGTCGGCGACGAACTCCAGGCGATCGCGGACGGCTTCGTCGCGCTGGAACTCGTCCCCGGGCCGGTCGACATCCGGGCCCGCGTCGACAGCCGGTTCAACGAGGTGTTCCAGTGAGTCGTACGACGCTGGCCGACGCCCCGGACCCGGTCACGGCGACCGCCCCGGCGCGGCCCCGGCGGCCCGCACGGCCGGCCCGGCGGTGGCGCCGGCTCGCCAGCCCGGTGCTGCTGGTGCTCTGCTGGGAGCTGGCCGCCCGGACCGGGCTGCTCGCGCCGGAGAAGCTGCCGGCGCCCAGCGACGTGCTGGCCACCGGATGGCGGCTGGCCCGCGACGGGACACTGGCCGTCCACCTGGTCGACTCGCTCACCCGCGCCGGCGTCGGCCTGCTCGTCGGCGGCGGCCTCGCCCTGTTCCTCGGCACCGTGGCGGGGCTGCTCCGCCTCGGCGACGACCTCGTCGACCCCCCGGTGCAGATGGCCCGGATGCTCCCGCACCTGGGCCTGGTGCCGCTGCTGATCATCTGGGTCGGCATCGGCGAGTCGCTCAAGATCAGCCTGGTGGCCCTCGGCGCGTTCTTCCCGATCTACTTCAACACCTACGCCGGCATCCGGGACATCGACGAACGCCTCGTCGAGGCGGCCCGGACCTGCGGGCTCGGGCAGGCGGCCCGGCTGCGCCACGTGGTGCTGCCCGGCGCGCTGCCCGCCCTCTTCCTCGGCCTGCGGCTGGCGATCGGGGCGGCCTGGCTCAGCCTGGTCGTCGGCGAGCAGGTCAACGCCCAGACCGGGATCGGCTTCCTGATGATGGAGGCCCGCGAGTTCAGCCAGACGGACGTGGTCGTGCTCGGCCTGCTGATCTACGCGCTGCTCGGGCTGGCGTCCGACCTCGCGCTGCGCGTCGTGGAGAGGAGGACGCTGACATGGCGTCGCGGACTGCGGGCGACCTGACCGGCACGGCGCCGGTGCTGACCGCCCGCGCGGTACACCGGGCGTTCGGCCCGACGGTCGTGCTGGCCGGCGTGGACCTGACCATCTCACCCGGCGAGGTGGTGGCCCTGCTCGGCGGCAGCGGCTCCGGCAAGAGCACGCTGCTGCGGATCCTCGCCGGGCTGGACGGCGAGGCCACCGGCGAGACCGCCGTACGCGGCCCGGCCGCCGTGGTGTTCCAGGAGCACCGGCTGCTGCCCTGGAAGCGGGTCGCGGAGAACGTCGGGCTCGGCCTGTCCGGCGCCGACACCGACCAGCGGATCGATCGGGCCCTGACCGAGGTGGGGCTGGCCGACCGGCGCCGGGCGTGGCCGGCCGAGTTGTCCGGCGGCCAGGCCCAACGGGTCGCCGTCGCCCGCGCGCTGGTCCGCGAGCCCGACCTGCTGCTGCTCGACGAGCCGTTCGGTGCCCTCGACGCGCTCACCCGGCTGCGGATGCAGGGGCTGCTGCGCCGGTTGCGGGCCGAGCACGGCTTCGCCGCCCTGCTGGTCACCCACGACGTGGACGAGGCGCTGCTGCTCGCCGACCGGATCCTGCTTCTCGATGCGGGCGTCATCGCCGAGGAACTCCCCGTCGACCTGGGCAACGGCCGTACGCCGGACGATCCGGCCTTCGGCACGCTGCGCCGGCACCTGCTCGACCGCCTGGGCGTCCCCACCACCTGAGCGTCCCGGGGGCGGCGCGCCGCGCCGCTCCCGGCCCGACCGCCCCCGCCCGGATCCCCCGTTGATCATGGAGTTAGCGGCAGTGGAGGTGATCATCTTCACCGCCAACCTCATGATCGACGAAGGTCCGGGCGGCGATGGAGCGAGCCCGGCGGGGCGGTCGGTCAGGCCGTCGGACGCGGGCCCGGACAGAGCTGCGAGGCGACCCGCATCAGGTCGACGACCCGACGCGAGGTGAGCAGCTGACCGGGCGACATGACGACAAATCTCCTACTGGATAGATAGGAATACAAGACCCCTGCCCCGCGCCCGACCGGGGGTTGTCGGTGGGCTGCGCTACCGTGCCGTGCATGGTGACCGTGGCCGATGTCCGCGCGCTGGCCCGGACGCTGCCCCGCAGCAGCGAGCACCTCGTCCGCGACCGGGTGAAGTTCCGGGTCGGCTCCATCGTCTACGTCGCCTTCTCCCGCGACGAGCAGACGATGGGCTTCGGCTACCCGAAGGAGCAGCGGGCCGGGCTGGTCGCCGCCGAGCCGGAGCTGTTCTTCCTGCCCGGCGCGTCCGACCTGCGGTTCAACTGGGTGTGCTGCCACCTGGCCCGGCTCGACGCCGAGCAGATGACCGAGCTGGTGACGGAGGCGTGGCGGATGGTGGTGCCGAAGTTCCTGGCCCGGCAGCGGCTGGGCGACTGACGGCCACCCGCCGCGGCAACCTCAGACCGGCCGGGCGTACGCCAGCGGCAGCGGTGCCGGCTGGCCGTCCCACGTGCCGGTCAGCGTCGCGCCGGTCGCCCGGTGGCCGCCGTCGAGGCAACGGACGACGGCCAGTTCCACGGTGTCCGTGACGATGAGCGTGGGGTCGTCCTGCACCACACGACGGACGGCGCCGACCGCCGGCACGCTGGTGCCCCGGGCGCCGCTGCCGGTGACGGTCATCGACGGCTCGCGGTGTTCCCGTCGGCCGTCGACCTCGAAGAACACCTCCGCCTGCCCGGCGTCGGCGAGCACGGCGGCGGCGAGCGCCGCGGCGTAGACGGGGTCCCCGCACGCGTCGTACACCCAGCGCCGGCCGAGGACGGAGTGCTCGCTGGTGCCGACGAGCCAGTCGTCGGCGCCGTCGAGGGGCGCACCACGGTAGGTCAGCGGCACCTGGTGGACGGGCCCGTCACCGGCCCGCACGAGCATCGTCTCCACGCCGACGGCGCCGGCCGGATCGTCGAACCGGTAGGCCGCCACGCTCTCGACGTCGGCATTCGCCGGCCCCCGGTACCACGGCCGGCCGGGCAGCCAGGCCGCCAGGAGCTCGAACTTCGTGGGGTGCAGTTTCGCCCGGTGCAACAACGCCATACGCCGCATCGTAGGCGGCCGGCCCGCCGCGCTCACCACCCGACTGCCGGAGCCGACCGCAGACGACGCAAAGACGCTGGTCACGCGGTGGCGTAGCAGCGCAGCCCGTCGACGTCGGTGCGGGTCAGGCGGCCCTGCGCGGCCAGCAGGTCCAGGTGCGCCGCCGTCTCGGTGACGGCGAGCATCGTGTTGAACGGGTCGAGTTCGCCCAGCCGACGTTCCCGCCGGGTCCAGCGCAACTGCCCGGCGACCTCGTACGCCGACCGGGCACCACGGGCGACGGCGGCCTCCGTCTGGTCGAGCCGTGCCCCGTGGTGCGCGACGAGTTCGTCCACGCGCGCGTGGACGCTCTCGGTCACCGCCCCGTGCGCCGGCAGCAGCCGCGCGTCCGGCCGCTGCCGGACCAGCGCGAGCGACCCGAGGAAGTCGCCCAGCGGGTTCGCCGAGAGGGTGGCCTCGAAGCCGATCGAGGGCGTGATGGTGGGCAGCACGTGGTCACCGGCGAAGAGCAGGCGCTCGGCCGTGTCGTGGAAGACGACGTGGCCCCGGGTGTGGCCCGGCGTCTCGACGACGTCCAGGACGCGGTCTCCGTGCCGGACCCGCTGGCCGTCCTGGAACCAGTCGTCGGGCAGTTCCCAGTAGTCGGCGGGCCGCCGCGCCCCGATCAGGCCGGCCAGCGTGTCGGCCAGGTCACCGGCGCCCAGCAGCCGCAGGTGGCCGAGCTGCTCGGCGAGCGGGTTGCGGTCCGGCGCCATGGACGCCTCCAGGCTCGCGCGCTCGCCGGCGCCGAGGCTGACGCGCATGCCGAACTCCCGGCGCAGGTGCACGGCCTGCGTGTAGTGGTCGCGGTGGACGTGCGTCACGAGGAAGCGGCGCACGTCGGAGACCGAGGCGTCCAGCTCCTTCAGGGCCGCGTCGAGCGTGGCCCGCGCCTCGGCGATCGCCCAGCCCGAGTCGACGAGCACGAGACCGTCGTCGGCACGCAGGACGTACACGTTCACGGCCCGCAGGCCGTCGTTGGGCAACGGCAACGGCACGCGGTGGACGCCGGGGGCGACCTCGAACGCTCCGGGTGCGGTCCAGTCGTCGCGGCTGCCGGCGTCCGAGGTCATGGCCCGACCATAGTTCCTGCTCATCTCCGCCCCGCCGGCCCCGCCGGGTGGCTTCCGTCACGCCGGCGCGGCGGACCGGGCCCCGTCAGCCGGCCGCCCGGCCCGGCTCTGCGTCGGTGGCCGCGGCGAGGATGGCCACGAACCGGTCGCACCAGGCCGCCACCGTCGCCTCGTCGAACAGGTCCGTGGCGTACTCCACCACGCCGCGCAGGCCGCCCTCGTACGGGGTGACGACCGTGGAGTAGTCCCGGCGGGCGCAGCCGAGCCCCTGGTCGGTGGTGTGCGTCACGAGCCCCGGCAGCCGCACCTGGGGCACCGCGGGGTTCCAGCCGAACAGCGTCGTGGCGACCGGTGGTGGCCGGCCGACCCGCCAGCCCGGGTCGAGGGCCGCGTACACGTCCGCCAGGGCTGCCGGCTGGTGCCGGATCGCGTCGAGGAACGCCTGGTCCAGAGCGGCCGCCAGCTCCGGCAGGGGCACCGCCGGGTCCACCGGGAAGCGCAGCAGCAGAGGGCTGGTGAACAGGCCCACGACCGACTCGTACTTCCGGTCGTCGCGGTGGGCGTACGGGCAGGCCAGCACGATGTCGCGGATGCCGGTGAGTTCGTTGACGAGCAGCGCGTACCCGCTGGCCAGCAGCGGGAAGAGCGTCGTGCCGCAGCGCTCGGCGAGGCCGGCCAGGCGGTCGGTCAGCTCGCCGGGGATGTCGAAGGTGAACTCGCTGCCCCGACGGGACGGTCGCGCCGGCCGGGGGCGGTCGGTCGGGAGCGGCACCGATCGGGGCGCTCCGGCGAGGTGCTCCCGCCAGTACCGTTCGACGGCCGGCGTCATGGCGGCCGCCCGTTGCCGGCGCGCGTGGTCGACGTAGCGTGCCGTGGGCGCGGCGGGCGGGGTGCCCGCTCCCGCCTCGGCGGCGTAGCCACGCCCCAGCTCGTCGAGCAGTTGCAGCATCGACCAGCCGTCACCGCACAGGTGGTGCACGACGAGCATCAGCACCCACGAGTCGTCGCCCAGGCGCGCCAGCCGGGCCCGCAGCCAGGGGCCGGTGTCGTCCGGGAAGGGCTCGCGGCCGGTCCGCACACACCACCGCTCGACCTCGTCGGCGGCGAGATCGCACACCGGCAGCGTCCCCGGCCGGTCCGCGAGCACCTCCTGGACCAGTTCCCCGTCCCGCTCCACCAGGCGGGTGCGTACCGCCTCGTGCCGGGTGACCAGACCACCCACGGCCCGTTCCAGGGCCGGCACGTCGAGCCGGCCGGCGAGGGTCAGCCGTACCGCCATGTGCACCGACGGCGGATCGGGCGCCTGCCGCTGGCGATGCCACATCAGCTCCTGCTGGTGGGTCGCCGGCGCCCGGTCCACGACCTCGGCGCCGCCGCCGACGACCAGGTCCTGGGCCATCGCCCGGATGCCCGGGCTGCGCAGCACCCGGTGCGCCCCGACCCGCACGCCGAGCACGTCCGTCAGCCGGTTGGCCAGGCGTACGGCCGCCAGGGAGTGACCGCCCGCGGCGAAGAACCCGACGTCCACGGGAAGGCGGGCCACCCCGATCTCGGCGCACCAGGCGTCGTGGACGAGTTGCTCCGCCGGGGTGCGGGGCCGCTCGTCCGCGTCGGGCGCGGCGGGCGCGGGCAGCCGCGCCGGGTCCACCTTGCCGTTGTCCGTGGTGGGCAGGGCCTCCAGGAACACCCAGGCGCGCGGCACGAGGTGGGCGGGCAGGCGGTCGGCCAGCATGGCGGCCAGCCGTTCGGCGCGGCCCGCGGCCGGCCCGCCGTCGTCGTGCGCCACGACGTACGCGGCGAGGTAGGGCTCGTCGCCCCGGTCGTGCCGGGCGACGACGGTGGCCTGGCGCACCCCGGGCAGCAGGGCGAGTGCCGCCGCCGA
The DNA here is from genome assembly GCF_040643815.1 of Micromonospora sp. NPDC047074. Lineage (NCBI taxonomy): Bacteria > Bacillati > Actinomycetota > Actinomycetes > Micromonosporales > Micromonosporaceae > Micromonospora > Micromonospora sp. NPDC047074. The sequence goes on from NZ_JBEYVB010000005.1 coordinate 92,016, forward strand.
CTCCCCCGGCTCGGTCCGCTGACCGGCGATCTTGACCTGGTCGTCCACCCGGCCGACGAACTCGAGGGTGCCGTCGCCGCGTTCCCGGACCAGGTCCCCGGTGCGGTAGACGCGCGCGCCCGGCAGGTCCGGGTCGGGCAGGAAGGCGGCGGCCGTCGCGGCGGGCTGGCCGAGGTAGCCGCGGGCCACGCCGGCCCCACCGACGTACAGCTCCCCGACCGCGCCCCGGGGTACCGGCACGCCCGCGCCGTCCAGCAGGCGCAGCCGGCGGTTGTCGACCGGGGTGCCGATGTCGATCGGCCCGGCGGCGTCGACCCGCACCGGGCCCGCCGTGGTGACGATGCTGCCCTCGGTCGGACCGTAGGCGTTGATCACCTCGGCCGGGAACCCGACGGGTGGCCGGCGCCGGAGCTGGCTGCCGCCCACGACGAGGGTGCGCGGGGCGCGGGCGGGCAGCGCGGTCGCGAAGACCAGCTCGGCGAGCGGTGCCGGCAGGAAGGCCACCGTGACGCCGGCGCGGGACCACTCCGCGACGAGGGCCGCGGGGTCGGCCCGCGCCTCCTCGGGTACGAGATGCACCGTCGCGCCGGCGGCGAGCGCCGGATGGATCTCGGCGAGGTTCGCGTCGAAGCCGAGGCCGAGCGCGTGGCCGACGGTGTCGGCCCCGGTGAGCGCGAGGGCCCGCACGTGCCAGCTCACGGCGTCGACGGCGGCCCGGTGCGGCACCAGGACACCCTTCGGGCGGCCGGTCGAGCCGGACGTGTGGACGCACCACGCCACCTGTTCCGCCGTCGGCACCCGGGTCGGTGCCGGCAGGTCCGCCTCGGCCGGGTCCTCGACCCACAGGCATGCCGCTCCCGCCGGTGCGTCGACGTCCCGCGCGGTGACCAGCAGCCGGGCGTCGCTGTCGGCGAGCAGGGCGGCCAGCCGGGCGGCGGGAAGCCGCGGATCGAGGGGGAGGAACCCGGCGCCCGCGATCAGCACGGCGAGCTGCGCGGCGACCAGTTCCGGCCGGCGCGGCAGGAGCACCGCGACGAGGTCGTCGGGCCCGACGCCGGCGGCGGCGATCCGGCGGGCGAGCAGGTCGGCCCGCTCCCGCAGCTCCCGGTACGTCCACCGGGTCGTCCCGCCCACCACCGCGACGGCGTCCGGCGTGCGGGCCGCCTGCCGCAGGAACAGCTCGTGCAGCCGGTCGTCGCCGGTGGCCGTCCGGGGCCCGTCCAGGCGACCGGCCTGGTCGTCGACCTGTGCCGCCAGGCGGGACAGCGGCTCGTCGGGCCGCCGGGTGGCCCGGTCCAGCAGCCGCCCGACGTGGTCCAGGAAGCGGCTCACCGCCGCCCGGTCGAACACGTCGGTGCGGTACTCGACGTGGCAGCGCACGGTGTCGCCGTGCGACAGGTGGACGACCAGGTCGACGGGCGACCTGGCCAGCCCCACCGGGAGCGGCTCGGCGGTGACCCCCGGCAGGTCGAACCGGAACGCCGGGTCACCGCGCTCGTACTCCACCACCACGTCGAAGAGCGGGTGGCGGCCGGCCTCCCGGTTCGGGGTGAGCGCGCCGACGAGGTCGTCGAAGGCGACCGCGTGTTCGTACGCGTCCACCGCGCCCCGCTGGATCCGGGCCAGCAGGTCCCGGAAGCTCGGGTCGCCGGTGAGGTCCAGCCGCAGCGGCACGGTGTCGACGAAGAACCCGATCAGCTCCTCGGAATCCTCGTCGCGGCCGCTCATGCCGGTGCCGACCACCAGGTCCGGTTGGCCGCTCAGCCGGGACAGCGCCAGCCCGATCGCCCCGAGCAGGACGGTGAACGAGGTGACGCGCTCGGCGCGACCGAGCTGCCCGACGCGTTCGGTCAGCTCCGCCGGGAACTCCGTGAGGACGCTCTCGCCGGCCGCCGACACGGTGGCCGGCCGGGGCCGGTCCGAGGGCAGGACGAGGGTCGGCGGCAGCGGATCGAGCAGGTCGAGCCAGTACCCCAGGCGCCTGTCGACGTCCTCGCGGGCGGCCCGGGCCCGCGCCCTGGCCAGCTCCGGGTAGGTGACCGCCAGCGGGGGCAGCTCGGCCGACGTGCCGGTGCACCGTGCCCGGTAGTACGCGCCCACCTCGCGGGTCAGGACCCCGTACGAGCCGCCGTCGGTGGCCAGGTGGTGGAACGACATCACCAGGACGTGGTGGGTCGGGGAGAAGCGCAGCAGCTCGAAGGCGAAGACCGGGCCCTCGGCGAGGTCGAACACCCGGCTGCTCTCCCGGGCCATCGCCGCCCGCACCACGGCGTCCTCGTCGCCCCCGGGGTGGTCCCGGACCGGCAGGTCCACCGCCGTCGTCGGGTGGACGACCTGGCAGGGTTCCCCGTCGACCTCGCGGTAGGTCGTCCGCAGGGGCGCGTGCCGGTCGACGACGTCCCGCAACGCCCCGCGCAGCGCCACCGGGTCGAGCACGCCGCGCAGCCGCACGGAGATTCCCTCCGTGTAGGCGGGAGTCCCCGGGTACGCCTGCTCGACCAGCCACAGCCGCCGCTGGCCGGGCGTCAGCGGCGCGGTCTCGCTCACCGTCGCCGCGGCGGCCTCGACGGCTCCCGGTGCGGGCGTCCCGGCGGCCCCCGGTGCGGGCGTCCCGGCGGCCCCCGGCTCCGGTGCCCCGGTGGCCTTCGCGGCGGGCGTCCCGGCGGCCGCCGGTGCGACGGTCCGGGCCGGCCGACGGGGCGTCGCGCGCCGCAGCGCGTCGATGACCGGCAGACCGTCCCGGACGGCCTGTGCCGGCAGGCCGAAGTCGACGAAACAGGCGATCTCGTCGGCGCCGGCGGCGAGCACCGCGTCGAGCACCGGCCGGCAGCTCTCCGGCGAGCCGATCAGGGCGCGCTGCGCGCAGTACCGCTCGTAGGCGCGGGACAGCACGAAGCGGACGTCCTCGTCGGGGGTGTCGGCGAGGTCGATGTTCATGCCCAGGCTGTTGACGACCTGGCCGAGCAGGCTGAACGAGGAACGCAGGTAGGCGCAGAACGGCTCGAACGCCGTGGCCCGCGCCTGCGCGGCGTCGTCGCCGAGGTACGTGTGCAGCAGCACCACCACCCGCCCACCGGCGGGATCGAGGCCGTGTTCGGCACGGGTACGCCGGTACAGCGCGACGTTCTCGGCCAGCCGGTCGACGTCCTGCGTCATCAGGTTCGTCACCACTCCGAGGCCACGGCGGGCGGCCTCGACGTAGCTGTCCGGGTTGCCGACGATGGCCGTGAAGGTCGGCGGTTCCGCCTGCACCGGGCGGGGGAACAGGCGGACGTCGACGTCCTCCCCGCTGCCCGACCGCGCGGTGACCGCCTCGCCGCGCCACAGCCGCCGTACGGTCTCCAGGTTGTCGTACATCACCTGCTTGCGCTGGCCGTAGTTGTCCGGGTGGAAGACGAAGTCGTTGGCGTGCCAGCCGGGCGCGCACCCGAGCCCGACCCGGCCACCGGAGAGGTTGTCCACCATGGACCATTCCTCGGCGACCCGGACGGGATGGTGCAGCGGCAGCACCACCGAGCCGGCGTTGAGCCGCAGCCGGCGGGTCCGGGTCGCGAGGGCGGCGGCGAGCACGGACGGGTTGGGAAAGAGCCCGCCGAACGAGTGGAAGTGCCGCTCGGGCAGCCACACCGCGTGGAAGCCGTGGGCGTCGGCGAACTCGGCGGCCTCGATGATGGCCCCGTAGGCGTCGTCCCGGGCCCGGTCCGGGTAGTCGCCGAAGAAGTACAGACTGAAGTCGACGGTCTCCGGGGTGCTGGCGACCAGCGCGGCCGGTGCCGCTGGTGCGACCGGCCCCGGCCGCACCGCCGGAGCGGAGCCGGCCGGCACGCCGGTGCCGGCGCCGGTGCTGACGGTGCCGGTGCTGACGGCGGTGGTGCCGGTGGTGGTGCCGGTGGTGGTGCCGGTGGTGGCGGTGCCGGTGCCGGCGAGGAGCGCGAGCTGCTCCCGCATCAGGTCGAGCTGGCGGTGCACGATCGTGACGAGGTCGGCCGGCACGTCCCGGGCGGCACCGGCCGGGTCGACCGGTGCCGGCGGACTGGACGTGACGGGGACCGTCGCGGACCCGCCGGGGGCCGCCACAGGCGGGACGGGCACCGCTGCGGGCGGAACGGAGGGCGACGCGGGCGGGACGGGGGCCGCCGCGACCGGCACGGCGGCGGGCGGCTCGGCCGAGGCGACGTCACCGGCCGGGGCGCCGCGGGTCACCAGCTCGGCGAGCCGGCGGGGGGTGTCGACGGCGGCGAACAGGTCCCGGACCGGCACCCGTACCCCGAACTCGTGGTCGACCTGCCGGGACATGCTGATCAGCAGCAGCGAGTCGGCACCGAGGCCGAGAAACGTCTCGTCCGGCTCGACCTCTGCCACGGCCAGGCCGAGCCGGTCGGCGGTGAGGGCTCGGATGCGCGCCAGCACCGGTCCGGCCTCCGTGGCGTCCCGGGACGCCGCCGACGCGGCAGGCACCACCGACGCGGCAGGCAACACCGACGCGGCAGGCAACACCGACGCGGCGGGCAGCACCGGCGCGGCAGGCACGGCGGGCGCAGTCGGCACAGCGAGCGCCACCGGCGCGGCGGGCGCGGCGGGCGCGGCAGCCCAGAAGCGACGGCGCTGGAACGGGTAGGCCGGCAGCGGTACCGCCCGTCCGGCGCAGTCGGCGGTGAGCGCGGCCCAGTCGACCGGGACGCCCGCCACGTGCAGCTCGGCGACGGCCCGCCAGAGCCCGTCGACCGGTCGGGTGTCACGGCGCCGCGACGGCACCCAGCGCAGGCCGGCCGGGCCGGTGCGGGCGATGCCGGTCAGCGTCCCGTCCGCGCCCGCCTCGACGACCGATCGGATCCCCCGCGCGGCGAGGGTGTCCACGGCCGTGGCCCAGGCGACCGGCTCCCGCGCCTGCCGGCACAGGTGGTCGGCGTCCGGCAGCCAGCCGGGCGGGCGTACCCGGCCGTCCAGGGTGCTGACCAGGGGCAGTCGGGTGGGCATGAACCGCACGTCGCCGGTCGCCTGGCGGAGCCGGTCGAGCACCGCGTCCACCGCCGCCGAGTGGAACGCCCGGTCGACCGGGACCGGGCGGGTCGCCACGCCGCACCGTCCGGCGACCCGGGCGAGGGCCGCCACGGCCTCGGGAGAGCCGGCGACCACGTGGTGTTCCACCCCGTTGCGGGCGGCGATCTCCACCGTCGACCCGCTCGTCAGGTCCTCGACGGTCTCCTCGTCGGCCAGCACCGCGAGCATCGCGCCCGGGGGCAGCGTGTCCCGCAGGAGCCGACCCCGGTGCGCGGCCAGCCCGACCGCGTCGGTCAGCGACAGCGCGCCGGCCACCACCAGGGCGGCGTACTCCCCGACGCTGTGCCCGAGGACCACGTCCGGCGTGAGCCCCCACGACCGCCACAACTCGGCGTACGCCATCGCGGTGACCACCAGCGCCGGCTGGGCCACGTCCGTCGGGCGGACCCCGGGCTGCTCCCGCAGTCGGGCGACGAGGTCGCCGCCGGTCGCCCTGCGGTACGCGGCGGCTCCCTCGTCCAGCACGGCCCGCGCGACCGGGAACCGGTCGGCGAGATCGAGGATGACGCACTCCCGGCCGCCCTGCCCGGGAAAGGCCAGGGCGACCGGGGTGACCTCCGCCGACCCCACCCGGCCGGCCAGGACGTCGCGCGCCGCGCCCGACGTGACGTACTGGTCGAGGCTGTCGGCCAGGGCGGCGGCGGAGGTGCCGAGCGCGACCAGGCGGTGCCGGAGGTGTCGCCTGCGCCGCCCGGCGCTCGTGACCAGGTCGGCGAGCGGGAGTGCGTGGTCCTTGCGGAGCAGGTCGCGGTAGGCGGTCGCCAGTTCCAGCAGCGCCGACGGGTCGGCCGCCGACAGGGGCAGCAGCCCCGGCGCGGGGCGCGCCGACGCTGCGGGCGCTGACGGCTCCGGCGGCTCCTCGACGATCACGTGGGCGTTGGTGCCACCCACGCCGAGCGCACTGACCGCCGCCCGACGCGGCCGCAGCCCGGCCGGCCAGTCCGTGCTCCGGGTGGCCACGGTGAAGGGCCCTTCGGCGAGGTCGGTCGCCGGATTCGGTCGGGTGAAGTTGATCTGTGGGGTGACCTGGCCGGAGCGCACGGTCAGGATCGCCTTGACCAGGCCGGCCATGCCCGCACAGCTGTCCAGGTGCCCGATGTTCGCCTTGACCGAGCCGAGGAAGGGCCGGCCGGCGGCGTACACCTCGGCGAGGGCGTGGTGCTCCACCGGGTCGCCCAGGGCCGTGCCCGTGCCGTGCGCCTCGACGTACCCGACCGACCCGGCCGGGATCCGCGCGGCGGCCAGCGCCCGCCGGGCGACGTCGACCTGGCCGGCCACCCCGGGCGCGGTGAAGCCCACCTTGCCGGCGCCGTCGTTGTTCACGGCCGAGCCGAGGATCACCGCGTGGACGTGGTCGCCGTCGGCGAGGGCCCGGTCGAGCGGCTTGAGCACCACGGCGGCGACGCCGTTGCCGCCCACCGTGCCGTCCGCGTCGGCGTCGAACGGCCGGCACCGCCCGCTCGCCGACAGGATCGATCCCGGGGTGTACCGGTAGCCCGTCACCTGCGGCACGTGCACCGCCACGGCGCCGGCGACGGCCTGGTCGACCTCGCCGTCGAGGAGGGCGCGCACCGCCAGGTGCACCGCCACCAGCGAGGTCGAGCAGGCGTTCTGCACGTTGATCGCCGGCCCGGTCAGTCCCAGCCGGTACGCCACCCGGGTGGCCAGGAAGTCCGGTTGGTTGCCGAGCGCGACGCCGATGGACTCGGCCGGGTCGGCGGAGCCGGCCGCCGGGCGGAGGTGGTGGCGGAGGTAGGTGTGCTCCGGGTACAGGTTCATGCCGCTGCCGGCGTACAGGCCGGTCCGCAGGCCCGGGCCGTCGCCCGGGTGCCCGGCGTCCTCCAACGCGTGGTGGCAGGTTTCCAGGAACAGCCGGTGCTGCGGGTCGAGAAGCTCCGCCTCCCGGGCGCTGATCGAGAAGAAGCCGGCGTCGAAGGCGGCGATGTCGTCGTCCAGGACGCCACTGGCCGCGACGAAGTCGGGGGCGTCGACCCTGTCCTGCGGGGTTCCCGCCGCGAGGAGTTCGGCCGGCGTGAAGGAGCGGACGCTCTCCACCCCGGCCGACAGGTTCGCCCAGTAGTCCTCGACGGTGCGCGCGCCGGGGAACCGGACCGCCATGCCGATCACCGCGATCCGCCGGTCCCGGGCCGGTCCGCCGGTGGGCTCCGCTGCCGGCGCGGCCGCCGGGGCCGCGAGGTGTGCGCTGAGCGCGTCGACCGTCGGGTGGGCGAACAGCGCCGGCTGCGGAATGCGGCGGCCCAGCGCCCGCTCCAGGCCGGCCCGGAGGCGGACGATCTCGACCGAGCCGACGCCGAGTTCGTAGAACGGCCGCGCCGGATCGACGGGACCGCCGGTCAGGTCGGTGAGCAGCGCCGTCAGCAGGGCACGCACCTCGGCCCTGCCAGGTGGACCCGACTGGGCCGGCAGAGCCGACGAGGCCGGGGCGTCGGCCGTCCCCCGACCGCCGCGCGGCGGTCGCGACGACCGGTCGGCCAGGAACCGGCGGACCAGCTCCGCGCGCTGGATCTTCCCGCCGGTGGTACGCGGGAACTCCTCCTCGGCGACCGCCAGCACCCGCGCGGGCGCGACCTGCCAGCGGCGGGCCACCACGGCGCCGACGGCCGTGGCCACCTCGTCCGGTGCCGCGTCGGCCTCGCCGTCGGGCACGTAGTAGATCACCAGCGACTCGGTGCCGGTGCGGTCGTCCGGTACGCCCACGGCGGCCACCAGCCCGCGCCGCACCCCGGTCACCTCACCCGCGGCCTGCTCGACCTCGTGGCAGGGCAGGTTGTGCCCGTTGAGGATGATCATCTCCTTGGCGCGGCCGGTGATGGTCGTCCGGCCGTCCCGCATGAAGGCGAGGTCGCCGGTCTCCAGCCAGCCGTCGCCGTCGGGAAAGGCCAGCCGGGTCGCCTCCGGCTCGGCGAGGTACCCGGGCGTGACCCGCGCGGAGCGCACCTGGAGCCGGCCGACCCGCCCTTCGGGGAGCAGCGCTCCGGCGGCGTCGACGATCCGCAGGGTGGCGCCGGGCGCGGGTGGTCCCACGGAGAGGAACTCGGTGACGTCGTCCGGGTCGTCGTCGTCCGTGGCGTACGCCAGCTCGCCGGCCAGGCTGGCCGTCCGGATCCGCAGCCGGGTGCCGGGCTCGGTGAACGAGGCGAAGGTGATCCCGGTGCAGGTCTCCGACATGCCCCAGGCCGGCGTCATGGCCTCCGCCGGCACCCCGGTGGCCGCGACGAACGCCTCGAAGGTCTCCGGCAGGCACTGCTCCCCGCCGCTGACCATGCGGCGCACCCCGCCGAGGTCCCACCGCCGCCCGGGGTCGCGGGCGACCGCGTCGGCCACCAGCCGCAGGCCGAAGTTCGGTGCCCAGCTGTGCGTGACCCGGTGCCGCCGCATCAGCTCCAGCCACCGCGGCGGGTCGTCGAGCACCCGCTCGGTGGCGACGTGGACGGAGGTGGCGCCCAGGAAGACGCCGCCGAGGTGGTAGAGGAGCAGCCCGGCGGAGTGGTCCAGCGGCAGCCAGTTGAGCAGGACGTCCGCCGGGCCGATGTCGAGCATCTCCCGCGCGCCGACGGCGTACTCCGAGAGCCCCCGGTGCGTCAACGGGATCACCTTCGGCCGGCCCGTGCTGCCCGAGGAGAGTTGCAGCAGCGCCACCGCCGCCGGATCGGTGACCGACGGGTCGTCCGCCGCGGCCGGATCGACGTCGGGACCGGCGGGCCGGCCCGCACCGGCCGGTTCGGTCAGCTCCGGCACCGCGACCACCCAGTCCCGCAGCTCCAACCGAGCCAGTGCGTCGAGATCCTCCGGTCCGGCCAGGACCACGGGCTCGCCCAGCACCCGCCAGGCGTGCACGAGGGCGGCGTCGGTGGGGTTGTCCGCGTCGTATCCGGTGGGCGCGGCGGCGGTGAGCGGCACGATCCCGCCGAGTACGCAGCCCCAGAACGTCGGCCAGTACCGCTCGCCGGAGGTGATCCGCAGGATGACGTACGAACCCCGGCGCAGGCCGTGCGCCCGCAGCCCGGACAGCACCGCGCGGGCCCGGGCGAGCAGTTCCGGGTGGGCGAGGAACGTCTCGTGGCCGTCGGGATCCACGACCCGGATGCCCGCGTGCGGAAAGTCCCGGGCCGCCCGCACCAGCGCCTCGTCCAGGGTGCGGGGATGGTCGGCGGCACCGGGGAGGTCCCCGCCGTAGCTCAGGGCGGGACGTTCGGCGGACGGAGCGGCCTTCACGGTGCCACCTCGGCTTCCTGCGTGGACTGTCGGGACGGGCGGTGCGCCGGTGGCCGGGCGTGGCGGACGAGGAAGGCACCGGCGGCGACGAGCGCCAGGCCGTGCGCCAGGGCGACCACCGCGAGAGGCGCCAGACGGTCGAGCGCGAAGGCGCTGAGGATCATGCCGATGCCGAACCCGGCGTTCTGCGCCGCGCTGGCCAGGCCGGCGAGCTGCGGCAGTCGGGACGGCTCCACCGCCTGCAACCGGGTGGTGTAGCTGATCTCGGCGTAGCCGTCCGCCATGCCGGCGCCCAGCGCCAGGAGGACCAGCAGCCAGATCGGCGGCCCGGTGAAGGCGAGCACGAACAGCAGCGACATCGCGCAGGTGGCGACGCCGAAGGCCGCCGGCGACCCCGGGTGGCCAGCCGTGGCGGCCCGGCGGGCGTACCACCGGCCGGCGGCGAGACTACCGATCGCCCAGGGCGTGGTGAACAGGGCGGCGAACGCGGCGGGGGTGTCCGGCCAGGCCAGGCTCGCGTACACCGGGAGCCCCACGTTGTGCGAGGCGGACCCGAACGCGTCGACGGACCGCACCGCGACCATGGCCAGCACCAGCGCGCCGACCGGTGGCAGGAGGCGGCCCAGCCCGGCCCCGCGCGGCCGAGGGCCCTGCGCCCCCTGGCCGGCGGGGCGGGTCACCGCACGCCAGCCGCGGACGGCGCACAGCAGCAGGGCGGAGACGGCGTACGAGGTCGCGTCGAGCAGGAACGCGGTGTGGTAGCCGAACAGGGTCACGAGGATCCCCGCGCTGCCGAAGCCCAGCAGCATGGCCACCGACCGGGCCGCCACCAGGTTCGCGTTGGCCCGCGCCAGGTTCTCCGGCCCGACCAGGTGGGGCAGGCCGCTGCGCAGCGCGACCGTCCACAGGGTCTGGCTGCCGCCGAGGACCACGGCGAGCGCGTGCAGCACCGTCGGCTGCGCGGCGGAGGGCGTCGCGACCAGCAGCACGAGCGAGCCGGCCGCCAGCAGGTCGCCGCCGACCATGAGCCGGACCCGCGCGTACCGGCCGACCAGCATGCCGGCGACCGGCCCCATCACGAAACCGGCGCACAGGCGGACCGCCATGAAGATCCCGGTGTACGCGGCGGAGCCCGTGATCTCCAACGTGAACAGCCCCAACGCCACCATGTTCAGGAAGCTGCCGTACGTCGAGACGGCGTGCGCGGCGATGACGAGGCGGAGCGGACGTGCCGAGGATCCCTCAGTTGATCGCACGTCTCGAGATCCGCTCCCGGTCACGGTCGTTAGTGGACGGCCGATCATGCCATCGCGGCGCAAGGCATTCCAACATCTCGAACCGTCGCGGCACCGCACCCGGGGCTCCCTGCCGCCGCTTCCGGGCGCCCGCAGGTCCCGTCGGCGCAGGCCGAAGGTCCCGCCGGGTGTGGTCCGCCGGCACTGCTGCCACCGGCCGCCAGCGGAGTGCAATGGAGTCGGAAAGAGAAGTGAAGGGAGAGGCGAGATGACCGCCATGGCCGAGCGTCCGACCGTCAACCGCATCGACAGCACCACCCGCCGGGAGGCCGTCGCCCCGGTCGAGACCCGACGGGAGAAGGCCACCCGCTACACCCTCGCCGGCCTGCGTCTCGCCCTCGGCTGGACGTTCCTCTGGGCCTTCCTCGACAAGCTGTTCGGCCTGGGCCACGAGACCGAGGCCGCGAAGGCCTGGGTCAACGGGGGCAGCCCCACCAAGGGCTTCCTCGGCAACGCGGTCGCCGGCCCCTTCGCCGACGTCTACAAGTCGTTCGCCGGTGCCGCCTGGGCCGACTGGCTCTTCATGATCGGCCTTGCCGCCATCGGCACCGCCCTCATCCTGGGTGTCGGCATGCGGATCGCGGCGGCGGCGGGTGCGCTGCTCCTCGTGCTGATGTGGACCGCCGTGCTGCCTCCGGAGAACAACCCCTTCATGGACGACCACCTCATCTACGCCGGCATCCTCGCGGTCCTCGCCTTCACCGCAGCGGGCGACACGCTCGGCCTCGGCAGGTGGTGGGCGCGTCTGCCGCTCGTGCGGCGCCTCCCCTTCCTCAGGTAACCGGAACGTGAGATGTAAGGAAGGGTCCCTTCCTATCGCGTACGCGATAGGAAGGGACCCTTCCTTACATCTCGACCCCGCCGTTGCCGGCCGGGTCGGCGTGTGATTGGTTCGGGGCAGGCCAGATCAGCAGCACACCGAGGAGACATGCGTGGACGACCCGGTTCTCGTGGAGCGGGACGGTCCCGTCGAGACGTGGACGATCAACCTGCCGGAGGCCCGCAACCCGATCTCGGGCGACGACGTGATCGACGCGTTGGTCGCCCGGGTCGACGCGGTCAACGCCGACCGGGCGGTCCGGGCGGTCATCCTCACCGGCGCCGGCAGCGCCTTCTCGGCAGGCGGCAACGTCAAGGACATGGCGGACCGGGTCGGCCTCTTCGGCGGCGCCCCGCACGAGCTGCGCGACGGCTACCGGCGCGGCATCCAGCGCATCCCCCGGGCCATGTACGCGTGCGACGTACCGCTGATCGCGGCCGTGAACGGGGCGGCGGTCGGCGCCGGCTGCGACCTGGCGCTCATGTGCGACCTGCGGATCGCCTCGGAGCGGGCGTTCTTCGCGGAGAGCTTCGTCAAGCTCGGCATCATCCCCGGCGACGGCGGCGCCTGGCTGCTGCCCCGCGCCGTCGGTGCCGCCCGGGCCGCCGAGATGGCGCTGACCGGGGACCGGGTGGACGCCGCGACCGCCCTGGAGTGGGGGCTGGTCTCCAGGGTCGTGCCGCACGACGAGTTGCTGGCCGAGGCGCGCCGGCTGGCCGACCGGGTGGCGGCCAACCCGCCGCACGCCGTACGGATGGCCAAGAAGCTGCTGCGCGAGGCCCAGCACCAGAGCCTCGACAGCATCCTGGAGCTGTCCGCCGCGATGCAGGCACTGGCGCACCAGACCCGGGACCACGACGAGGCCGTACGGGCCTTCCTCGACCGGCGCGATCCGCACTTCACCGGGGAGTGACCGCGATGGGCAGCCGGTTGGTGCCGCCGGTGACAGCGCCGCCGCCGGAGCTGGCGGCCCTGCGGACGCAGGTGCGCGACTTCCTCCACCAGCAGATCGCGCAGGGCGTGTTCACCCCGGGCGTGGACACCTGGCTGACCCGCTGGGACGAGGACTTCACCCGCGCCCTCGCCGCCCAAGGCTGGGTCGGCATGACGATCCCCACGGAGTACGGCGGGCACGGCCGGACCTTCCTGCACCGCTTCGTCGTCACCGAGGAACTGCTCGCGGTCGGCGCCCCCGTGGCCGCGCACTGGGTCGCCGACCGGCAGATCGCGCCCACGCTGCTGAGGTTCGGCACCGAGGCGCAGAAGCGGCGGTTCCTGCCGGCGATCGCCCGGGGCGAGTGCTACTTCGGGATCGGGATGAGCGAGCCGGACTCCGGGTCCGACCTGGCCAGCGTCCGTACCCGGGCGGTCCGGGTGGACGGCGGCTGGCGGCTCACCGGCACGAAGGTGTGGACGTCGGGCGCGCACCGGGCGCACGCGTTCTTCGCGCTGGCCCGGTCCGCGCCGCTGGACACCGCCGACCGGCACGCCGGGCTGAGCCAGTTCATCGTCGACCTGCGCGGCCCCGGTGTCACCGTACGCCCGATCACCTCGATGAACGGCGCCCACCACTTCAACGAGGTCTTCCTGGACGACGTCTTCGTCCCCGACGACCTGGTCCTCGGCGAGGTCGGCGCCGGCTGGCGGCAGGTCAACTCCGAGCTGGGCTACGAACGCAGCGGGCCCGAGCGGTTCCTCTCCACGGTGCCGCTGCTCGCCGAGACGGTGGCGGGGATGCGCGCGGGCCTCCTGCCCCGGCACACCGACGCCGGGCGGTACGTGGCCCGGCTGGCCGGCCTGCACCAGATGTCGCTGGCGGTCTCCGGGGCCCTGGAGCGCGGCGAGCCGGCGGACACCGCCGCCGCGCTGGTCAAGCTGCTGGGCACGGCGACCGAGGGCGACATCGCCGAGTACGCCGACCAGCTCTCCGGCGACGGTACGGAGCTGCCGGAGCGGTTCACCGCCCTGCTCGCCGCCGGCCTGCTCCAACGGCCCGGCTTCACGCTGCGGGGCGGCACCAACGAGATCCTGCGCGGCGTCATCGCGCGGGGGCTGGGGATGCGCCGATGACCGGGCCGGAGCGGGTCGACCCCGCACTCGTCGACATGCTGGAATCGGTGTTCGCGGCGCACCGGCCGGCGCGGACCGAGGTCACCGCGACGCTCGACGTCGAGCTGTGGGGCCTGCTGGAGTCGCTGGGTCTGACCCGGCTCACCGGCGCCGAGCCGTACGGCGCGGGGGCCGGCTGGCCCGAGGCGGCGGCGTTGCTGGCCACGGCGGCCCGGCACGCGGTGCCGCTGCCGCTGGCCGAGCACGACCTGCTCGCGGGGTGGCTGCTGGAGCGGGCGGGGCTGCCGGCCGACGGCGCCCTGCGTACCGCCTGCGTGCTGGACGCGGACGGACGGGCCCGGGCGGTGCCGTGGGCGCGCGCCGCGACCCGCGTCGTCGTGCTGTTCCCCGACGGGGCCGGCTGGCGGGTCGCCGACGTGCCGGCCACGGCGGTCGCGGTGACCGAGGCGGACAGCATCGCGGGCGAGCCCCGCGACACCGTGGCGGTCGACCTCGCCCTGCTCGACGGGGTGCCGGTCGACGCGGACGTCGCCGACCGGCTGCTGCTGCGGGGGGCGCTCGCCCGGGCGGTGCAGATGTGCGGCGCGATGGAGCGGATCGTGGAGCTCTGCGTCGCGCACGCCACCGCCCGGACGCAGTTCGGCCGTCCGCTGGCGGCGTTCCAGGCCGTGCAGGCCCTGGTGGCGGACATCGCCGCCGAGTCGTCCCTGGCGCGCGTCGCCACGGACGCGGCGGTGGCCCGCGCGGCGGAGGACGACGACGGCCTGGCCTTCGCGGTCGCGGTGGCCCGGTCCTGCGCCGGTCACGCGGCGACGGTGGTGGTCCGCAACGCCCACCAGGTGCACGGCGCCATCGGCACCACGCTCGAACACGAGTTGCACGGGCTCACCCGGCCGGTGCTCGCCTGGCGCTCCGAGTTCGGCTCCGTCCAGCACTGGGACGACCTGCTGACCCGGGCCGCCCTCGACGCCGCCGGCGCCGACGGCCTCTGGCCCCTGATCACCCGCGCCGCGATGTAAGGAAGGGCACCTTCCTATCGCTTTTTGCATAGGAAGGTGCCCTTCCTTACCAGCGAGGGCGTCAGCGCTGGACGCGGGCGCCGGCACCCTTGACGAGCGCCTCGACCTCGCGGAGGTTGGCCATCGACGTGTCACCGGGGGTGGTCATCGCCAGCGCGCCGTGCGCCGCGCCGTACTCGACGGCCGTGGCGAGGTCGCCCTTCTCCAGCAGGCCGTAGATCAGGCCGGAGGCGAAGCTGTCGCCCCCGCCGACCCGGTCCATGATCTCCAGGCCGGGCCGGTGGGTCGCCTCGACGAACCGCCCGTCGGCCCAGGCGATCGCCCCCCAGTCGTTGACGGTGGCCGTGCGGACGGTACGCAGGGTGGTGGCGACGACCTTGAAGTTGTCGTACTCCTTGGTGGCCGCCTCGATCATCCGCTGGAAGTTGGCCACCTCCAGCTCGGACAGCGAGGCGTCCGTGTCGGGCACCTCGAAGCCCAGCGAGGCGGTGAAGTCCTCCTCGTTGCCGATCATCACGTCGACGTACCGGGCCAGCCGGCGGTTCACCTCCTGCGCGCGGGCCTGCCCGCCGACGGCCTTCCAGAGGCTCGGCCGGTAGTTCAGGTCGTACGAGACGACGGTGCCGTGCCGGGCGGCGGCGGCCATCGCGGCCTCCATCGTCTCCGGGGTGGTCTCGGACAGGGCGGCGTAGATGCCGCCGGTGTGCAGCCACCGCACGCCCAGCGTGCCGAACAGGTGGTCCCAGTCCACCTGGTCGGGCCGGAGCTGGCTGGCGGCGCTGTGGCCACGGTCGGAGGTGCCGACGGCACCCCGGACGCCGAAGCCGCGCTCGGTGAAGTTGAGCCCGTTGCGCACGGCGCGGCCGACCCCGTCGTAGGGCAGCCAGGTCACCAGCGACGTGTCCACCCCGCCCTGGAGCACGAGGTCCTCCAGCAGCCGGCCCACCTCGTTGTCGGCGAACGCGGTGACCACGGCGGTCCGCAGCCCGAAGCAGCGGCGCAGGCCGCGGGCCACGTTGTACTCGCCGCCGCCCTCCCAGGCCCGGAAGGTGCGGGCGGTGCGGACCCGGCCCTCGCCCGGGTCGAGCCGCAGCATGATCTCGCCGAGGGAGACCAGGTCGTACCGGCACTCGCCGGCCGGACGGATGGACAGCATGGGTCAGGCCTCCACGGCGGGTCGGGCGGCCTCGACGGCCGCGGCGGTGCGGGTGGCGACCTCGTCCCAGCGCCCGGCAGCGAGCAGGTCCGGGGCCACCATCCAGGTGCCACCGACCGCCAGCACGGCGGGCAGGGCGAGGTAGTCGGAGAGGTTGCCGGTGTTGACCCCGCCGGTCGGGATGAACCGCACCGAGCGGTACGGCGCGGCGAGCGCCTTGATCATCGCGACGCCGCCGAGCTGCTCGGCGGGGAAGAACTTGACCGTGTCGAGCCCGGCGTCGAGGGCCATCTGGATCTCGGTGCCGGTGGCGACGCCGGGGAACACGGGCACACCCGCCTCCTGGCAGCGCCGGACCACCGCCGGGGAGAACCCGGGGGTGACGACGAACCGGGCGCCGGCCTCCACGGCCCGGTCGACCTGGGCCGGGGTCAGCACGGTGCCGGCGCCGACGAGCAGGTCGGGTCGCTCGGACATGACGCGGATCGCCTCGGCCGCGGCGTCGGTGCGGAAGGTCACCTCGGCACAGCGCAGCCCGCCCCGCAGCAGCGCGTCGGCCAACGGGGCGCCGTCGCGGGCGTCGTCGAGCACGACGACCGGCAGGATCCGGGCCGCGCCGACGGCCGCGACGACCGCCTGCCTCTGTTCATCATTCTGTACGCCAGTCACATATGTGACCCTAGCGCTGCCGCCGGGCCTGTCAACCCCGCTAGAGTGGCGCCCATGACGCTGCCCGGCGGGTTCCAACCCGTGAAGTCCTCCACCCGGACGCTGGAGGTGTTGGAGGCACTGGCCGCCTCGCCGCAGCGGCGCTCCCTGGTCGACCTGGCCCGCGCGCTGGACATCCCGAAGAGCAGCCTGCACGGCATCCTGCGCACCATGGCCCAGCGCGGCTGGGTGGAGAGCGACCCGACCGGCACCCGGTTCGGGCTGGGGGTGCGGGCGCTCCAGGTCGGGGCCGCGTACCTCACCAGCGACGACACCGTGGGACTGCTCGGCGGGGTGCTCGACGACCTGTCCCGGCAGTTCGGCGAGACCGTGCACCTCGGGCGCCTCGACGGCGCGCACATCGTCTACCTCGCCAAGCGCGAGTCGGTGCACCCGCTGCGGCTCTACAGCGCGATCGGCCGGCAACTGCCGGCCCACGCCACCGCCCTGGGCAAGGCGCTGCTCGCCGAGCGCCCCGACGAGGCGCTCGACGGGCTGCTGACCTGGCCGCTGCCCGCCCTCACCCCGCACACCGTCACCGACCCCGACGCGCTGCGCGCCGAGCTCACCGCCGTCCGCGACCGGGGGTACGCGGTGGACCGCGAGGAGAACACCGAGGGCATCGTCTGCTTCGCGACGGCGGTGCCCCTCGGGTCGCCGGCGACCGACGCGATCAGCCTGTCGGTGCCGGTGGCCCGGCTGGACGCCGCCGGCGAGGACCGGATCGTGGCCGCGCTGCGCCGGGCCGTCGACCAGGTCGAGGCCGCGCGCGGCCTGCTCTCCACCGCCTGACCGGCACCGCTCCCCCGCCACCCGGCACACGGGCGCGCGGGGTGTGCGACGTCAGGGCCCTGACCCGGCACGAGATGCCGGATCAGAGCCCTGACCGCTTCGGAACCCGGTCGTCTCAGCCCAGGACGCCGGCCCTGCCCTGGGTCACTGCTGCCGCCAGGGTTCGACGTAGGCGACGGTGGTGAAGTCGACCTCCGGGGACCAGGGCAGCTGCCCGCCGGTCACACTCGACCCGGTGACGAAGACGCGGACCCCGGATTTGGGGGTGGCGTCCACGACGACACCGTACGAGTTGTCCGCGGCGCCGCCGGGCAGGCCGTCGTACCGGCCGGTCCACGTCGCCTTCCCGCTCGCGGCGTCGTACGCGATCGTCACGTAGTCGTCGTCGGGCATTTCCATGCCGTCGCGCACGGTCTTGTCGTCGGCGCTGCCGCCGGTGACGACGACCCTGCTCCCGTCCGGGGTCACGGCGAGATCCCAGGCGATGTCCGCGCCGTCGATCAGCCCGTTGTGGCGCTGCACCCACGACCGCTCGCCGGTGGCGGTGTCGTAGGCGATCGTGGTGAAGTCGTCGCCCGTCCCCTCCCCGGTGCTGTTGCCGGTCACGAACAACCTGCCGCCGTCCGGGGCGAGGGCGAGGGCGCGTGGGGCGTCCGTGCTGCGCCCGGGGCCGTCGTACCGGTCCGTCCAGAGCTCCTTGCCCGTGGCGGGGTCGTAGGCGATGGTGACGAGATCGCTGCCCGCCTCCGCCGTGTCGCTGCTGCCCGTGACGAAGACCGCGGTGGAGGACGCCACGAGGTCCGCCGAGATGTCGATTCCGTTCGACGTGCCGTTGTGCGTGGCCGTCCAGAGCTGCGCGCCGGTGCCGGCGTCGTACGCCACGGTGCCCCAGTCGGCCAGTCCCGTGTCCACTCCGCTGCTCTGGCCGGTGACGAAGACCCTGGCGCCGTCCGGGCTCACCCCGATCGCCCTGGCGTCGTCGGCGAACGGCCCCGGCCCGTCGTACGTGGTCAACCACTTCTGTGCGCCGGTGCCGGCGTCGTACGCGATCGTGAGGTAGTCGAGCTGGTGGTCGGGCAGCGCCGTGTAGCCGGCCACGTAGACGCTCTTCCCGTCCGGGCTGACCGTGAGCGCGTTGCCGAAGTCCGTCCCGCCGGCCTCCTTCCCGGTGTACCGCGCCTCCCAGAGCCGCCTACCCGTGGCGGCGTCGTAGGCGAGCGTGACGACGTCGCCGCCCGAGCCCTCCGCCTCGCTCATGCCGGTGATGAAGAGCGTGGAACCGTCCGGGCTCACCTTGATCGCCATCGGCTCGTCGTGCGTGGCCGCGGGCCCGGTGTAACCCGCGCTCCAGAGCCGGGCTCCGGTGGCCGGGTCGTAGGCGACGAGGGCGAAGCGCGGCCGGGGCGTGCCCCAGAGATCCTGGTTGCTCGCGCCCGCCACGTAGAGGCGCTTCCCCTTGGGGTCCAGGGCGACGTGCTGCGCGGTGTCGTCCAGGCCCGCCGCCCCGTAGCTGGCGGCCCACGTCTCGGGCACCGGGCGCACGACGACCGGGACGCGTACCCGGTGCTTGCCGTCGGTCCAGGTCAGCTGCCCGCCCTGGAAGCTGCTCACCGGTGCCGTGGTCCGGGCGAACGTGACCGTGAACGACTTCGTCTGTCCCGACTTCAGCGTGAGCCGCTTCGGGCTGACGGTGGCCGTGATCCCCTTCAGCCCGGAGACGGCGGCGGTGTAGGTCGCGGTCGAGCGGCCGACGTTCGTCACCTCGCGGGTCACCGTCCGGGTACCGGACAGCCTGCCGACCGAGATCGAGGGGCCATTCAGGTCGCTCGGGTCGAGCGACCGCCCCGAGCGGGACAGCCCGTCGCAGGTCTCGGCGGAGACGCCCTCGGTCGTGCCGCAGAGGAAGGCGAGCCAGTCGTCGACACCGCTGTCGTAGACCAGACCGGGGTCGGCGGCGCTGTTCGGCGTGACGTGTCCCGCCCCCTGCTTGAAGATCACTGACGGGTCGGTGCTGGGCCCGTCCCGGACGTCGGAACCGCTCGTCATCAGGGCCGACTTGATGGCCATCGGCGACCAGTCGGGGTGGATGTCCTTCAGCAGTGCCGCGAGTCCGGCGACGTGCGGGGCCGCCATCGACGTGCCGCTCATCATGCCGAAGTCGGCCCCGTTGCTGGCGGGCGGCGCCGTGGCCGCCAGGATGTCCTGCCCGGGGGCGATCAGGTCGGGCTTGAGCAGGTTGCCGCCGCCGGCGTACAGCGGCCCGCGCGAGGAGAACTCGGCGACGTACGGAGCCGGAGCGTCGTACCTGAGCGTCGCCTGGTCGATCGTCGCCGTCGCACCGGCGCTGGCGGCGTGGTCCTTGACGGCCTTGCGGTCCGAGTCGGCGAGGTGCACGGTGGGCACCGCGTGCAGGTCGGCGTTGAGCGAGCCCGCGTCCACGTTGGTCAGGACCATGCCCACGCCGCCCGCCTCGGCGACGGCCAGACTCTTGTTGCCCCGGGCCGTCTCGCCCCGGTCGCAGATGACGATCCTGCCCTTGACCTTCTCCGGGTCGAGCACCGGCTTGCCGCCGTTGTCCCTGGCCGCACGGCACTGCGCCGCGGCGACCGGGTCGGCGCCGGGAAGTCCCGCGGTCGCGGCGTCGACGAGGGGCGCGGGGCCGGCCTTCGCCGTCGCCAGCGAGGCGCCGCGGTAGGCGGCACCGTTGCCGAGCGTCACCGACGTCTCCCCGGTGCGGTTGTGGGTGCCGGCCGCGACCGTGGTCACCCACGGGGACGGGTGCGCCACGGTGGCGGCGGCGGGGCCGTCGTTGCCGGCCGAGGCCGCCACGAAGATGCCCGCCTGCGCGGCGGACAGGAACGCCACCTCCGCCGGGTCGAGGAAGTCACTGGTGGTCCCGGACACCGAGTAGTTGATGACGTCCACGCCGTCCGCCACCGCCTGGTCGATGGCGGCGACCAGGTCGGAGTTGTAGCCGTTGGCGGTGGACCCGTCCTGGGTCGACCAGAGCGCCTTGTAGGCGGCGATCCGGGCCCCCGGCGCCACCCCGCTGACCGTCCCGAACATCTGCGCCGCCCCGGTCGCGGCGACGTCGTGGTTACCCGCGGCCGTGGCGGCGGTGTGCGTGCCGTGCCCGTTGTAGTCACGCGGCGACAGGAACTCCCACGGCAGTTCCTTCTTCAGCGCGTCGTCGCCGCCCCATCCGGCGGTGAAGTGTCGCGCCCCGACCAGTTTCCCGGTGCACATCGTGGGATCCCAGGAACCGTCCGGGGCCTTCGCCTCGCAGGCGCCCTCGAAACCCCTGACCGGCGGCAGCGGCCTGCCCCGGCCGTCGCGGTCGGCGAAGCTCGCGCTCGTCGGCCAGATGCCGCTGTCGATCACGCCGATGACGATGCCGTCACCCGCGCCCGCGCTCTTTCCCCGCCCGTCGGGGCCGCCGAGCTGGTCCCAGACGCCGCCACGCGCGTCCAGGCCGAGGAAGGACGGCGTCGAGGACGTCTGCGTCGACACCTTCCTGTCCTCGGTCACCGAGACGACATCGGGCATCGTCCGCAGCCGCGCGACCTGGGACCCGGTCAGCTCCGCAGCGAACCCGTCGTAGGAGTAGACGTACTCGTAGAGCTTCCGGCCGCCGCCCACCTTGCCGAGCGCGGTGTCGTGCTGGCGCCGCAGGTGCTCGGCGTACCTGGTCACGGCGGCGGACCTGCGATCGACCTTCTGGCCCGGCTGCGGTTTCGTCCGGGGCAGCCCGGCCACCTCGCCCTCGTACGTCGCGACCGGGTCCAGCTTCATCTGCACGACGTAGGCCTTCCGCTCCTCCGAGCGGCCTTCCGCCGGGGCCGCGCCGGCCCGCGCCACCGAGCCGGGCCACACACCCCCGGCCAGCGTCAACGCGGCCACCGCCGTCGCCGCCGTCAGTCGTCTCTGTCTCAGGTCCATCCCCGCCCCTTACTGCACCGATGCTTCGGCCGTCGACGCTAGAGACAGTGGGCCGGACCGAGCCTCCGTACCGGATACCGATTTTTGACCGGCCGGTGCGGCTGCCCGTAACAGAAGATCCAGTAGCCTGAACCCGCAGCTAGATCGGGGTGACGCGAGCGGAGGGGACTGGCCCGATGCCTTTCAGACCGCCGCACGTCGCCTCCGCGGGAGCCCGGTCGGCGGTGCTCGTCGGCCGCCGGGCCGAGCTGGCGACGCTGCGCGCGGCCGTCGCCGCCCCGCCGTCCCTCGTCCTGGTGGAAGGCGAGGCGGGGATCGGCAAGAGCCGCCTGGTGGCGGAGGCGTTCGCGGCGCCCGACCTGGCCGGAACGCGCCGGCTGGTCGGCCAGTGCGAGCTGCTCCAGGAGCCCCTGCCACTGTCTCCTCTGCTCGACGCCTTCCGCCTCGCCGGCCCCGACCTCGCCCTGTCCCCGCCGAGCAACCCGGTGATCGGGGCGCTCGCGGCGCTCCTTCCCGAGATCGCCGAGCACCTGCCCGCGCCCCCGCCCGCGCTCGCCGACCAGATGGCGGAGCGGCACCGGGTGTTCCGGGCCGCCGTCGCGCTGCTCGACCACCTGAGCCCGCTGGTCCTCGTCCTGGAGGACGTGCACTGGGCCGACGGCGGCACGCAGGACTTCCTCGCCTTCCTGGCCGCGTACCAGCCGACGGAACTCTCGGTGGTCCTCACCGTCCGGAGCGGGGCGGGTCCGCTGCCGATCCGGGAGGCCTTCGCCCGGGCGCCGGCCGGACCGGCGCGGTCGATCAGCCTCGCCCCGCTGAGCCTGCCCGAGGTGGCGCAGTTCGCGAGCGGCATCCTGCGGGCGGACGTGCCGGCCGCCTTCGCCACCTCCCTGTACGAGAAGACCGGCGGCATCCCCTTCGTGGTGGAGGAGGTGCTCCGCACGCTCCCGGAGCACCTGCCGGCCGGCGAGATCCCCGGCCGGCCCGACGCGCTGGCCGATCTCGCCGTCCCGACGGTGCTGCGGGACGTGTTGTTGCAGCGCCTCGCCGCGCTCGACCACGAGGCACAGGAGATCCTCCGGGCCGCCGCCGTCATCGGCATGACACCCGACGAGAAGATCCTCGCCGAGGTCGCCGGCCACGGTCCGGCGGAGGTAGCCGCCGCCCTCGCGCAGGCGCAGGCTGCCGGCCTGCTGCACGAGCACGACGGTGGGTGCCGGTTCCGGCACCGGCTGGCCTGGCAGATCGTGTACGAGTCGGTGGCCACGCCCAGCCGGCGCTGGCTGCACCTGAAGACCGCTCGGGCCCTCCAGGCGACGGCCGGGCCCAGGCCGGTGGCCCGGCTCGCCCACCATTTCCGGCTGGCCGGGAGTGCCGTGGAGTTCGTGACCAACGCGGAGGCGGCGGCGGACACGGCACTCGCGCACGGCAACGACGCCACGGCGGCCCGGTTTCTGCTCCAGGCCCTGCAGAGCGGCGAGCCGGCCGGTGAGGTGCGGGTCAGGCTGGCCGTCAAGCTCGGCAAGGCGGCGGTCGACGGGCTGGCGCACACGCAGGCCGTGCCGATCCTCGAACGCCTCCTGGCGACCGAGCCGCTCCCCGCCCACCTGCGCGGCGAGCTGCGCTTCGCACTCGGGCGCCTGCTGCGCCAGCACGGTGAGGCCCGGGCGGGCTACCTCCAGATCGAGGACGCCGTCCACGACCTGGCCGACCGGCCCGGACTGCTCGGCCGGGCGCTCGCCGTGCTCGCCGCGCCGGACACGGTGGTGGACCGGCACTTCAGCCAGCACGCCGTACGGTGTGACCAGGCCGAGGAGGCCGCGCGCCGCAGCGGCGAGCGGGACGTCCACGTCGCCGTACGCATCACCAGGGCCTCGCTCCTGCTGGAGCAGGGCGACCCGGCGAGCTGGCGGCTGATCGACGACCTGCTGCGTGACGACGCCCTGCGGTCCGTGCCGAGGGAACATGCCCGCGCCTGCCTCAACTGGGCCCAGGCCGCTCTCCACATCGGGCAGTTGAGGCGTGCGGAAGCCCTGCTGGACGAGGGACGCCGGACGGTTCACCAGGCCGAGTACCTCCGGGTGGCGGAGGTCGTCGAGTTCCTGACGGCCGCCGTCGACCACGCCGCCGGGCGGTGGCAGGGGCTGGCGGAACGCCTGCACGGCCTCCACCCCGCACTCGAGTCGCCGCCCCAGGGCACGCTCCACTTCGCCGCCGCCTCCTTCGACACTCAACTGCTGCGGGGCACGGTGCTCGCGGCCACGGGTCCCGCCAGGGAGGCCACGGCGAGCCTGGAGGACGTGATCGCGCTCGCCGGGCGGGCCGGCGCCGTGTGGCCGCTCATCTCCGCCCGGGCGACGCTGTCCCGGCTGTTGCTGACGTCGGGCGACGCCGGGGGCGCGGCCTCGACCGCCACCGCCGCGCTCGTCGACGTACGGGCCAAGGGCAACTGGGTGTGGGGTGCCGAGTCGGTGCTGTGCCTGGTGGACGCCCTCGACGCCACCGGACGGGCCGACGAGGCCAGTTCGCTCGTGGACGAGCTGGCCGGGCGGTTGGCCGACGCCGACGCGCCGATCGCCCGGGCCGCCCTGCTCAGCGCCCGGGCCGTCCTGCTGCGCGCCCAGGGTAGCCAGCGGCAGGCCGAGCGGGTGTTGGAGGCGGCGCGTGACCGGCTGGCCGAGGCCGGGCTGCGCTACCAGGAGGCCACGGTCGTCGAGCGCCTGGGGCGTTGGCGGTGCGAGCGGGGAGCCGCCGACGGCGGGCGCATGCTCCAGGACGCGCTGCGCGCGTACGGGGGATTCGGCGCCGACCACGATGTCGCGAGGATCTGCCGGGTCATGCGGAACAACGGGGTGCCCATCCCGTATCCGTGGCGCGGTGGACGCCCGTCGCACGGCCAGGTGCTGTCGTCGCGGGAGCACGAGGTGGCGCTGCTGGCGGCGGACGGGAGAACGAACCAGGAGATCGCCGGGGATCTGTTCCTCTCCCGGCGTACGGTCGAGAGCCACGTCGCCAGCGTGCTGCGCAAGCTCGGCTGTCGATCGCGCAAGGAACTCCAGGCGATGATGCGCCGGCTGCCCGCTGACCTCGGTCAGGACGTCGTGCGGCTGGGGCGGGGCTAGCCGGCGGCGGCTTCGGAGAGTCGCCTCCAGTTCACTGGAAACCTTCTTGACAAATGAGTCAGAATATCGACAGACTTCGTCGTGAGAGCGCTCTCCCACCCCCGCGTCACCCACCACCGCCGTACTGGAAAGGACGCCTGTGTCCCCAAGACTGCGCGTGCTCGGCCCCGTCGCCGCCGCCCTCCTCCTCGTCGGACTGTCGCCGACGGCCGGCCACGCGGGCGAGGCCCGCCCCGCCGCCGCACCGGCCCACGACACGGCCGTCGCGGCCGACCCCACCCCCGCCATGGTGGAGGCGATGCGCCGCGACCTCGGGCTCACCGCCGCGCAGGTCGGCGAGCGCCTGCGTACCGAAGCGGCGGCGCCGGTCGTCGAGCGGCGCCTGCGCGCGACGCTCGGCGCCGCGTTCGCCGGCGCGTGGATCCCGCCCGGCGGGCACCGGCTCACCGTCGCCGTCACGGACCGCGCGCTCGCCCCGGCCGTCCGCGCCGAGGGCGCCGACGTCGCGGTGGTCGCCCGCGACGAGCGCACCCTCGACTCGGTCAAGCGGGCCCTCGACCGGCGCGCCGCCGACGCCGACCCCCGCGACGTCCACGGCTGGCGCGTCGACGTCGCCCGCAACAGCGTGGTCGTCACGGCCCGCCCGGGCGCCACCGCCAAGGCGATCGCGTACGCGCGGGCCGCCGGCGTGCCCACGGGCGCGATCCAGGTGGTCACCTCCGCCGACGCGCCCCGCCCGCTCTACGACATCCGGGGCGGCGACCAGTACGTCATCAACGGCAACACCCTCTGCTCGGTCGGCTTCGCGGTCGTCGGCGGCTTCGTGACCGCGGGCCACTGCGGCGGCGTCGGCAGCCCCACCCTCGGCTACAACAACGTCTCCCAGGGCACGTTCGCGGGATCGTCGTTTCCCGGCAACGACTACGGGTGGGTGCGCACCAACGGCTCCTGGACCCCGCAGCCCTGGGTGAACAACTACTCGGGCGGCAACGTGACGGTGGCCGGCTCGCAGGACGCGGCGATCGGCAGCTCGGTCTGCCGCTCCGGGCGGACCACCGGCTGGCGCTGCGGAACCATCCTGGGCCGCAACGAGACGGTCAACTACCCGCAGGGCGCGGTGTCGGGCCTCACCCGCAGCAACGCCTGCGCCGAGGGCGGCGACTCCGGCGGGGCCTGGGTCTCCGGCAACCAGGCCCAGGGCGTCACCTCCGGCGGCTCCGGCAACTGCTCCACCGGCGGCACGACGTTCTTCCAGCCGGTCAACGAGATCCTCGGCGTCTACGGCCTGACCCTGGTGACCACCGGCGGCGGTGGCGGGAGCCGGCTGATCAGCAACTGGAACAACCGGTGCATCGACGTGCCGAACTCGAACTTCTCCGACGGCGTGCCGTTGCAGACCTGGACCTGCAACGGCACCGGCGCGCAGTCGTGGACCTTCACCGGCGGCACCCTGCGTACGCAGAACAACAAGTGCATGGACGTCGCGTGGGGGTCCACCGCCAACGGCGCGGTCATCCAGATCGCCAACTGCAGCGGCAACCCGGCCCAGCAGTTCGTCCTCTCGGCGGCCGGCGACCTGGTCAACCCGCAGGCGAACAAGTGCGTCGACATCAAGGAGTGGAACAACTCCGACGGCGCCCGCCTGCACCTGTGGGACTGCAACGGCGGCGCCAACCAGAAGTGGCGGCGCGGCTGAGCGGCACCCGTCCGCCAGCACGCCCGCACCGACCGGCCGATCGTCCGCGCGAGACATCGCGCCGGCATCGTCGAAGGAGGTCCTACATGTTCGGAGTCCGTACCCGTCGACGGCCGTGGGCGCTCGCCCTCGCCGCGACCGCGATCATCGGTGCCACGGCGGCTCTCGCCGTGCCGGTCCATCCCGAGCCGGCGCAGGCCGCCATCGGGGGAATCACCTGGCAGGACGAGTTCAACGCGGCGGCCGGCACGCCCGTCAACCAGAGCAAGTGGCGCTTCGACATCGGTGGCGGCGGCTGGGGCAACAACGAGCGGCAGTACTACACCAACAGCACGAGCAACGCCGTGCACGACGGCCAGGGCAACCTGGTCATCACCGCCCGCCGGGAGAACCCGGCCAACTACCAGTGCCACTACGGCCGGTGCGAGTACACCTCGGCCCGGCTGCTCACGGCGGCGACGTTCACCCAGGCGTACGGCCGCTTCGAGGCCCGCATCAAGATCCCGCGCGGGCAGGGCATCTGGCCGGCGTTCTGGATGCTCGGCAACGACATGGGCAGCGTGGGCTGGCCGAACGCGGGCGAGATCGACATCATGGAGAACATCGGCCGGGAGCCGAACACCGTCTACGGCACGATCCACGGCCCGGGCTACTCGGGCGGCGGCGGCATCACCGGCAGCCGCACCATCGGCCAGCCGCTCGCCGACGCCTTCCACACCTACCGGGTGGACTGGGAGCCGAACTCCATCATCTGGTACCTCGACGGTGTCGAGTTCCACCGGGTCGACCCGGGTCGGCTCGGCGGCAACCGCTGGGTGTTCGACCACCCCTTCTTCATGATCCTCAACGTGGCCGTGGGCGGTAACTGGCCGGGCTACCCCGACGCCTCCACGCAGTTCCCGCAGCAGATGCTCGTGGACTACGTCCGCGTCTCGGGCTACACCTCGGGCGGCAACCCGCCGACGGGCACGAACGCGATCCGGGGCGCGCTCAGCGGACGCTGCATCGACATCCCGAGCGCCAACCCGGTCGACGGGGCCAAGCTCCAGATCTGGGACTGCAACGGCACCGCCGCGCAGGCCTGGACGTTCGCGTCCGACGGCACGATCCGGGCGATGGGCAAGTGCATGGACCCGGCCTGGGCCGGCACGGCGAACGGCACCGAGGTCAACCTCGTCACCTGCAACGGCAACCCGGCACAACGGTTCACCCTCAACGCCGCCGGTGACCTGGTCAACCTCAGCGCCAACCGGTGCGTCGACGTGCGGGACCGCAACCCCAACAACGGGGGCAAGCTCCAGTTGTGGGACTGCACGGGCGACGCCAACCAGAAGTGGTCCCGCGTCTGACCCCTCGGGCAGCACGCGGGCGCCGGCAGGGTCGGCCGAGGGCAACACAGCCTCGACCGGCCCTGCCGGCTCGCGCCGACACTTCCGGTGCCACCGGAAGCGTCCCCCCGTCAGGCCAGCTCGGCCAGGTCCTCGGCGGTGAGGCGGAGGCCGGCCGCCGCGACGTTCTCGGCCAGGTGGTCGGGTGAGCTGGTGCCGGGGATCGCGACGGTGACCGGCGACACGGCGAGCAGCCAGGCCAGGGCGACCTGGGCGGTGGTGGCCCCGTGGCGGGCGCCGACGTTCGCGAGGGGAGCCTGGTCGAGCGGGTCCCTGCCACCACCGAGCGGGAAGAACGGCACGTACGCGATGCCGTCCCGCTCGCACCGCGCGAGCACCTCGGCGTCGCCCCGGTGGTGCACGTGGAAGTGGTTCTGCACCGCGGCGACCGGGGCGATGGACCGCGCCTCGGCGAGCTGGGCCGCGTCGACGTGGCTGACGCCGAGATGCCGGATCAGCCCCTCGTCACGCAGCTGGGCGAGGGCGGCGAACCGGTCGCCGATCGACTCGCCGCCCGGCTGGCCCATGCCACCCACCCGCAGGTAGACCAGGTCGAGGCGGTCCCGGCCGAGGCGGCGCAGGTCCTCCTCGACGAGGCCGCGCAACTGCGCGGCGGTGGCCTGCCCGGTGGGCACGACGCCGCCCTCCAGCAGCGGGCCGACCTTGGTGGCGATCACCAGGTCAGCGGGGTACGGGGCCAGCGCCTGCCGGATCATCTCGTGCGCCTGGAGGTCGCCGAACCCGTAGAAGCCGGCGGTGTCGAGGTGGTTCACCCCGAGGTCCACGGCGCGGCGCAGCAGGGCGACACCCTCCTCGGGCTGCCGGATCCGGCCGCCGAGGGCCAGCCGCATCGCGCCGAAACCGAGCCGGTCGACCGGCAGGTCGCCACCCAGCTGGAAATCGGGGGCCACGGTCGGATTCTCGTTGATCGTCACTACGACACGTCCTTCTCGGGGAACGCACGGCCACGTCGTGGCGTGCGGGTGGGATTTCAGCGGCGGTAGCAGTCGGCGAGCGCGGCGAAGGCGGCCTTGGGCTCCCACCGCAGGCCGGGATACGTCTCGCCCGTACGGTCCTCGAAGACCTTGACCACGCCGTAGCTGGCCATGTCGAAGTCGCTCCGGGGATCGTCGTGGTGCGGCAGGTCGTAGCGCGCGAAGGTGTTCGCGAACGCGCTGTCCACGCCCTCGGTGGTGAAGACGTCCAGCAGTTCACGCAGGTAGGTGGCCTGTTCCTGTTCGTCGCGGGTGTGCTCGCCGACGAGCCGGAGCGCCCTGCCGTCCGCCCGCCACTCGACGATCGCGTCGCCACGGCCGCCCTTGGCCGCGGCGCCGCGGTGGGTGGTGCAGCCGAACTCGGTGATCGCGAGCGGCTTGCCCTGCCCGACCGCCGCCCGGATGCTCTCGCGGAACCCGGCGGCGATCTCCGCGTTCCGGTAGCCGGCGTCGGAGGAGACGATGTCGAAGGGTGCCCAGTCGACGCCGTCGAGCGGCAGGGACGCGTAGCTGACCCGGCCGCCGAACCGGCCCCGGACCACCTCGACGGCCCTGCCGAGGAAGTCGTTGACCCGCGCGGGCACCTCGGCCAGCACCTCGCGGAGGCGGTGCGGCTCGGCCAGCAGCGCGAGCCGCTCGTCGAACACGTCGCCGGGCAGGAACCCGACGGTGAACAGGCTCAGCTCGGAACCGGTGAGGAGGACGACCTCGGCACCGTCGCGGCGCAGCCGCTCGGCACGATCCGCGCTGTCGGCGAGGAAGTCGAGCAGCTCGCCGGTGGTCAGGTCGCAGGTGAACGGCGAGTACCAGATCTCCAGCCCGGCCTCGGCGGCATCCCGGGCGGCGATCTCCAGCCGGTCCTGGCAGCCACCGGTGACCCGTACCGCGGTGCAGTGCAGGTCGGTGCGGATGACCTGCATCTCGCGCCGGACGACGTCGAGGTCGAACGACCTGCGGGTGCTGTGGCCCGGCCGGGCGACGAAACCGGTGTCGTAGGTGATCCCTCTGCCGCGCATCATTCCCCTTCCACCGGGCCGCGCCCGACCGCTCACGAGTACGGTACGTACCGTACCCTAAGACGCGTCAGTTTCCCATCCCCACACCCGCCGTCAGGTACGCTCCGTACCCGAAAGGAACGGGATGGCCGACCAAGCGACACCCGGCTCGACACCACAGCCGCAGCGGGCGCCGGGCAGACGGCGCGGGGCCGCGCTGGAGCAGGCGATCCTGCGCGCGGCCATGGAGGAACTCACCGAGAGCGGCTACGCCGGAATGACCATGGAACGGGTCGCCCACCGCGCCGGCACCAACAAGAACGCCATCTACCGCCGCTGGCCCACCCGGGCCGCGCTGGGCATCGCCGCCTACCGGCAGTTCGTCGTCACCAACACGCAGATCCCGGACACCGGCAGCCTGCGCGGCGACGCGCTGGACCTGCTGCGTCGGGCCAACAGCACCTTCTCGTCGCGCATCGGCGGCATCCTGCGCGCCCTGCTGGCCGGCGCCCGCGACGACCCGCAACTGCTGGCGCAGCTCCAGGAACGCACGGCCGACGCGGGAAGCGCCGTCTGGCTGACCGTCCTGGCCCGTGCCGTGTCGCGCGGCGAGGTACGACCCGAGGTCCTCAATCCACGCGTCGCCACCGTCGCCGTCGTGCTGCTGCGCGACGAGTTCATCACCCGCGGGCACCCCGCCGTGCCCGACAACGTCCTCACCGAGATCATCGACGAGGTCTACCTGCCGCTGCTCCGCGGCGTGGGTGCGTGACCTCCCGCGAATCCGGGTCGGTCGGCGGTCGGGCAGCCCCTCAGCGGCCGTACCGCGCCGCTGCCCCCGTTCGACCGTCTGGTGTACGACCAGGCCCGGCTCGCGGACCTGGTCGACTTCGACTACCTGTCACACCCTGTCCGGCACGCCACCCCCAACCCAACGCCGGACCTGCTCGGCCGCCTGGTCGGCAACGGCATGCCCCACGGGTCGGGTCACGAGGTCACTCAACGCGAACATGTCCAGGACCCGCCCCACATAAGCCCAGTTCTCGACCAGGGCCAGGTCCGCAGGCTGCTGCTCAGCGAAGCCCGCGCGGAAGCCGTCCAGGAATCCGGCGGGATAGTCGGCTCCGAACCGGGCCATGTTCGCGACGTCGCCATACGGACAACCGGAATAGCTGAACTCCCAGTCGAGCAGCGCATCCACCCGCCAGCCGCCGCCCGCGCGAGAGACCAGGATGTTCTTCGGGTTGATGTCGGCATGCACCAGCCGGGTGTGACCGTCGACGCCTTCCAGCGCCGACGAGTGAGCCGCGCACAACTCCACCCAGGCGCGACGCGTCTCGCCGTCGAGCCGGCCCTCGGGAACCGCGGCCATACAAGCCTCGGCGACCTCAACCAGTTGCTGCGACCACGGGTTCTCCTCCTTGACAGTGAGGTCCCCGTCAACAAAGAAGCCTCGTCGGTCGAACGCCACCACAGCGACCCGCGCGACGACCCGTCCGACCTCAGCCCCCAGCTCACCCGCTTCCACCTGACCAAGATCGCCCTTGGCGAGCACTCCGCTCAGAGCATCGCCGTCCACATACTCGATGACCATCGCCGGCCGCACGCTCTCGTCTTCACCGGGCATGACCAACAGGACGTCCGGAACTGGCACCTGCCGACGGGCGGCGGCCATGACCCCGGCCTCAATCGCCGGGTCCGTTCCTCCGAACCGGGCAACGACCTGGCCGTCAGCAAGCGTGAGCAGGCACGTCTCGTGGGAGAAGCCGCCCGCCAACACGGATGTCGTCACCACCTTGCTACCCAGTGCCGCCGCGATGCCCTCGAGTTCTTCGATCCGCATCCGCCCAGCCAATCAGGACGGTAAGACATCCAACCGACCGAAGTTACGTGCCGACGTACCCAGCGACCGCTGCTCCGCGGCGTGGCGGCACCCGCGCCGCCCGCAGGATGGGCCCCGCCCGGTCGCGGCCTTGCACTGTTTGTCACCCCGTCGGGTTGGGCAAGGGACCACCGTGACCCGCCCCGATGAACCCCGCACCGTCGAGTTCAGACGGTCGGCCCGCCGGCTGGTCCTGCGGATGACCCTGGGGCTGCTCGCCGCCGCAACGATCGGGATCGTCGTCAGCCTGGCGCGGGGCCGGCCGTGGTGGGACTTGCTGTGGGCGCTGCTGCCGTACCTCGCGGTCTTCCACATCTCGCCGCTACCGACCCCGCCGGGAGGCAGCCAGCGGACACGGCTGCCGGTGCGGCTCGACGACCAGCGGCTGGAGGTGTCGGGCCCCGACGACACGACCCTGGCGATCGACTGGTCGAACGTCGAGCGCGCCGAGATCCGCGGGCGGCTGACGCCGTCGCTGCACGTCGAGCCGGTCGACCCGGAGCTGACCCGACCACCGATGAGGCGATGGCAGTGGGCCGGGTACGGGCAGAGCCACCCGTACGAGATCGTGGTGCCGCTCACCGACGTGACGCCAGGCCCGGGTGTGCTACGCCGCGAGTTGGCCCGGCGACTGCCGGGGGCCACCCCGGAGGACGCGGTGGGGGCGTGACAGACCCTCGCTCGCGATGATTCCGTTCGTCCAGCTCAGGCTGCGGCCAGTGGCCCTTCTGACAGGCGTCGCGGCTTCCGCCCCACCGTCCGGGCCGACCGCCTCGGCACGGGCCCATTGACGACGATCTGCGCACGATGCAAGATGCGGGCACACCGTCGTGGTGTGAGGATCCGGTGATCCCTGGCGTACCGCCATCAGGAGGCCCAGCACCGTGAACACTGGTCTTTCGCTCGTGCTCTTCCCCATCGCGCTGGGCATCGTCATGCTCGGGCTCGGCCTCACCCTGACCATTGCCGACTTCCGTCGCGTCGTAGCCTATCCCCGCGCCGTGATCATCTCCCTGGTCTGCCAGATGGTGGTCCTGCCGGCCGTCTGTCTGGGCCTGGTGCTCGCCGCCGACCTGCGCCCGGAACTGGCCGTCGGAATGATGTTGCTCGCCGCCTCCCCCGGCGGCAGCACCGCCAGCCTCTTCAGCCACCTGTTCCAGGGCAACGTCGCGCTCAACGTCACCCTGACCGCCATCAACTCGGTGCTCGCCCTGTTCACGCTGCCGGTGATCGTCAACCTCTCCGTCGCCGCGTTCATGGGCTCGGACAGCTCGCTCGGCCTCCAGTTCGACAAGGTGCTCCAGGTGTTCGCCCTGGTGCTCATCCCGATCGTGATCGGCATGGTCATCCGGCAGCGGCGTCCCGCCTTCGCCGCGCGCATGCAACGACCGGTGAAGATCCTCTCCATCGTGGTCCTCGTCGTCGTGATCATCGGCGCGGTGCTCGGCGTCAAGGACGAACTCGCCGCCACCATCGGCGCGGTCGGCCTCATCGCCCTGCTGTTCAACCTGCTCAGCCTGGCCATCGGGTACGCGGCGCCGCGCCTGCTGCGGGTCGGGCACCGGGATTCCGTCGCGTCGTCGTTCGAGATCGGCGTCCACAACGCCACCCTGGCCATCACGATCGCGCTCAGCCCGGCCCTGTTGAACAACACCGACATCGGTATGCCGCCGGCGATCTACGGCATCCTGATGTTCTTCACCGCCACCGCCTTCGGCCTGGTCGCCGCCCGCCGCTCCCGGGCCGCGGACGATCCGACCCCCCAGCCCGCCCCGGCGGCGTGAGCGAGCACTGAGACACACCGTGCGAGCGGCGGCGTCGCACCGCCGCTCGCGCGGGTCACCGGGTTTCCCCTAGTGTCCGGTCATGACGCCTGAAGGCCCCGACTTCACGGCCGGACTGCCCCGCAAACGGATGGGCGCCGGCCTGCTCGTGACCGACTCCGCCGGCCGGGTCCTCCTCGTCGAGCCGGCCTACAAGACGACGTGGGAGATTCCCGGCGGGTGCGTCGAGGCGGACGAGTCTCCACACCGGACGGCGGCCCGCGAGTGCCGCGAGGAACTCGGGCTCACCATCGAGCCTGGGCGGCTGCTCGTCGTGGACTGGGTCTCCCCGCAGCACGGCCGGACCGAGGGCGTCATGTTCGTCTACGACGGGGGCCGGCTGACCCCGTCGCAGACCGACGGGATCGTGTTGCCGCCCGCGGAACTGCGGAGTTGGTCGTGGTGCGACCGGCGGGAGGCCGACGGGCGCCTGGTTCCGGTGCTGGCCCGGCGGGTCGCGGAGGCTCTCGCCGCGCGCGACGAGAGCGGCACCCGCTACCTGGAGGACGGCTTCCGGGTGAGCTGACCCGTCCGGGATCCGCCTCTCTTCCCTGCCACGAGGGCTGGACCAGCGCGTCGTCGACAGTGACCATTGGTAGCTGTTCGAATACCTTGGGTTGGATGCTCCACTCCCCACCGCCGCCCGACCCGCTACCGCCGCTCACGTCACCCCGCAGCGAGGAGGCACACCCGTGACCGGAACCGCCACCCGGACCGAACGGCAGAGCACGTCGGAGCAGCCAGACCCGGCACGGGCGGAATCGGTCCTGCCGGAGCTGCGGACGATGTGGTGGGAGACCGGCCTGCGGGCGCGGGCGGAGGCGGGCCTGTTCGCCGTGGTCGCCGAGCTGCCCCGGCTGGTCTGGGCGGCGCTGCGGATCAGTTGGCGGGCCGACCGGATCCGCACGTCGGTCGTGGCCGCGACCACGCTCGGAGCCGGGGTGATGGTCGCCTTCGGGCTGCTCGCGACCCAACGGGTGCTGGTGGAGCTGTTCGCCGGCGGCCCGACCGCCGGCAAGGTGGTCGCCGCGCTGCCCGCGCTCGCCGTGCTGGCGGGGGCGACCGCGCTGCGCGCCGGCATGGCCACCGCCATGGGGTACGCGCAGAACGGCCTGACCCCGAAGGTCGACCAGGAGGTGGAGCGGGGCCTGTTCGAGGTGACCACCGCGGTGCGGCTGGAGGCGTTCGACGCCGACGCGTTCGCCGACGACATGGAACGGGCCTCCCGGGGCGCGGATTCCACGACCGGGCTGGTGCAGGCGTCGATGAACCTGATGGCCGGCCTGGCCGGGGTCCTGGCGGTGGCGGTCGCCGTCGTGGTGATCCACCCGTTGCTGCTGCTGGCGTTGCTGGTCGCGACGGTGCCCAACGCGTGGGCGTCGCTGCGGGCCGGGCACCTGCGGTACCGGACATACATCGCCGGCTCGGTGCGCCGACGGCGGCTCTGGCTGCTGCACCAGCTGATGGCCGAGCGGGACTCCGCGCCGGAGCTGCGCTCGTACACGCTGCGCCGGTTCCTGCTCGACCAGTACGACCGGGTGATGGGGGTGGAGACCGCCATCCAGCTCACCCTCGCCCGCCGGGTCACCACGACCACCACCGTCGGGGCGATGATCGGCGGGCTTGCCACCGGCGTGGTCTACGTCCTGCTCGGGCTGCTGCTCGTCGACGGCCAGATCCCGCTCGCGGCGGCGGCCACCTGCGTGATCGCGGTGCAGTCGGCGCAGCGCTCGCTGTCGGTCGTCACGTTCCAGATCGACCGCGTCTACACCGAGGGTCAGCACTTCGGCGACTACACCGGGTTCATGAGCCGCGCCACCGCCTACCTGCCCGATCCGGCCACGGCCGGCACGGGCGTCGCACCCGACCCGTTGCGCGAGCTGGCCGTGCGCGACGTCAGCCTGCGTTACCCCGACCGGGACAATCCCGCCGTCGACGGGGTCACGCTGACCATCACGGCGGGGCAGACGGTGGCCTTCGTCGGCGAGAACGGCTCGGGCAAGACCACCCTCGCCGCGATGATCGCCACCCTGCGCGCCCCCGGCGAGGGGGTCATCTGCTGGAACGGGCGGCCCCTGGCCGAATTGGACCCCGACGGGCTGCGGGCCCGCATCGCCGTGGTCACGCAGGAGTACCACAAGTGGCCGTTCACCGCCGCGACGAACATCGCCATCGGCGACATCGACGGCGAGGCCCGGCAGGACCGGATCGAGGCCGCCGCCGCCCGCGCCGTCGCGCACGACATGATCCGGGAGCTGCCCCACGGGTACGAGACGCTGCTCGACCGGACCTTCGCCAACGGCCAGGACCTCTCCGGCGGCCAGTGGCAGCGCATCACGGCGGCCCGGGGCTTCCTCCGGGACGCCGAGCTGCTGATCATGGACGAGCCGTCCTCCGCGCTCGACCCGCGCGCCGAGGACGCCCTGTTCCAGGCCATCCGCGACCGGCAAAGCCGGGCCACCACCATCCTCATCACGCACCGGCTGGCCAACGTCCGGCACGCCGACCGGATCTTCGTGCTGCACCACGGCGCACTGGTCGAGGCCGGCAGCCACGACGAACTCGTCGCCGCCGGCGGCCGGTACGCCGAACTGTTCGCCCTCCAGGCCGCCGGCTACGACGCCCGGCCGACCGCCCCGGAGGCTTCCCCCGCCGCCTGATCGACGACCGCCCGGCACCTCGGGTCGATCTCTTCCGGCAGCAGCGAGCCGACCCAGGCGTCGACCCACGTCCCACGGTGCCGCAACCGTTGCCGCAACGTCGCCTCCACGACGAACCCGGCCCGCTCCGCCACCCCGCGCGACGCCACGTTTCCCACCTCGGCCCGCCACTCGATGAGCCGCAGGCCGAGCCGGTCGAATCCCCACCGGCACACCGCACGCACCGCCTGCGTGGCCACGCCGCGCCCGCGAGCCCTGGGGTCCACCCAGTAGCCCACCTCGGCGAGACCGGCCCCCGGCAGCCCCAGGCCGACCCGGCCCAGCCGGGCACCGGTCGCCGCCTCCTCGGCGAGGAACTCCGCCCGCCGCCCGGCCCGCCAGCCGGCGACGGCCACCTCGCGGACGAAGAACTCGGCGTCCTCGAAGCGGTACGGCGAAGGAAGCTCCACGAACTGCCTCATCGCCGGATCCAGCGACACCTCGTGGACCCACGGGGCGTCGGTCAGCGCGAACGGTCGCAGGACCAACCATCCGGCGGAGATCGTCGGCGGTTCCATCCGGACAGTCTGGACCATCACCGCCGCCAGGAGGGCGCGAGCCGTGCCGCCGCGGTGGGCGACGAACCGCTACTTCTCTTCGACCGGGCCACGCGGGAGGGTATTGCTGTCACCACTTCCTGCCGCCGGTGCGAGGAACGTCGCCATGCCCACCCGCCTGCCCGTGTTCATCGCCACCACCTGGCTGCTGGCCATGCTGCCCGGCGCCGGGCAGGCGCTCGTGCTGCGGCAGATCCTCGACGGCGGCCGGCACCGGGCCTGGGCCAGCATCGCCGGCACCTGCACGGGCCTGTTGATCTGGACCACGGCCGCCGCGGCCGGGCTCTCCGCGATCCTGCTCGCCAATCCGCACGCCTACGCCACCGTCCGCGTCGTCGGCGGCGTCCTGTTGGCCGCACTCGGGGTGGGCACGCTACTGGCCCTGCGCCGGCAGGACACGGCGACAGCCCACGTGGAGAACGCCACCCGGAGGGGGTACCGGCGGGCGTTTCTCGCGGGCCTGGCGACCAACCTCGGCAACCCCAAGGCGGGGGTCTTCGCCATCTCCCTGCTGCCGCAGTTTCTCACCGCCGACGGCCCGGTGTTCGCCTCCAGCATCGCCCTCGGCGGCCTCTGGGCCCTCGTCACCGGATGCTGGTACCTGCTGTTCACCTGGGCTGTCGACCATGGCCGCGCCCTGGTGACCCGGCCCGCGGTTCTCCGGCGCCTCCAGGTGCTGACCGGATGCACGCTCGTCTGCCTCGGGGCGGCGGTGGCCGTCGGCGCGTGACCCGTGGGGTGGCCACCGGGAGGGACCGTACCCGCAGGCACCGCCCGCCCCGGACGCTCGACGGCCGGGCCGCCGGAAGTGCTCCGGCGGCCCGACCCCGGGCGTCAGTGGATGACGACGGGAACCTTCGGCTCGCCACCCTGCTGGTCGTCGAGCAGGTGCGACGGCTCGCGCCGACGGGGCAGGAACGCGACCGGAATGAACGTGCACAGCACCAGCACGAAACCCACCCAGAACGTGGTGGCGAACGAGCTGGCGGCGAAGTCGAGGCCGCGCTGGAGCAGCGACGGGTCGACCGGGAACTGCTGGGCCAGCTCCGGCTGCTGCTGGACGGCGATGGCGAGGCCGGCCTCGGTCACCGGCTCGCCGTTCGGGTCGGTGACCCCGGGGATCTGGCGGGAGCCGTTCAGCTCGTTGGTGAGGATCACCGACATCAGGGCGGCGCCGACGGAACCGCCGATCTGTTGCAGGATGTTGACCAGGGTGGAGCCGCGGGCCACCTCGTGGGCGGTCAGGGTCTTCAGCGCCGAGGTCATGATCGGCATCATGGTGCCGCCCATGCCCAGGCCCATGACGAACAGCGAGCCGCAGAGCAGCAGGTAGGACGTCTCCGGGTCGATCTGGGTGAAGGTGAAGAACCCGAGGGCGATGAGCGCCAACGCGAAGGGCACGGTGCGCCCGACGGGCATCCGGTCGGCCAGCATCCCGGCCACCGGCATGGTCACCATCGCGCCGATGCCCTGCGGCGCCATCAGCAGGCCGGCGGTCAGCGTCGACTCCCCACGGATCTGCAGGAAGTAGCTCGGGAAGAGCAGGCCGGCGCCCATGAACGCGATGATGAACACGAACAGGCTCACGGACGCGATGGTCAGGTTGCGATTGGCGAACAGCCGCAGGTCGAGCAGCGGGTGCCGGGGCCGGAAGGAGTAGATGACGAAGGCGACGAGGAGCACGCCGCCGACCAGCATGGGCGCCCACACCCTGGTGTCGGCGAACGTGCCGGTCTCGGGCAGCGAGGAGACGCCGTAGAGGAAGAGGGCGAGCCCCGGCGAGAGCATCAGCATGCCGAGGAAGTCGAACGACTCGGACGGCTCGGGGCTGTCCTTCGGCAGGGCCAGGGCGGCGTAGCCGAGCGCTGCGACGCCGATCGGCAGGTTGATCAGGAAGATCCAGTGCCAGCTCGCGATGTCGATCAACCAGCCGCCGAGGATCGGGCCTCCGATGGGCCCGAGCAGCATCGGGATGCCGAGGACGGCCATCAGCCGGCCGATCCGGTGCGGGCCGGCCGCCCGGGTCATGATCGTCATGCCCAGCGGCATGAGCATGCCGCCGCCAAGGCCCTGGAGCACGCGGTAGCCGATCAACTGGTTGAGCGTGTCGGCGGTGGCACACAGCCCCGACCCGATCGTGAAGAGGGCCAACGCGATCATGTAGAGGCGCTTGGTGCCGAACCGGTCGGCGGCCCAGCCGCTGAGCGGGATCACCGTGGCCAGCGCCAGCGTGTAGGCGGTCATCGTCCAGGCGACCTCGGCGTAGGTCGCGTCGAACTCGCGCTGGAAGGTCGGCAGGGCGACGCCGACGACCGTCACGTCGAGGATCGACATGATCGCGCCGATGACGACGACCCCGGCCACCTTGAGCACCGAGGCGTCGAGCTTGTCCGAGGTCGCGATGGATTGCTGTGTCACGAAGTCTCCTGAAATCCCCGTTGTGGCCGGCGCCCGGACGGGCTGGCGGCCGGGTGAGCCGGTGACCGGTGGGGCCGGTGACCGCGCATCGACCTGTCAGGTACGAGCTGTGTCCGCAGGCAGATTAACGACCGACACCGACGATCGGCGTCCACATTTACGACCGGCGGAATGTGGGGACCACCACTTTCGTGGCCCCGCAGCTCAACCTGCAGTGGAATGCCCGGATTTCCCCAGCAGCACGCGGATCTCGTCGGCCTCGGGGTCGCCGAGGTCGTCGAAGACCGTCAGCGCCTCCCGCCAGCAGGACCGGGCGCCGTCGGTGTCGCCCCGCTCGCCCAGCGACCGCCCCAACGCCAGCAGGGTCCTCGCCCTGCCGTGCTCGTTGCCGGTGGACAGGTGCAGCCGCACCGCCTCCCGGAAGCGCCGGATCGCCCGGTCGTGATCGCCCAACTCGGCGTGGGCCTCGCCGAGGTTGGCGATGCAGATGGCCTCGGCGTACCGGTCGCCCGCGTCGCGCATCGCGGTCAGGGCCTCCTCGTGGCGGGCGACCGCCTCGGCCGGCTGGCCCAGCAGGACGTGGCACTGCGCCATGTTCTGCAGGGCCACGCCCTCACCCCGCAGGTTGCCCCGTAGCCGGTGTTCCCGCCGGGCCAGGGCGAACGTCGCCAGCGCCTCGTCGGGGCGGCCCGCCTCGGCGTGGGCGACGGCCAGGCTGTTCAGGGTGGTGGGCCGCCAGTCACCGGCGCCGCTGGCCTCGTGCAGCCGCAACGACTCCTGGTAGAGCTCGATCGCCTCGGGATAGCGCCGGCTCTCGCACAGCGCGGTCGCCAGGCTGGCCAGCAGCGCCCCCTCGGCCCGCCGGTCGGCCAGGGCGCGGGTGGCGGCCACCCCGACGTCGGTCGCCGCCCGCCAGTCCTCGCGGCGCTTGGCGATGTACCAGTACGCGGACGCGGCCAGCGCGATCTGCCACGCGTGCCCGGGCGCCCCGCCCGCCGCCGCGGCGCCGACCACCGGGACCAGGTTCGTCCGCTCGTCCTCGCACCAGCTCAGCGCGGCCTGGTAGTCGTCGAGGCGGATCGGCTCGACCGGGGCGGGCGGGTCGGGCTCGAAGTGGGGCCGGTGCGGCTGGAGCACCCGGGCCGCGGCGCCGGTCGTGTGCAGGTACCAGTCGAGGAGCCGGCCCCACGCGAGCCGCCGTTCGGCCGCGTGCTCCGGTGCCTCGGCCAACTCCCTGGCGTACGCCCCGACCAGGTCGTGGAACCGGTAGCGGTCCGGCGCCGGCCGGAGCAGGAGGCTGGCCCGGTGCAGCTCGGCGGCCAGTTCCCTGGCCCGCGGCACGTCGACGCCCGCGAGCGCCGCCGCCGCGTGGACGCCGATGCTCTCCCCCGGGTGCAGCGCCAACCGCCAGAACAGCCCGGCGGCCGGTGGCGACAGCCTCCGGTGGGACCAGGAGAAGACGGTACGGAGATCGACGTCGGGGCCGTCGGGCCCCTCGAAGGCGTCCAGCCGGCGCCCCTGACGCAGCTCGTCGAGCAGCTCGCCGAGGGGCCGGTCCGGCAGGTCCATGGCGCGGGCGACGACGATGCGGATCGCCAACGGCACGTGGCCGCAGTATTCCGCGAGCGCCTCCCGCTCGTCGGGTCGGGACCCGCGCAGGCAGCCGGCTACCAGGGCCGTCGACTCGGCCGGGCGCAGCGGCGCGAGCCGCAGCGGGACCGCCTGTTCCCGGACGAGCAGCCCGGCGAGCCGACGACGGCTCGTCACCACGACCAGGCCGGCCACGTTCCCCGGCAGCAGGGGCCGTACCTGCGCGGCGTCGTGGGCATTGTCCAGCACGACCAGCAGCCGGCGGCCGTCGGTCAGGCTGCGCATCCGCCCGCACTGGGAGTCGAGCGTGGGTGGCACGTCCGACGGCGGTACGCCCAGCGACAGCAGTAACCGGGGCAGCGCCTCCGCCGGGGTCATCGGGGTGTCGCCGGGGCTGAACCCCCGCAGGTCGAGGTAGACCTGGCCGTCCGGAAAGGCGTCCCGCCGCAGATGGCCCCAGTGCAGGGCGAGGGCGGTCTTGCCGATCCCACCCATTCCGTCGATCGCGACGATGCCGGGGCGCCCGGCCCGGCGGGCGGCGTCGAGCTGGGCGTCGAGCACGGCCAGCTCGGCCTGCCGGCCGACGAATCCGCCGGGTGCGTGGGGCAGTTCCGCGGGGCGGACGACCGGGTTGCCGCGGGCGCGTGCCGGGGACGTCACCTGGCGCGGGGTTCCGACGCGCGGGGCGTCCAACGTGGGCTCGCCACGCAGGATGGCGGCCTCCAGCCGCCGCAGTTCCGGGGTGGGGTCGAGGCCGAACTCGGTGACCAGCCGGTCCCGCAGGTCGCGATAGGCGCTCAGGGCCTCGTCGGTGCGACCCTCGCGGTGCAGCGCCAGCATGAGCTGGCCGACCAGCCGTTGCCGGACAGGATGTTCGGCCACCAGCCTGGTCAGCTCGTCCAGCGCCGCGCGGGAGCGGCCCAGCCGGACCAGTGTCTCCAGGCGGTCCTCGACGGCCGTCCACCTGAGCTCCCGCAGGCCGGCGCCCAGCCGGTCGCGCACACCGGCCGGGGCGACGTCGGCCAGCGGGTCGCCGCGCCACAACGCGAGCGCCCGGTCGAACAGCTCGACGCGGCGTTCGTCGTCGGCCTTGCGCGCCTGGTCGACCAGGTCGGTGAAGCGGTGCACGTCGACCGAGCGCGGATCCACCCGCAGCAGGTAGCCCGCTCCCGTGTGCAGGATCTCGGGGCCGTCGGGGCCCGGCGGTGCGGGGTCGTCGGGGTGGCGCAGGCAGGCCCGCAGTCGGGAGACGAGCGCCTGGAGGGTGCCCCGGGCGGAGGCCGGCGGGGCGTGCTCCCAGACGAGTTCGGTGAGCCGGTCCACCGGCACCGTGCGGCCGGCCTCCAGCAGGAGCAGCCCGAGCAGGAGGCGCTGTTGCCGGCGGAACCCGAGGTCGACCGGCGTGCCGGCCGAGGTTGCCTCGACCGAGCCGAGGACCCGGAACTCCACGTGCCCACCTCCCCCGGCCAACCATTATGGCCCCGGCAAGCGGCCCGCAGGCGTCCTGCAAGCGGTGACGGTGATCATTTGGCGGGCACGACGTGTCGGCGCGTGGGGTCTTCCGGCGCCGGCACGCATCCGCGCCGGACGCAGAGGGAATGGGGGGCTGACGTCCGGACGGGTCGGCGGCCACCGCGTGGTCGGCCCGACCGCCGCACGGCGGTCGGTGGATCACGCGGTGGCCGCCGGCGTACCCGGCGCCGCCCGGCCGTCAGCCCTGACGGATGCCGTGGATCTCCACCTCGAAGACCCGGGCCGTCGCGTCGGTCGGGCTGGGCTCGGTGAACACGAGGCGGACCTGCCGGATCCCGGCCGGCGCTCCCGCGAGGTCGACCCCGACCGGGCTGGCGGTGTTCGCCGCGACCGATCCGATCGACGTCCACGCCCCGTCGACCAGTGCCTCCACCCGGAACGCCCGCACCCGCAGGGCCGTCGAGCCGGCGACGCCGCTGTAGAGGTCGAGTCGCGCGAGTTGCGCCGGCTGGCCGAGGTCCACGGTGAGCGTGGGTGCCGGGTCGCCGGCCCCGGAGATCCAGCGGGTGCCCGTCCGGTCACCGTCCACCGCGTTGCTGGCGACGTTTGTGGACAGCACCGAGGTGGCCTGCACGGCGGCGCCCCGGGCGAGGTTCTCGCCGGCCACCCGGATCCGGAGGGTCTGCGGGATCTCCTGCCGCCGGCCCGCGCGGGTGTACGCCACAGCCAGCCCGACCGTGCCGTCGGCCACCGTGTCGGCGGGAACCTGCACGTCGACCGCGATCGAGGCGGTGCCACCCGCCCGCAGCGTCCCGGCGTCCGGCCGCGCCCGCACCTGCCAGCCGTCCGGCGCCCGGACGTCGAGCGCCAGGCCGGTCAGGGTGCCGGGGCCGTCGTTGCGTACCCGCAGCACCGTGCTGCCGGCGCGACCGGGCAGGACCTGGATCTCCGGGGCGTCCAGTGCGACGTGGACGCCGGCCGGGGTGGGTGCCGGGCCGGGCACGCCGACCCCCAGGTACGCCACCTCGATCTCGGGTACGGTCCGGCCGGTCGACACGTCGGCGATGGTGGCGCCCCACCGGGTGTTCGCCACGTTGTCGGGGCGGTAGCCCCGGGTGCCCCGGATCACGATTCCGCTGCTGTCGCGCAGCCCCACCGCGTACGGGTAGGGGCCCTGCACCGTGGCCACCCGGAAGAAGACCGTGTTGCCGAACAGGACGTCGTGCACGTCGTCGAGTTCGACGGCCTGCGAGCGCCAGCCGTAGATGTGGTCCTCGGTCTGCAGGGCGTGCAGTTCCCAGTTGCGGACCCGCCGCAGCACGACCTCGCGGTGCTCGTGGTGCTCGACGGAGACCTCGTACATCCGGCCGCGCACCGAGGTGTCCTCGATCAGGAAACCGTTGTCGGCCCAGCCGGCGACGCTCCAGATGTTGGCGAACGTGCCGCCGCCGCCCTGCACCCAGAAGCTGTACTTGTGCCGGCCCCGGTACTGGTACCCGGGGTCGCCCGCGCCGGGGTCGCCGGGCGTGGTCTGCTCCGGATGCCACTTCACGAACTGGGTGGCGATGTCGGCGAGGTAGCTCCGCTCGCCGGAGCGCCAGTGCACCTGCACCGATCCCGCCGTCTGCTGCGCGGAGTCCAGGCCGAGGCCGGTCACCTGGTTCCGCCCGCCGAGCGGGGTCTGCACCATCGCCTTCGGTTGCTCCGGGTCGGTGAATCCGGGTGCCCGGTCCGGCAGCTTCAGCCAGGTCTGCCGGGGGTGCAGGCCGATCAGGTTGCTCTGCGGCCGCAGCCGCAGGGTGTCCCCGATGAGGTACCGGCCCATCGGGACGTAGACGGTGTCGTGTTCGTCGATGGCCCGCTGGAAGATGGCGTGGTCGTCGCTGGTGCCGGTGCCGACCGTGACGCCCCTGGCGGCGGCGTACTCGACCACGTTGACCCAGTCGCCGGTGTCGGGCGGGAGGGGGGCGTCGGGGGTCAGCAGCCGGGTGAAGCTCGCCGGCGCGGCGGGCGTCGCGGCGACCAGGACGCCGTCGGCGCGGCGCTCGTCGGCGCCGAGCGCGTCGTGCACGCGGAGCCCGAGCGTGGCGTCGCGCACGAGGTACGACGGGCCGGGGCCGGCCCAGGTGTGCCCGCTGGGCACGGTGGTCAGCAGCGCGCCGGTCCCGCTGACCCCGGTGTCGACCACGTTGAGCTGGTTCTGGGCCCGGATGAGTTCCGGCTCGCTGCCGCCCGCGACGGACGCGCTGTCGTTGAGCGTGATCGCCGATCCACTGATGTTCTCGAAGACCGAGTCCTGCACGTAGAGGCGCTGGGTCTGGCCGGGGGTGGCCACGATGCCGGCGGGCGAGTCGAGGAAGCGGTTGCGGATCAGGCTCAGCTTGCTGTCCGTGTGCAGTTTGACGGCCGCCTCCCGCTGGCCGCTGAAGGTGGTGTCGAGCAGGGTGGTCTGCCAGCCGGGCGAGGCGGCGAAGGCCAGCATGCCGACCGTGCCGCCGTACACGTTGACCCGCTGGATCAGGTTGGCGTTGTGGTCGATCCCCGCGTATCCGTCGCCGACGTGGATGTCGAGATCCTGGAGGACGAACATCTGCGCGCCGCTGAACCGTACGGCCACGGCCGCCGGGTTGCCGGAGCCGATCCGGATGTCCAGGTTGACCAGACCCGTACCGAAGGTGTCGTTGTTGCCGAAGCTGCGGGCGGCGCCCGG
This sequence comes from Micromonospora sp. NPDC047074, assembly GCF_040643815.1. Taxonomy (NCBI): domain Bacteria; kingdom Bacillati; phylum Actinomycetota; class Actinomycetes; order Micromonosporales; family Micromonosporaceae; genus Micromonospora; species Micromonospora sp. NPDC047074. The sequence goes on from NZ_JBEYVB010000005.1 coordinate 136,460, forward strand.
TTCGTGGGGCCGGCGCAGCGCGGCGAACAGGAAGGACTGGTTGCCCTGCTGGAAGCCGGGCGTGGCGTCGCCGAGGACGAACTCGGGCCGGGTGGCGCCGAAGCCGATGAGGCGCACCGAGGCGTGCAGGTCCACCTGCCGGGAGAGGCGGTAACGCCCCTGCGGCACGAAGACCACCCCGCCGCCGTCGCCGACGGTGACGTTGCGCGCCCCGCCGACGATGTTGCCCAGCCAGTTCTCACCGCCCCGGCGGGAGGCCTCGTCGATGGCGGCCTGCACGGAGGCCGTGTCGTCGCCGACGCCGTCGCCGTGCACCGGGAACCGCTCGCTGCCGAGGACGACCGCGGTCGGGTCGGTCGGCATGTTCCGGTAGACCGAGGCCGAGGGGGTGGGCCCGGCAACGGCCGCCGCCGGGTCGGGGTTGACCGCCGGCACCACCGCCGCGCCGGCCAGGAGAAGGACACCGACGAGCAGGCCGACCCGTGCCCGACCCGGCGCGGGTCGGCGGCCGGCTGCCCGCCGGAATGGAAGGTGGATCATCGGTACGCCTTTCCTGCCCCTGCCGGGACCGGGTCGGCGACCATGTGGTCATGCGCATAACCAGAATGTTGTCGCAGGCCCGGGGTGTCAAGAGGCCGGCCAGACAGAACCCGAAACCGCCCCGCAACATTGACATGCTGCGCTCATCGGCTGATCATGTGCGGCGACCCGCTCCCGCGACGTCGCCGTGTGCGATCGTGTGGTCATGCGCATGACCAGCCGGGGCGACGGACGGGAGCGGGTCGCCGGCCACGGAGGGGATCAGCGATGCCAGGCGTCAACGGACGTGCCACCCAGGCCGATGTCGCCCGGCTCGCCGGGGTCAGCCAGGCGACCGTCTCACTGATTCTCAACGGCGGCGACACGGGCCGGCGACGGGTCGGCGAGCAGACCCGCCAGCGCGTGCTCGACGCCATGCGGATGACCGGGTACGTCGCGAACCCGGCCGCCCAGCGACTGGCCGGTGGGCGGACCCGGATCATCGGGGTGTTCACCTACGAGCCCGTCTTCCCGCGCGACAGCCGGGACTTCTACCACCCGTTCCTCATCGGAGTCGAAGCTCAGGCCGAGGAGCTGGGCTGCGACCTGCTCTTCTTCACCAGCACCCCGTCCTCGTCGGGGCGGCGGCTGCTGGTCGACGGCTCCCGCCGGCTCGGCGTCGCCGACGGCTGTGTCCTGCTCGGCCGGCACGACGACAAACGCGACCTGGCCGACCTGCTCGGCCGCGACTATCCCTTCGCCTTCATCGGTCGCCGGGAGTCCGACGCCGGCACCGTGCCGTACGTCGCGGCCGACTACGCCACCGCCACCCGGGAGGTGGTCGAGCGGCTGTTCGCCCTCGGTCACGAACGGGTCGGCTTCCTCGGCGACCTCCGTCAGGACGAGCCGTCGGCCGACCGCGCGTCGGGCTACCACCAGGCGGTACGCGCCGCCCGGCGGCGCCCGGTCGTGCTGGACGGGACCGGGCTCTCCGGCGGCGAGGCGCTCGACCTGCTCGGCGACAACGGGCTCACCGCGGCGGTGGTCTGGCCGTCCGGGCTCGCCCCGGAGATCCGGTCGGCGGCGCTGGCCCGGGGAATGTCCGTCCCCGGCGACCTGTCGTTGGCCCAACTCGGCGACGCCGAGGACGGCCTCCCCGACGCCGTCGACTGGACCGGTTTCCGGATCCCCCGGGAGCGGATGGGCGCCGGTGCGGTGCAACTCCTCGTCGCGCAACTGGACAGCCCCACCGCACTGGGCGCCGACGCGCTCCGGCGCAGCCTGCCCTGCACGGTCGTGCCCGGGCGCACGGCCGGCGCACCGGAGCACGGCCGGGCCGGCGCCGCCCGCCCCGGCTGAGGCCACCATGCCGGTAAGTGCCTGCTCATCGGGGGTGCCGACCGGCGCGGGCGGCATGGCATGATCGGGCGCATGCCGCAGGTGACCGACTCGGCCCCGGCGGACCGACCCGACCCCGCGACCACCGAGCCGAACCGTTTCGGTCTGCTGCTGCGCCGGCATCGCGGCGACGCCGGCCTGACGATCGAAGAACTGGCCGCGGCGTCGCGGGTCAGCGTCCGGGCGATCAGTGACATGGAACGTGGGCGGAGCCGGGTGCCGCAGCGGCGTACCGTCGAGGCGCTCGTCCGGGCGCTGGGCCTGCCGGCCAGCGCCGCCACCGCGCTTCGGGAGAGCGCCCGCGAGGGCCGCCGCGTCGCGCGGTCCACGCCGGCGCTGGCGCCGCCGCGGACCGTCGCCGACTTCACCGGCCGGCACGGCGAACTGAGCTGGTTGGGTGACCTCGTCGCGCGCAGCGCCGAGCCACCCGATTGGCAGGCCGCCCCCGTGGTCGCGGTCGTGTCCGGGCCTCCCGGCCTGGGCAAGACGGCGCTCATGTTGCAGGCCGCGGCCCGCTACGCCGAGTCGTTTCCGGACGGTGTGCTCTTCGTCGACCTGCGCGGCCTGGACGCCGATCCGCCCCGCCCGGAGGATCTGCTGCTCCGGCTGCTGACCGCGTTGGGTGTCGAGGAGTCCCGGGTGCCGGGCGACGAGCACGCCCGCAGCGCCCAGTACCGGGCCCTGCTGCGCGAGCGGCGCAGCCTGCTGCTGCTCGACAACGCCGTCGACGAGGCGCAGGTACGCCCGCTGCTGCCGGGTGCCGGGAGCACGATGACGGTCATCACCAGCAGGCGCGGGCTGGTCGGCCTGGAGGCCGTCGACCGGCTCACCCTGCCGGCGCTGGCCAGGGGCGAGGCGGTCGCGCTGCTGCAACAGATCATCGGGCCGGGACGCGCCGCCGCCGAGCCGGAAGCCATGCTGCTCGGCCTCGCGCAGGCGTGCGGCGACCTGCCGCTGGCGCTGCGGATCGCCGGCAACCGCCTGCTCAGCCGTCCGGACTGGAGCATCGAGTACCTGTTGCGCCGGTTGGCCGACCAGGACGACCGGCTCGACCTGCTGGTCGCCGGGGACCTCCAGATCGCCGCGCCGTTCATGCTCTCCTACCGGCAACTCTCCGCCGCCGCGGCCCGCACGTTCCGGCGGCTGGCCCTGATCCCCGGGCCGGACTTCGGCCTGGAGTTGGCCGCCCAGGCCGCCGGCCTGGGCGTCCGGGAGGCCGAGGCGGCCCTGGAGGAGTTGGCCGAGTTGGGGCTGCTCCAGCCGGCCAGCGACGGCCGCTACCGGTTCCACGACCTGATGCGGTTGTTCGCCCGGGCCCGGCTGGCCGCCGAGGAGACCACCGACGCGCGGCGGCACGCCGAGGCCCGGATGGTGACCTGGCTGCTCGACACCGCTGTCGCCGCCGGGCGCTGGTTCGAGCCGGAGTACGCGGGCGGGGGCGGCGGCGGACCGGCCTCGGCGGAAGAGGCCAGCCGCTGGATCGAGCGGGAGAGCCTCAACTGGTTCGGCGCGCTGCGGGCGGCCTCCGCCACGGGCCGGCACGCCGAGGTGACGGCCGTCGCCGACGCCATGCACTGGTTCTCCGACCGGTGGACGCACTGGGAGCACTGGCTGGAGGTGTACCGGCTGTCGGCGGCCTCCGCCAAGGCGCTCGGCGACCCGCGCGGCCAGGCCGTCCACCTGAACTACGTCTCGTGGGCGTACACGGCGTGTGCGATGCGGCCCGACCTGGCGGAGGTGCCGGCCCGGGAGGCGTTGCGGCTCGCCACCGCCGCCGGCGATCCCCGCCAGCAGGCGTGGGCGTGGACCTATCTCGGGTCCGCGGCGCGGCGTCGGGGCGAAGCCAGCCAGGCGCAGGCGGCGGCCGGCCGGGCGCTGCCGCTGTTCGAGGCCGCCGGAGACTGGGACGGGTACGCGCAGGGGCTGTCCCTGCTGGCCGGCAGCCTCGCCCAGGGCGGCCGGCACCGCGAGGCGATCGAGCAGTACCAGCGGCTGGAGACCCTGCTGGCCGATCCGGGGCGGGCACCGTCCCCGGTGGTCGGTGACCTGACCGCCGGTCACCTGCACCTGAACGTCGGCCTGAGCCTGCTGACGTTGCGCCGGTGGGCGGCCGCCGCGTCCAGCTTCCGGGTGGCGTTGCCCCCGCTGCAACGGTCCGGGGTACGGCAGAGCGAGGCACGCTGCCGGTACGGGCTGGGTAGCACGCTCGCCCGGCTGGGCCGGGTGGACGAGGCGCGCGCCGAGCTACGACGGGCGGTCCGCATCGCCCGGCAGGTCGGCCCGGCGGACCTGGTGGACCAGGCCCTCGGCCGGCTCGCCGAGCTCGGGCCGCCCGCCGGCCGCCGGGTCTCCTGAGCCGCCGGGTCACCTGAGGCGGCGAGGCCGGGCTTCCTGAGCCGGCGGGGCCGGGCTTCCTGAGGCGGCGGGGCCGGGCAGGTCGTGCCCGGCCCCGCGCGTCCCACACCGGCTACTTGACCTGGTAGGCCCGGTAGACGGTGGTGGTGACCGTGTTCCCGTCGCTGTCGGCGGCGGTGGCGCGCAGCGACACGAAGCCCGAGCTGTTCCTCGGGTGCGACACGGTGGCGGTGTACGCGCCGCGCTTCTCGGCCGTCCGCGCGTCCGTCCAGGTCCGGCCGTCGTCGAACGACACCGAGACCTTCGCCGACGTCACCCGGCCGGCGGTCGCCTGCTGGGCGAACGTCAGCGGGATGGCCAGCGTGCTGCCCGCCCGGACGCTGTTGTCCAGCGCCAGCGCGGGCTGGAACCCGATCGAGGTGAGCGGCAGTGCCCCGGCCTTGTCCGCGGAGGTGGTGAAGGTCCACTCCGTCTCCAGGCGCCGCGACAGCCGGTACGGCTCGGGCAGGTCGAACGCGTACCGCATCCGGTAGGTGGTCGGTTCGGCAGCCACCTCCCACGTGCCGTACAGGTAGTCGTACCCGCCGACCAGCGTGTCGCCCTGGTGCAGGGTGAACTCGTGGTTCGTCATCGAGTACGGCAGACCCACGTGGCCGGCGCCGTCGGTGTAGGTGGTGAGGGCGGCCCGCACCGTGTTGCCATCCCGCGTGACGGCCGGCATGTCGGGGTGCTGCGGGATCACTGTGGTGTTGAGCGCCGTGCCGTTCCAGCGTTCGACGTGCTGCCGGCCGGCCCGGTAGGTGACCGGCGCCAGCTGCGCCAGGTTGAGGATCAGCAGGTCGCCCTCGACGGTCCTCTCGTCGACGACGGCCTGCCACGGCAGGTTGCCGCTGTAGTACTCGGTGCGGCGTCCCGGCGTCGCCACCACCGGCAGCTGGCTGGTCAGCACGACCCCGCCGCCGTTGAGCTGCGGGTCGGGGCTGCCGTTGCTGCGGTGCGCCGCCACGCCGGCCGCGTTCTGCGCGTACTGGGCGTCGACGGTGGCCAGGTCACGCCGGGAGACGTGCTTGACCAGGCCGTTGATGAAGGAGCCCCGGACCCGCCAGCCGAGCTGGTAGACGTCCGGCGCCTGGTCCCGGCGGGCCGGCCCCTCGAAGACCGCGTGCACGTCGGTGGCCACGCCGGGCAGGCCGGTCGGGCCGACGTCGGCGGTACGGATCTTGTCCAGCTCACCGGTGACCCCGGCGTACGTCATGATCGGGTCGCCGCTGCGCAGCACCATGACCGAGCCGTGCTGCGCCTTCGCCCGGCGGTCCGGGACGGTGATGTCGAGCGGTCGGGCCTTGCGCGCGTCGAGCACCAGTTCCTGGTCGGTGTCGGCGACGACCCGGTTGTTGGTCAGCACGGAGACCGTGCCGTCGTCCTCCTCGATGTACGCGGACAGCCGCCAGGAGCTGTTCAGCGGCACCCGCAGCGACGCGCTCGACGCGTAGAACGTGTGGCTGGCGTAGTTCTGCGGGTCGGGGTTGACCAGCTCGACCAGCACCGTGTCGGCGGCGGCACCGTCCCGGCCGATGGCGTTGATCTTCAGGCCGGCCGCCGGCTCCTCGTGGTAGACGCTGAACGGCGTCTGGAGCTTGACGTCACCGGCGGTGGCCACCAGGCGCCCCTGGTACAGGCCGTACGAGGTGCTCGCCCGCTCGTCCACGGTGACCTGCACGGTCGCGGCACCGCCGGCCGGCACGGTCAGGGTGCTGGCGCTCAGGGCCAGCAGGCCCGCCGGAGCGTTGCCGTCCAGCGCCAGGTCGAGCGTCACCGGCTGCTCGCCACGGTTGTGGTAGGTCATGGTCCGCGCCGTGGGCGCCTCGGTGTGCGGCCATTCGAGGACGCCGAGGCTGAGCGACGGCGGGCTGACGGTGACCTGCTGGGTCAGCGCCTTGCCCACGTTGACGAGACCGGTGCCCTGGGCGAAGACGTCGTACGTCGGGTTCGGCACCGCCGAGGCCATCAGGGCCTCCTTGAGCTGCGTCGCCTTCCAGGCCGGGTTGGCCTGGGTCAGCAGCGCGGCGGCGCCGGCCACGTGCGGGGCGGCCATCGAGGTGCCGCTGGCGGCGAAGTACGAGCCGGCCGGCAGGTGGGCGAGCGCGCTCGGCGAGCGGGCGGCGACGATGTCGGTGCCGGGGCCGCCGATGTCCGGCTTGATGCCGTAGTCACCGATCCGGGGTCCACGCAGCGACGACCAGTTCAGCTCGCCGGCCCGGTCGACGTTCGCCACCGACAGCGCCGCGTCGGCGGTCGACGGCGAGCCGACCCGGAACTGCCAGCCGTTGTAGTTGCCGGCGGCGATGACGAAGAGGGTGCCGTGCTCGGCGCTCAGGTCGTTGACGGCCTGCTCCAGCGGGTCGACGCCGATGGCGTCCTGGCCGCCCAGGCTCATGTTGACGATTGTCGCGCCGGACTCGACGGCCCACTGCATGGCGGCGAGGATCGCCGAGTCGGAGCAGTTGCCCCGGCCCTGGTCGTTCCAGCACACCTTGCCGTCGAGCAGGGTGGCACCGGGAGCCACGCCCTTGTTCCTGCCGCCCGACGCGGCGCCGCTGCCCGCGATCGTCGAGGACACGTGGGTGCCGTGCCCGTTGAGGTCGACGCCGGTCTCCCGCTCGGGGACGAAGTTGCGCCGCGCCACCACCTTGCCGGCGAGGTCGGGGTGGCTGTCGTCGATGCCGCTGTCGAGCACCGCGACCTTCACGCCGGTGCCGTCGAATCCGGCCCCCCAGGCGGCCGGGGTGCCGATCATCGGCACGCTGGTCTCCAGCTTGGACTCCCGGACCCCGTCGGCCCAGATCTTGCCGCTGGTGAGCGACGTGCGGGTGGTCTGCCAGGTCTTCGCCAGGTCGGCGCGGGAGACCTTGGTGGCGAAGCCGTCGACCGCCTCCAGCTTCCGGCCCGCGGCCAGGCCCCTGACGGCGGTGGCGTCGGAGACCACCAACGGCAGGTACGACAGCTCGTCGAACCCGAACTCGAGCAGGGCGGTGACGTTGAACAGCCGCTCGTCCAGCCGGTCGTTGCGCAGCAGCGGGATGGCGTCGGACGGGATGACGAAGTCGGCCTTGTCGCGCTGGAGGCGCACGAAGTGGACGCCGTCGCGCGGCGCCACGGTCACCTGCTTGCCGTGCACGGTGACCTGGTCGCCGGTGATCAGGGTCAGGCTCCGCGCGGGCTCCGGGTCGCCCGCCGTGGGGGCCGCAGGAGCCGGTGGTGCCGCCACGGGTTGGGCGGTGGCGGGTGGGACTCCGACCAGCAGAGTCGCCAGCGTGGCGCCGAGCGCGCCGTACGCCAGAAGACGGCGTTGTCGCATGGGGGGTCGTCTCCACTTCGGGTGCGTCGATCGGCGCGTGCGTCCGATCGGGGTACTGGGGTACTCGGAATGAGGTCACCCGGACGTTTCGTAGCGACGGCGGAAGGGTGCCGCAATGGTTTCGCCAGCGGCGACGACAGTGAGGATCGATGGCGTTTACGCAGGTGAAGGCGCTGATGCCGGTGGCCGGCTGTGACATTGACCATGCCGGGGCGGCCGGCTTCCGCACGCGCTTCTGCCTGTCGTTCTGCCGGCACCGCGCAGCGGCCCGTCGCGACGGATCAGGGTTCGATCACCGCCGCGCGGATGTTCCCGCAGACGTCACCGGGCACGGCGGCCCGGTCCATGACGGGTTCACCGACGGGACGTCGGGACCGGGCTACCTCGCCGCGCGGCGGTTGGCGCGCAGGGCGCCGAGGATCACGCTGGGTGTGGCCAGCGCACTCGGGTGTTCGCGCATGGAGACGACCTCGTTGAACCGCCGGGCGGTCGCCACGTCCGTGACGGTCGCCGCGACGATCTGGCGGCTGACCCAACTGGAGAACCGGTAGCCGCGCGGGTATGGCCCGTCGACGTGCGGCAGCGCCAGGTCGGCGGAGGTCGACATCGACCAGGCGGCGTCGACCACGACCTTCTGGAGGGCGAAGAACCGGCGCGCGGGAACGTCCAGGTCCGGGCCCGACCGCAGGTACGTCGACAGGCAGGCCGCGTGCAGGGCCGCCGCCGTCATCCCCTGCCCGTACACGGGATTGAACGAGGCGACCGCGTCGCCGACGCTGACGAGCCGGGCCGGGAACCGCGCCAGGTCGTGGAAGTTCCGCCGTCGACTGTCGGCGTGGCGGTAGGTCTGGACGTCGCCGAGCAGGTCGTTCCCGGCGACCTCGCCGAACTCCGGCGGGAACTGCTCCCGCAGCCGGCGCACGAAGTCCTCCGCGGTGCGCCCCGGACGGTTGTCCCCGTAGCCGGCCATCATGGCCATCCACCGGTTGTCCTCGATGGCGAAGAACGCGGCACCGGCCACGTCCGACGACATCCTCGGCGTGTGCAGTGCCATGACGACCGTACGATCCGGGGCGGCCTCGGGGCGCCGGAACAGGGCCGTGGCGTAGTTCAGGTTGACCGTCATCCGTTGCGTGACGGGGCGGTCCCAGCCAGCCTGCTCCAGCCACTCGGACAGCCGGCTCGAACGCCCCATCGCGTCCACCACGAGATCACCCGACTCGACGCCGGCGTCGTAGCGGACCCCGGTGGTCACGGCACCGTCGATCACCAGACCCGTGGCACGCGCGGTGATCGTCTTGACGTTGGGCAGTCGCAACACCTGCTGCCGGATCAGCCCTTCCAGCAGCGGTCGGCTGCCCGCCAGGCTGTCGGCGTCGTCGGGCACGACGACCTTCGGGCGGTTGTCGAGGTAGTTCAGCCGGGCCGCGGGCGGAGCCTCGATCGCCCCCTGGGCCAGGGCCTGTTCGCGGAATCCCGGAAAGAGGTGTTCGAGCTGGAGGAAGCCGCCCGGCAGCAACGCGTGCAGTTGCGTCCCCTGTGGCACGCCCGGCCGGGCGCCGGTCGCCTGAAGATCGTCCCGGTCGACGATGACGACGCTCTCGGCGTAGTCGGACAGCACCCGGGCGGCCAGCAGCCCCGCCACGCTGCCGCCGACCACGACGGCCCTGCCCAGGACCGGGGATGCCTGGTCGGGTGGCCGCACCGCGTTCAGCGCGGCGAAGACCCGAGCCGGGGAAGAGGACATGATGCGCTCCAAGGAGGACAAGATGTGGGCGTCTCGGGACCGGCGCCGTTCGCCAGCGGACCCGGTTCGGCTGAAAGGCTGGTGCCGATCAGAGCGGACGGTGGTCCGCGGGTTCCCCCACCGCCCCCGTGTCGCTCGCGACAGGCCTCGGCCGGGAGCCGAGCAGCCGTTCGTGCCGGGCCAGCGCCGTCGGGTGGTCGGTGACGGCAACTCGCGCGTACAGGTCGACGGCCATGCCGCCATGTTAGTTGAACGGTGCGCACGGGGTTCAATACCCTTCGCGTTCGACGCGGTGCCGCCCGGTCGCCGGACGGCCCACGGCCTGGATCGGCCGTGGGGGAGACTGTCTCCGTGCCGTCACTCGCCGAAGACCTGCCCGACGTCCTTGCCGTGCCACCGGTTGCGGCCCCGCCCGACGCGACGATCCGGCCGCCCGGATCGAAGAGCATCACCAACCGGGCGCTGATCTGCGCCGCGCTCGCCGTCGGGCGCAGCACGCTGTCGGGGGCGCTGTTCGCCGACGACACCCACGCCATGATCGGCGCCGTGTCGAGACTCGGCGCGGTCGTGACGACCGACGAGCCGGCCGGTGTCGTGACGGTGACCGGCGTGGACCCACGGCAGCTCGCGGATCCGGCCCTCGTCGATGCCCGGCAGTCCGGCACGACGTCACGGTTCGTCCTGCCCGCGGCGGCGCTGCGGCCGGGCCGGACGGTCGTCGACGGCAGCCCGCAACTGCGGGCCCGCCCGTTCGGCCCGCTCGTCGACGCGCTGCGTCAGTTGGGCGCGCAGGTCGAGGACGGGCCGCAGCCGGGATTCCTGCCGGTCGCGGTGACCGGCCCCCTGCGCGGCGGGCCGGTGCGGCTGCCCGGGCACCTGTCGAGCCAGTTCCTGTCCGGAGCGCTCATGGCGGGGCCGCTGATGCGCGACGGCCTGGCGGTGGAGCTGACCTCACCGTTGGTGTCCGTGCCCTACGTGACGATGACGACGGCGGTGATGGCGGCCTTCGGCGTGACCGTCGACGGGCTCCGGGTCGCCCCTGGCCGCTACCAGCCGACCGACTACGTGATCGAGCCCGACGCCAGCGCCGCCTCCTACCTGCTCGCCGCCGCTGCCGTGACCGGCGGTCGGATCACCGTCGACGGGCTGGGCACCGGCAGCATCCAGGGCGATGTCGCGTTCGCCGGGCTGCTGGAACGCATGGGCGCGCGGGTGGAGAGCACCGGCGACCGGCTCACCGTCGTCGGCACCGGCACCCTGCGTGGCATCGACGTCGACATGGCCGACATCTCCGACACCGCGCAGACGCTGGCCGCGGTGGCCGTCTTCGCCGACTCCCCCACCCGGGTACGCGGCATCGGGTTCATCCGGGGCAAGGAGACCAACCGCGTCGCCGCGATCGTGACGGAGCTACGCCGGGCTGGCCTCGACGCCGTCGAGCACGACGACGGGTTCACCATCCACCCGGGCACCCCGGCGCCCACCAGGTTCGCCACCTACGACGACCACCGGATGGCCATGAGCCTGTCCCTGCTCGGCCTGCGTGCCCCCGGCATCGAAATCGCCAATCCGGGCTGTGTCGCCAAGACCTACCCCGGCTTCTTCACCGACCTCGCCCGCCTCCGCTGACCGTTCACGAGGCCGCCGGCTGGCTGTCGAGAGCACGGGCGAGCCGGCGGACGGCCTCGTCCATGAGGTCCGGTGGCGCCGCCGCGTAGGTGAGGCGCAGGTGCGGTGCCGGGGGTTCGGCGGCCCACCACGGCCGGCCGGGAAAGACCACGACGCCTTCGTTGGCCGCGGCGGCGGCCAGCGCGACGTCGTCGGTGCCGTCCGGCAGGCGGGCCCAGAGGTGCAGGCCGCCACGCGGGACGGCCTGCGGGACGAGCGTCGGCAGGTGCCGCCGCAGCGCGGCCAGCAGTGCCGCGCGCCGTGCCTGTAGCACGGCGCGCACGGCGCGGTGGTGACGCGCCCACGCCGGGGAGGTGACGAACTCGAGCGTGGCCTGCTGGAGGGGGCCGGCCACGAAGAAGTCGTCGAGCAGTCGGCCGGCCCGCAGCCGGGCTCCGGCCGGCCCGCGCGCGCCGAGCGCGGCGACGCGGAGTCCGGGCGCGGCGGACTTGGTCAGCGAGCGCAGGTAGACCACGTGCCCGTCGGGGTCGTCGGCGGCGAGCGGGGGCGGGGCCTCGCCGTCGATGGTGAGGTCCCGGGCGTAGTCGTCCTCGATCAGGAACGCCCCGGCGTCGCGTACGGCGGCGGCGACCTCGGCGCGGCGCCGGGCCGCCAGGGTCGCGCCGCTGGGGTTGGCGTACAGCGGCTGGCAGTAGAACACCCGCGCGCCGGTGCGGGCGAACGCGGCGGCCAGTTGGTCGGGGCGCACGCCGTCGGCGTCGGCGGGAACGGGTGCCACCCGCAGCCCGGCCGCGCGGGCGGCGGCCACCGCGCCCAGGTAGGTCGGTGACTCGACGAGCAGGGTGTCGCCGGGAACGGCGAGCGCGCGGAGCGCGGAGGAGAGCGCGGCCTGCCCGCCCGGGCAGATCACCACGTCACCGGCGCTCAGCCCGCTGCCCGCCTCGCGGGCGAACCAGGCGCGCAGGTCCTCGCGTCCCTCGGCCGGGCCACGCTGCCAGGACGCGGGCTGCCGGGCGGCCCGGGCGAGCGCGGCACCGAGCGCGGCGGCCGGTTGGAGCGCCGGGTCCAGGTAGCCGCCGGACAGCGGTATCGCGCCACCGGGAGGCAGCGCGAGTAACGCCTGCATGTCATCCTCGCCGGAGCGGCGGGGGCCGAGCGCCACGGTCTGCCACGACAGGTCCGACGCGTGCTGCCGCGCGGGCGCGGCGGCCACGAAGGTGCCCCTGCCTGACCGCGCCTCGACCAGCCCCTGCGCCACGAGCTGACGGATCGCCTCGGTGACCGTCACCGGAGAGGCCTGGTGCCGCGCGGTCAGCTCACGCACCGACGGCAGCCGGTCCCCCGGCGCCGCGCCGGCCACGATCCCACGCAGATCTTGGATAACACGATCGACCGCGTTACCGTTACCCATGACGGAGAAGAGTAGCGCTACCGCACGGGGCGCGGTAACAGGGGATCGCTCCGGCGGGCTCGCCCTCGGCGCGCTCGGCGTCCTGGCGTTCAGCATGTCGCTACCCATGACCCGCGTCGCCGTGCAGTCGCTCGACCCCTGGTTCGTCGCCTTCGGCCGGGCCGTCGGCGCGGCGCTGCTGGCCTGGGCGTACCTGAGGTTCACCGGCGCGCCGCGGCCCGACCGCCGGCAGTGGCGCCGGCTGTCGATCGTCGCCCTCGGCGTCGTCGTCGGCTTTCCGCTGTTCACCTCGCTGGCCCTGACGACGCAGACCTCCGCGCACGGCGCGGTCGTCATCGCCGTGCTGCCCGCCATGACCGCGGTGTTCGCGGTGCTGCGCGCGGGCGAGCGTCCGCCGCCGCCGTTCTGGGTCGCGAGCGTCGGCGGCATGCTGGCGGTGCTGGCCTTCCTGTCGCTCACCGACACGGTGGGCGGTGCCCTGTCCCTCGCCGATCTGTACCTGCTCGCGGCAGTCGTGCTGTGCGGCCTGGGATACGCCGAGGGCGGCGCCCTCGCCCGCGAGCTGGGTGGCGCCCGCACGATCTGTTGGGCGTTACTGCTCTCGCTGCCCGTCACCCTGCCCGTCACGGCCGTGGCCGCCGCCGCCCGTCCGCCGCACGCCGACGCCGACGCCTGGGCGTCGTTCGGTTACCTCACCGCGGTCTCCATGTTCCTGGGCTTCTTCGCCTGGTACGCGGGGCTCGCCCGCGGGGGCGTCGCGCGGGTCGGACAGATCCAGCTCACTCAGCCCGTCCTCACCCTGACCTGGTCGGCGGTGTTGATCGGCGAGGCTGTCACGCCGGCCTCGGTCGGCGCGGCGTTCGTCGTGCTCGGCTGCGTCGTGCTGACCCAGCGCTACCGCAGCGGCCCGCCGGCGGCCGCCGTGACGTCAAGTCGGCATCGCGTCACCCTACGACGACGGCAGCGATGAGAGGATCTGGGCATCCGAGTACACAAAGGAGGGTGCTGTGCGCTACGTCGACAGCCCGGCAGTCGAGTGCGACCTCCACCTGGCGGCCGATCCCGCCCGGGTGTGGGAGCTGGTCACGGACATCGAACTGCCTCCACGGTTCAGTCCGGAGTTGCGCCGGGTGCGCTGGTTGGACGACCACCGGAGGGCGGCGCTCGGCGCCCGGTTCGAGGGGCACAACCACCATCCCGCGCTGGGCGAGTGGCGGACCATCTCGCACATCGTGCGGTTCGACGAGCCGCGGGCCTTCGGCTGGGTGGTGCTCGACCCGGACGACCGCTTCGGCGGCGGCCCGCCCGACCTCGACAACCCGGGCGCCACCTGGCAGTTCCGGCTCGTCCCCGAGCAGGACGGCTGCCGGCTGTTCCTCTCCGCCCGGATCGGCCCCGGCCGCACCGGGCTGAGCCTGGTCATCGACCGGGCGCCGGAGAACGAGGAACAGATCATCGAACGCCGGCTGGCCGCGCTGCGCGACGGCATGACCGCCACGTTGCAGGGCATCCGGGACCTCGCCGAGCAGCGGCAGTAACCGGCGGCGCGGCGGCCGTCAGGTGCACCCACGACGCCTGACCGGCCGCGCGCCCGCGTCCACCAGGTGACCCTGGGTCGGAGGAAAATCAGGACCAACGCCCCGGATTTCGCCGTGCGCGTGCGCGCCCGCTTCGTGAGCCTCGGTTCCGCATAGAGGTACACCGATTGACAAAGTTTGGAAGCCAAACTTAATCTGCGGTTCACGATCGGGTGCTGGCCGCGTGCGCGGTGGCGCCTGCCGCATTCCCGTCCCAGCGGAACCCCAGGCGAGGAGCGTCATGGCCGGAGTACGAGACACGATCAGAAGAACCCGGTGGCGGCTGAGCATGGTCACCGGCGTCCTCACCGCGCTGCTGGTGAGTCTCGGCATGACGTTCGCGGTGAGCGCGCACGCGGCGGCTGGCTGCGGGGTGGCGTACTCGGCCAACCAGTGGCCCGGCGGCTTCACCGCGAACGTGGCCGTGACCAACCTCGGCGACCCGATCAACGGCTGGCGTCTGACCTGGACGTTCCCCGACGGGCAACAGGTGACCTCGGCGTGGAACGCCACCGTCACCGCCGCCGGCGCCAACGTCACCGCCACCAACGTCGGCTACAACGCCGCCATCGGCACCAACGGCACGGTCTCCTTCGGTTTCAACGGCTCGTGGTCGGGCGCCAACACCGCGCCCACGTCGTTCGCCCTGAACGGCGTCACCTGCACCGGCGGCGTCGGCCCCACCACTCCCCCGCCCACCACCACTCCGCCGACGACCCCGCCGCCCACCACCCCGCCGCCCACCACTCCCCCGCCGACCGGTGACCCGATGGCCTACGTGGCCGCGATGCAGCCCGGCTGGAACCTCGGCAACACCTTCGACGCGGTCGGCAGCGACGAGACGGCCTGGGGCAACCCCCGGGTCACCGAGGCGCAGCTGGACGCCATCCGGGCGCAAGGCTTCAACAGCATCCGGATCCCGGTCACCTGGAGCAACCACCACGGGGCCGCGCCGGCGTACACGATCGACCAGGCGTGGCTCAACCGGATCAAGGAGGTCGTCGGCTGGGCCCTCGCCGACGGCTTCTACGTGATGATCAACATCCACCACGACTCGTGGCAGTGGATCAACGCGATGCCGACCGACCGGACCACCGTCCTCAACCGCTACAACGCGCTGTGGACCCAGATCGCGGCCGCGTTCCGGGACGCCTCGCCGAAGCTGCACTTCGAGAGCGTCAACGAGCCGCAGTTCGCCAACAGCTCCGGGGACGCCCAGAACGCGCAGCTACTGCACGAGCTGAACACGTCCTTCCACCGGATCGTGCGTGCCTCCGGCGGCAACAACGCCACCCGGATGCTCGTCCTGCCGACCCTGCACACCTCGTCGGACCAGGCCCGCGTCGACGAGCTGACCAGCACCTTCACCCAGCTCAACGACCGCAACCTGATCGCCACCGTGCACTTCTACGGCTACTGGCCGTTCAGCGTGAACGTCGCCGGGGGCACCCGGTTCGACGCCACCACCCAGAAGGACCTGACCGACGCCTTCGACCGGGTGCACAACGCCTTCGTCGCCAAGGGCATCCCGGTGGTGATCGGCGAGTACGGCCTGCTCGGCTTCGACCGGCACACCGGCACCATCCAGCAGGGCGAGAAGCTGAAGTTCTTCGAGTTCCTCGGCTGGTACGCCAAGACCAGGAAGATCACCACCCAGCTCTGGGACAACGGGCAGCACTTCAACCGGCTGACCTTCCAGTGGAAGGACCCGGAGCTGTTCGCGCAGGTCAAGTCGAGCTGGACCAGCCGTTCCGGCACGGCCTACGCCGACCAGGTGTACGTGCCGCGTACCGGCTCGATCACCGCCAAGACGCTCGCCCTCAACCTGAACGGCACCACCTTCCAGGGGCTCTACCAGGGCGGCACCGCGCTGACGCAGGGCACCGACTACACCGTGTCGGGCAGCCAGCTCACGCTCACCGCGAGCGCGCTGACCCGGCTGGTCGGCAACCGGGCGTACGGCGTGAACGCCACCCTGCACGCGCGGTTCTCCGCCGGGGTGCCGTGGCGGATCGACGTGATCACGTACGACCCGCCGGTGCTGTCGAACGCGACCGGGAGCACCACCTCGTTCGCCGTCCCGACCCAGTTCCGCGGCGACCAGCTCGCCACCATGGAGGCGAAGTACGCCGACGGCAGCAACGCCGGCCCGCACAACTGGACGTCGTTCAAGGAGTTCGACGTCGCCTTCACCCCCGACTACACCGGCAACCGCATCACGTTGACCGAGGCCTTCTTCGCGGAGGTCAACGACGGCGCCCGGGTGACCCTCACCTTCCACTTCTGGAGCGGCGCGACTGCCACGTACCACGTCACCAAGTCGGGCAGCAGCGTAACCGGCGCCACCGTCAGCGCCGCCCGGGTGGGCTGACCCCGCACCGGCGACCCCACGGCCGGAGCGGGCCGTGACCGCCAGCCGGTCACGGCCCGCTCCCGGGACGCACGAGGGCCACCTTCCCGCGAACGGGGAGGTGGCCCTCGTCCGTGGCGTTGTCCGGCCGGTCGGCAGCCCTGCCGGCGGCTGTGGATCCAGTGCCGCCCGCCGGCCCGGCTCCGGCACCGCCGCCACCCCTGTCGCCGGACGGCAACCGAGTCGTTACCGACGGTCGAACCGATTGACATTCGATAGGTTACGAGTGATAGTCGATGCATGTTGAACGAGCATCGAGCGGTGGCCCCGCTCAGAGTCTTCCTCGTGGTGCTGTTCGGGATCCTGGTCATGTTCCAGACCTTCTCGCTGCCCGGGCAGTTCGCACACATGGCGAAGGAGTCCCCGGACCTCGCCTACCTGAGATGGCCGATGACCGCCGTCTCGGTGTTCTGGGTGCTCTGCGTCCAGGTGGTGATCGTGTCCACCTGGAAGCTGCTCACCCTGGTCAAGAAGGACCGCATCTTCAGTGAGGCCGCCATGTCGTGGGTAAACGCGATCGTCTGGGCGATCGTCGCGGCCTGGGTGGTGCTGCTGGGCGTGTTCCTCTACTTCGGGTTCAAGGCCTCGGACCCCGGGCTGCCGCTCCTGCTGTTCCTGATGCTGATCGGCGTCGCCGTCCTGGGGCTCCTGATGGTGGTGATGCGCGCGCTGCTGCGGCAGGCCACCACGCTGCGCACCGACATGGAGGCGGTGATCTGATGCCCATCGTCGTCCGCATCGACGTCGAGTTGGCGAAGCGCAAGATGAGCGTCGGCGAGTTCGCCGAGCGGGTCGGGCTCACGCCGGCGAACGTGGCCGTGCTGAAGAACGGTCGCGCCAAGGCCGTGCGTTTCAGCACCCTGGAGGCCATGTGCCGGGTGCTCGACTGCCAACCGGGCGACCTGCTCGAGTGGGTCGACGAATGAACCGCCGTCACGACCGACCGGCGGAGCCGGCCGCACCAGGAGGGCTCCTGATGACATACCTCTTCGCCGTCCTCGCCGCAGCGCTCGGCGTCGCCGCCGTCGTGCACGGCGGAGCCGACGACTCGCCGGGCCTCCAGCTCATCGGCGTCGTTCTCGTCGTCGGCGCGATCGCGTTCGTCGTACGGGCGGCCCGCCGCCGCTCGTAACGGCAGGACGCCCTGGGGGTCAACGGCTCACGGGTGCAGCACTAGGCTGGACCGGTGCGCCCCCACCACCCGACCCCCAGGGTCGTGCGGGAAGCGGATCTCGCCGGCGTCAGCACCGGGCAACTCCTGGACGTGCTGAAGGCCCTCACGGTGATCCTGACCCTGCCCCGGTCGGCCACCGCCCACGTCGACACGCTCGTGGTGCTCACCGGCCAGGGCGAACAGTGGCGTCTCACCCACGCGATCCGTGACTGGGAGGCGGATCCGGGCCTCCGCCACCTGCTGGTGGCCAACGGCAACCCGGCCGAGGCGACCTACGTCGAGATCACGCTCGACCACCTGCGCGGCCTCGGTCTCCGCCGGGTCGACGGCGTCCAGATCCAGGCCGAGCCGGCCCCCAACACGGGCCTGCAGGCCGCGTGGATCGCCGACCAGGCCCGGGAGCGCACCAGTACGGGGCTCGCTCTCGCCGCTTCCCCCTACCACCTGCCCCGCGCCTACCTCACGGTCCTCAAGGCGCTCAGCACGAGCGGGATCCGCCTCCCCCTCGTCCCGGTGCCCGTGGCCGTTCCCCCGGACACACCGGTCCCGGAAACCGGAGCCACCGCCTACGACCTGGTGCCGGGAGAGGTGAGCCGCATCCTCACCTACATGGACAGGGGCTGGGTCGCCACCCTCGAGGAACTACGGCAGTACCTGCGGTGGCTCTGGAGTGAGCACCCGCCCTCCAGCGGGTTTCCGCAGCCGTAGCCGGGTCACGACGGCCCGTCCCGCAGCATGGCCGACGCGATCTCTCCCGCGGCCGGTCCCGCCTGCGCGAGCGTCCCGCCGCCGGGGCCCCAGATCGCCGAGCCACCCGCCGCCTCGTCGAAGCCCCCGCCGGTGGACCCGGCGAAGCTCGCCGTGGCCACCCACACCCCGCGGTCGGCGATGACGCGCCGGGCCCGCTCGGCCGGCACGTGGGCGTCGCGGGTGTGGTCGAGGACAGCGGCGACGTAGACGTCCATGCCCAGCGCCGCGGTGGCCGCGTCGTGCGCGGCGAACCGGGTGTCGCGGCAGATCGCCAGGCCCAACCGCCACCCGTCCACGTCGAGCACCGCAGGCCCGTCGCCGGGGCTGAACCGCTCCTCGGAGCGGTGCACGTGCACCTTCCGGTATGCCACCCGCGCGCCGACCCCGTCGACGGCCAGCATCGCGATGTGCTCGCGGCCCGCCGTGCCCCGGACCGGGGCGCCCACCAGCGCCGTCGCCCCCGTCTCGGCACACGCGGCGACGAGCGGCGCCAGCCTCGGGTCGTCGGCGGGGATCGGGGGCGCGTCCAGCTCGTACCCGGTCAGCGAGAGCTCGGGGAAGACCACCACCCGCGCGTGCGCGGCCCGGACCGCGTCGGCGTGCGCGGCCACGTTCGTGACGACGTCGTACGCCACGATCCGTGGTTGGGCGACGGCGACGACGAGCGGCTGACGCGGCACGGGCACTCCTGTGACCATGGGAAACCTGTCGAGCGGGTACGCGGCGGCCACCCCGCCTGGCGGCCACGACCCGGCGCGGCCCGGCCCGACCGGGGCACGCCACACGCCGTGCCCCGGTCGTTCGAAGCCCTCAGAAGATAATGCTGACTCCGGCCTTCTTACAGGCGGCGGTGATGTCCGCGCCGGCCTTCTCGAAGGCCGGGTTGTCGGCGGCCTGCGCCGGGTCCGCGGCCGCGGCCGCCTTGGTGGCCTCCGCCCCGAACTTCGTCAGCGCGGCGGCCACCTTGCTGTCGCCCCCGGCGGCGGCCAGCGTGGTGACCTTCTGCTCCAGCCCGGTCAGGATCTTCTTGAAGTCGGCCGACGACGGTTCCTTGCCGGACCCGACGATGGCGACGAGTTCCGCCTTCATCTCGTCGCTGGCCTTCTTCGCGGACTCGCAGAGCTTCTTGTCGCTCATCGTGGCCACGGCGGCGGACGGGGACGGCGCCGAGGAGGCGGAGGCCGATGGGGACGCAACCGTGGTGGTGGACGGGGTGACGGCAGGGGACGGGGAAGCGGCCGTGGTGGTCGCGGCGTCCTCCCCACCGCAGGCGGCAAGAGTCAGCAGGGCGGCGCACGCCAGCCCCGCGAAGGTGGCACGAGAGAGATTCACGGGCGCGCACGTTAGCCGATACGCGAGTTCTGATCAATTCCACGAGGGCCGCCCGGCGGAGGCGACATCCGGCCCGGCTACCTGCGGCCCGGCGGCGAGCGCGTCCGGCGCGCCGGATAGTCTGCGCGAGTGCGGGGGACGATGGCCCGGGGCAACCTCGATGGCTGACGCCGACGACGTCCGTCGGCTGGCGCTGGCGCTGCCCCACGTGATCGAGATGGACAGCGACGGCTTCGACTTCCGGGTCGCCGACAAGGGGTTCGTCTGGTCCTATCCCGAGCGCAGACCCGGTGCGCCCCGGATCATCCGGACCGACGTCGCGGTGCTGTACGTCGGTGACGAGGCGGAGAAGCAGGCGTTGCTCCTCGGCGAACCCGAGGTCTTCTTCACCACGCCCGCGTACGACGGGCTTCCCCTGGTCATGCTGCGGCTGGCGCAGGTGGACGTCGATCGCCTGGCGGAGCTCGTCACCGACGCGTGGCGCATGCGTGTCCCGGCGTCGCTCGTCGGCGACCTCGGTGACGGCACCGGGGCGGCAGCCCGCTGACGGGGTCGTCGCCCCGACGGGGCGGCAGCGTCACCCGTCGGTCTCCTCCCACGCGGCCGCGACCAACGCCGGGAGGATCTCCGCCGCGGGGCCGCGCAGGTTGATGGCGGCAACGGTGTCGAGCGGGGTGGGCTGCGGATTGACCTGGATCACGGTCGCGCCCGAGCGGGCCGCGATCCGGGGGATCTCGGCGGCCGGATACACGACGCCGGAGGTGCCCACCGCCAGCAGCACGTCGCAGGCGGTGGCGGCCTCGACGGCCCCGGTCAACGCCGTCTCGGGCAGCGCCTCACCGAACCACACCACTCCCGGGCGGACGAGCGCCGCGCACGACGCGCACCGGGGTGGCGGGATCCGGCGGCCCTCGTCCGGCTGCGCGGCCGGGCCGTCCGACGGGTCCTCGAAGGTCGCCGGGTGGCCCGCCGCCGCGACGCAGCGGGGCGTGAACAGGCTGCCGTGCAGGTGGATCGCGCCGCGCGTGCCGGCCCTCTCGTGCAGGTCGTCGACGTTCTGGGTGATGACGGTGCTGTCGACGGCCCGGCTCCCGATGGCGGCGATCGCCAGGTGCCCGGGGTTGGGCTGGGCGCGGGACACCCGCGCCCGCCGCCACTCGTACCAGCCCCAGACCAGGTCGGGATCGGCGTGGAACGCCTCCGCGGTGGCGAGCCGCGCGGCGTCGAAGCGCGCCCACAGGCCGGTGAGATCGTCACGGAAGGTGGGCACGCCGCTCTCGGCGGAGATCCCGGCGCCGGTGAAGACGACGACACGGCGGGCGCTGCCGAGAAGTTGTGCGGCTCGGCGGACCAGAACATCCTCCATAGGCGGAGATCCTGCCAGCACGCCACAACGGCCGGCGCGGCCCGGCTACGGGAGAAAGCCCGCTTCCCGGCTCCGCAGGTCACTTCCCCGGGATCCGGCAGGTCCTTCTGGTCCGTGCCATCGGCGCAGTGTAGGTAGGCACGCGGCCCCGACGGAACGGGTCAGCCCGCGCGACGCGAGCCGTAGCCGACGATGATGTCGCGCATCGACCCCATTCCGTACCGGTCCGTGTCGCTGGACATCGCGGCCACCTCGTCCAGAATGGGCTCGACGTCGATGCCGAGCCGCCTGGCCCGGGTGCACAGGTCCTGCAACGCCAGGATCTCGTCGCGGGTGTCCGCACCCTGGTCGCAGGCGGAGAGGTGGACGAGTCGGGCGCGGAACTCCGCTGCCGTGGCCCATTCTCGCGGCAGGTGGGCCGCCCACCGGAACGACGAGTGCCGGTCGAACAGGCGGCGGATCGCGGCGCGGGCACTCTCGTCGCCGGTGGCGTACGCCTCGACGACGGCGCGGAGAACAGTCTCCGCCCGATCGCCCACGGCGAGTCGTGCCAGTTTCGCCTGGACGGCGGCGCCGATGTCGTCGAGTTCCGCGATGTCGACCGGCTCCTTGGCGACGCTCCGGTAGAGGGCGTCCAGCTGCGCCATCTCACGTTCGATATCGACGGGATCCATGCGCCCCCTTGTAACACGGCAGCGCCAGGCCGCGCCGCCCGCCGAGGTGCGGCGGATGAGGGCGGCACGCCACAGCGGGCCCGTCCGCTCGTCGCCGCCTCACTGGTCCCATCCGCTCCGATGTCGTCGGGCGTCGCCACGCGGGCCCGGCGAGAACCCTACGATGAGACGACGACCAACCGCTTGACCTGCGCCGACAGCACTCACTTCGAGGATGGGTGGTCATGGACTCGGACTCCGACGAGGTAGCTCTCACGCCCGAGGAGCAGCAGGCACAGACCAGGCTGCTGCACGCTCTCGAGAAGGTGCAGACGATCTCGATGGCGCTCAGCCACGTCGAGCATCTCCTCAACCCCGACAACCCGCACACCCCGGCCCTGAACACGCCACCCGTGAAGGCCCTGCTCCGCGAGGTGAGACCCGGAGAGACCGCCGAGCAGCAACGGGACGCCATGCTCACGCTCCAGGAGAAGCTGACCGTGGCCACCCGGGAGTACGAGCGGGCGACGGAAGAGGCGAAGCAGCTCTCGCTACGGATGGCGCCGAATCTCGCGGACCAGTAGGCGATCAGCAGGGCCGGACACGTCCGTCCACTTCCCGGCCGGCCGGGCCGCCCGCCGAGCGACGCCGGCGGCCTCCGCCGTCTGCGTAGGCGCGGGGTCGCGGTACGTGGTGGCGCTGTGGCATGGTGCAGCCGTGGGTGAGACCGGGCAGACCGATCCGGCGACTGCGTCACCGGGCAGGCCAGACCAGTGGCATGACTTCCGCCGTGGCATCGCGCTGCTGTCGATGGTGCTGTTCTTCTTCTGCGTCGTGGGCCTCGGGTTCCTCGTCCACCGGCTGGCCACCTCCGGCGGTGACGGGGTCTTCGACGGGTGGTCGTTCTTCCGTTTCCTGTCGGTGGCGGTTCCACTCGGCGTCGCTGCGGCGATGGGTCTCGGCGTCTACCGGGCGCCCGGCGGCACCGAGGCCAGGCGGCGCGGCAGGGTCATGGGTCTCGCGCTGCTCGTCGCCGTCGTCCTGCTCGTCGTGACGGGTGTGGTCGGGGACCGGTTGTCGTGAGCTTCTCCGTCGAGCCCGGTGCGCTGGACCGGGCCGCCAGCCGGATGACCGAGGCCGGCGCCGACGCCCAGGCCGCGAAGGCCTACCTCACCAGGCACACCGACATGCCCTGGCACGGGCAGGGTCTGCTCAACGAGGCGTGGCCGGCGCATCAGAAACTCGTCGACGAGATGGCCGAGCGGCTGACCCACCTGGCGCAACTGCTGGACAGGTCACGTGAGGCCCTGCAACACACCGCGGACTACTACCGGCAGACCGACGCGCGCAGCGCCGGCCGCCTGGACGCCACCTACCCCGCCGTCGACCGCGGCGAGGACGCGATGTCCGGCGAACGCCCCAGAACGAGGACCTACCGGTGATCGAACCGACGGACTTCCTCCGGGAACCCGGTGAGCCGGACGCCGCGTTGTCCAAGGGGTTCGCCAACCCCATCGGCATCCTCGACTCGATCTCCATCTCCCACTGGGTCAACCAGGTCATCAAGGACGTGGCCGGCTACGACGTCATCGGCACCATCACCGCCGCGTTCGTCGGAGACTGGGAGAGCTTCTACAAGGCCGGCGACGCGTACGGCAACCTCGGGCAGAGCCTGCAGGCCCTCGGCGGCAACCTGATCGAGGTGACGACGCAGGTCGACAAGCAGTGGGACGGCCGAGCCGCCGACGCCGCCTTCGTCTACTTCCGCGAGCTGGCCGCCGCCACCGCCCAACAGAACGTCATCCTCGCCCAGGTCGAGCACAAGTACCACGAAGCCGCCCGCGCGATCTGGCTCCTGGCCGACATGATCGGCGGCCTCATCAAGATGATGATCGACAAAGCCATCATCATCGGCGTCAGCGCCGCAGCCGGCACCGCCCTCATCGAAACCGGCGCCGGCGCGGTGGTCGGCTACGGCGTCGCCACCTGGCAGGCCATGGAGCTGGTCAAGAAGGTCAACGACGCCGCCACGAAGATCCAAGCCGGCGGCACCCTCATCCTCGGCTTCTTCAGCTTCCTCAAAACCCTCGCCGACCAGGGCGGCGACCTGTCCAGGATCCCGCTACCCGACCAGCCCTACACCAGCCCGGTACCCGCATGACCAGCCACGGATCCGAGCCGGAGCAGCAGTTCCTCGACATCACCGAAGGCAGCCGCGGCCTCGCCAAACTGCTGCACGCCAGCCTCAGCCGCCTCCGCGACGGCGTCGCGGGCGACGACCTCCAGGAGATGGCACGCGACGTCCTCGCCGGCCGCACCGACCTACGCGAGATCGCCGCCTCCGACGCCTACGGCACAACGCTCCTCGACCGCTACCGCCGCTTCACCGAGTGGGAATCGGGCCTCGACCCAGAAGAGCGGCAGCGCCTGGCCGGCAAGGCGATCGACACGGCGGACGACCTGGAGGCGTACGGCTAGCAGCCGCTCCCGCCCACGCTCAAGGGCAGTACATGGGGTTGTTCGGGTTCGGGGCCGGCCTGGCGAACGTGGTCGCTCCCAGCGTGCTGGCACTCTTCTGCATCGCCTGGGGAGTTCCTGGCTGGCTCCTGCTCGGCGGCGTTTTCGTCCTGGCGGGTCTGGCGACGCCGCACTTCGTGCGGTGGGCGGAACGGACGCGCCCGTACGCGAAGCAGCACGCGTAGCTGGCTGGCCACGTCAGCACCTTCGTCTCCTCCGGCTCGGGCACCGTCAAGTCGCTGGTGACCAACGGCGCGGGCGCCGGCTACATCACCCCTTGACCCACCCCAGCGCGGCTGGTCAGGCGCAGGGCTTCGAGCCCGCCTGGTGCCAGCCGGGCGGCCCGGAAAGCCGAGAATCGTAACTACCCGTCTGACCCGCCCCGAGCATCATCTGCACACCCATGCTGCAAACCTGAGCGGCCTTATCAGGAAGATGGTTTCATGATCACCTGCGTGGTGCACTACACCATCGATCCGACCAAGCTGGAGGCGTTCGAACGCTTCGCGCGAGAGTGGATGCGATTGGTGGCACGGCACGGCGGCGTACACCACGGCTACTTCCTGCCGGCCGAGGGTGCCAGCGACCGGGCGGAGGCGCTGTTCAGTTTCGAAAGCCTGGCCGCCTACGAGCGCTACCGCTCACGGTTCGGCGAGGATCCGGAGTTCGTCGCCGCGGACCGGATCCGCGACGAGTCAGGGTGCGTCCTGCGCTACGAAAGGACGTTCATGCGCCCACTTCTGCCGGACTGAACGCCCGCATCCATCGCCGTCCGGCAGCACGGAACCGCCCGAAGAACGCTCCGGCATTCGACCGACGGTCACGGATCGTCGACCGGTACGGTCAGGCCATCGACGGCCCGTCTCGGCGTGTCGGAACGCCGCTGTGGCCCGGCGGTTCTTCCGCCGGGCCATGCCCACGTCGCAGGTCACGCCGGTCGAGGTAGTCACCGACGCCGGCCGGTCCACCGACGCCCTCGACGATCTGGTCCCGTCGGCCTGACACCCGACTTCATCGAACTCGTGCAAGCGATCTGACCGCAGTTCCCCGAGGAGCCCAGACGGTCGCCGAGCGAACAACAACCGCACCATCATCGATGCTCATCGTCCGCAAGCACAGGGTGAAGGGCGCTAGCCAAGTTTGGCTACCGACCAAGCTCGGCGGTAGCCTGGCGTCGGCGGCTAGCCAAACTTGGCTAGCCGGGAAGCGGGGTGAACTTCCTTGAAGTCGGTACGACTGCTGGTCCTGGGAGCGCTGCGCAGGCGCGGACGCGCACACGGCTATCAGATTCGCGCGGACCTGGAGGCCTGGGGCGCGCACGAGTGGTCCACCGCCACCTCCGGCTCGGTGTATCACGCGCTCAAGAGCATGGCGGGCCAGGGACTGCTGGTGACCCATGAGCGGGCCCCCTCAATCGCCAGCGGCCCGCCACGGATCGAGTACGAGTTGACCGACAAGGGGGAACGAGAGTACTTCGCTCTGCTGCGTCGGGCCCTCACGGACCGCGAGCCGAGCCTGGACGTGCTGGGCGCCGCTGTCGGCCTGATCGAGGACCTGCCCCGGGACGAGGCGGTACGGATGCTGCGCGAGCGCGCCCGCGCGATGCAGGAATGGCGCACCAGCATCATGTCGCATCTGCCCTCGGACGCCGACCTGGACACCTGGGGGCCGGTCGGCGAGGTCCTGCGGCTGTGGCTGACCACCGCCGACACCGGCGCCCGATGGACTCACCGACTGATCCACCGCTTGGAAGAGGGAGCGTTCGTGATGTCCGGTGAGGACCCTGCGCTCACACCACCGACCGACTAGCGACCCCCGCGTCCCAGGACCTCTCATCCGATCGGAGCTGAGAATCCATGGCAAACGAGATCACCGTGCCGCTGCTTCCCTGCCGGTCCATCGACGAGATCGTCGAGTTCTACACCATGCTGGGCTTCACCCGCACCTACTACCAGGTCCGCCCGAACCCGTACGTGTCCCTCAAGCGCGAAGACCTCCAACTGGACTTCTTCGGCATGCCCGAGGAGTTCAGGCCCGAGGACTCCTACGGGACCTGCCTGGTCATCGTGCCCGACACCGGGGCGCTGTTCGAAGCGTTCGCCGCGGGCATGCGCAAAGCCCACGGCAAGCTTCTGGTCTCCGGGATCCCCCGGATGACCCGGCCGCGCAAACGCAAGAACGCCGACAACCTCTCCGGCTTCACGGTTGTCGACCCTGGCGGAAACTGGATCAGGATCGTGGCCGCCACACCCGCACCCGAGGAGCAGGCGAGCGCCGCCGGCAAGCTCACCACGACGCTGCACAGAGCGGTCGTGATGGGCGACTCCCACGGCAAGCACGTACGGGCAGCCCAGATCCTCATTTCGGCCCTCGATCGGGACAAGGACACCGCGACCCCAGCGGAGCTGGTCGAGGCGCTGGCATACCGCGCCGAACTCGCACTCCGCGCCGAGGATCCCGCCGCCGCCCGCAGGGCTCTCACCCAGGCACGCGCGCTCCGCCTCTCCCAAACCGAGCGTGACCGACTCACCGAGACCCTGACCAGCCTCGAAGACCTGGAGGCCGTCCTCCGCGCGGCACCGTGACTTCTGGCACGACAATGGCCCCGGCGCTGAACGCCGGGGCCATGAGCCCATCTCATCGCGATGGGGTGCTGGTCATCAGCTCGCAGGATCCGGGAACAGGTACAGCTCGAACCACAGTCCCTGACCGTCGATCTCCATCTCATGGCTGCTGCCCGAGAGGCTGGGCGGGCCGGCGTAGGTGCCGGTGAGCGTGTAGAGGCCCGGGTCGACGTCGAACTGGAAGTAGCCGTCGGGGCCGGTGACCACCTCGACCCCGGCCGGCTCCAGCCGGATCGTCGCCCCCGCCACCGGCAGCCACGTGGTCATGTCGAGCGCTTGGCCCCTGAGGTCCCAGATGACCGACACCGTGAAGGTCGCCTGCGTCATGGGGCTGCGCTGGCCGTGGCGGTCGATCGCCACCGCGTACACCGGACGCTGACCGCCCCCACTGCCGACGTCGATCGTCACAGTGGCCGTGCCATCGGGCCCCGCCAGGACCTCGCTGCCCAGGCTGGTGTTGTAGAAGCTGTACCGGAAGCTGGTCACCTTGGGGTCACCGTTCGCGTCGAACCTGACGGCAAGCTGACCGCCCTCCAGCGCGCTGTTCCCGTTCGGAAAGCTGATCGTCGGCTGGAGGGGCACCTTCGTCGTAACCGACGCCGCGGCCGCCGACGCGGGCGGCGCCAGCACCGTCGAACTGGCGGCCAACAGCACCAGCGACGCGGCGATCGCCACGAGCCCACGCCGAGTAGAACGGGTACGCGTACCCGAGATTGGTCCGATAGACATCCAAAGCCCCCGAATCATCAGAACGTCATGGCATGGTCAAGCTAGCCAACGTAATGATCTTCGTCAACATCTCTTCAGCCGGAATCGGCCTACCGCGGGTAGTTGATACACGTCTATTTCTCTGGCAGGCTCGGCATTCGGATCGAACAGAGTGGAGCCCACATGCCTGCACTTCGTCGGATCGTCGCAGCCACAGCGTTGGTCGGGGCGGTGTCCGTGTCCGTCCTGCTCTCCGGGCCTGCGGTCGCCGCCGAAACCAAGACCTTTTACGGCAGAGGGATGAATAACAACTACTTCACGGCGCTGTCCTACGCCACCGACAACGCGCGTTCCCTTGCCAGCGCGGACGGCTTCGATCCCGACACGCAGTGCAGCCACGGCGGAAGCTTCACCACGCAGCCGTGGCCGGGCCTCTACTCGGTGCTGGTGCAGATCAACTGCACCCGCTGAGTGTCCAACACAGGGCGCCCCCGTCACCTCACGGCGGCGGGGGCTTCGCTGTGTCTACGCCGCGGCAGCTCGCCCGGCCTTCCACCGGCTCGCTGTCGCCCGGCTCAGCCCCGACTCATGGGCCAGCTCGGTGCCGCTCGGCGCGGTGCAGGCGACGGCATGTGGGCTCTGCTGACCGCACGACGCGGTCTTGCCGTCGACAACCCCGCCGCGGCTCGGGCACTCCTCGAGCGCAGTGTCCCGTTCCTGGACAGTGACCGAATCTCCGCTCAGTCCCGGCAGGAGCAACCTCTGTCGTCTACGGCCTGCGGGCGGACGGACTCACCGGCAGAGGGGCGGGCAGATGAGCGAGAACCATGACGCCGCGGCATAATCGACCAACACGGACAAGATGCCGCCTGAGCTGCCCGTTCACTGGTCATCGGCGGTCAACGTTCCTTGCCCTCGGGCGGCCCTGGTCACAGCCTGATCTCGGGGCTTGACCTTGACCTTGGGTCAGGGTCGACGCTGGCGGCATGACGAACTCAGACGCGACCAACTCGGCCTGGAGTGGCATGTTGCCGGTGGACGACACCGCTCTGTTCGTGACCGACACCGGCGGGACAGGTGCCCCTGTGGTCTACCTGAACGGTTCCTACGCCAGCCAGCGGCACTGGCGACCCGTCATCAAGGACCTGGGGCCGGGGTGGCGACACATCACGTACGACGAGCGGGCTCGCGGCAAGTCGAAGAAGTCGGCGGACTACTCCTTCGAGGCCGTCGTCCGGGATCTCGACGCCGTCCTGAAAGCCAGGGGGGTGGAGCGGCCGCTGTTGGTGGGCTGGTCCTACGGCGCGCTGCTCGGGGTGGTCTGGGCCGCTCGGAATCCGGACCGCGTCGCCGGTGTGGTCGGGGTCGACGGCCCTTATCCGTACGGCTGGACCGACGAGGCCAGGCACGAACACATCCGGCGGCTGTTCCACAAGCTCCGATGGGCGATGCCGATGGCACGCCTCGTCGGCAACGCCGCGCGGATGAGTGCCGAACAGCATGCCGAAATCAACATCGAGTCCCACAAGATCCACGCCGCCCTCGAACCGGTCCTCGACAGCCTGACCGTCCCGGTCCGGTACGTGGTCGCCTCCGGGGAGGGGCTGGGAAGCAAGGATGATTGGCAGGAACAGATGCGCGCTACCCTCGACCCGGTGCTCGCCCGCAACCCGAACCTCGGGATAAGCGCGAAGGTCGCCAGCAACCACGGCACGATCGTGCGCAAGGATTTCCGCGCCATCGCCGAGGCCACACGCGAGGTCGCCATCCTCACCGGTGAGGGTCGCTGACGACCATGGCCAGTGGCATCACGATCGGCCAGGCGGCGGCGTTCGTCGGCGTCACGGTCAAGACCATCCGCCACTACCACCGGCTTGGACTGGTCGACGAACCGCCCCGTGACGGTTCTGACTATCGCCGCTACGGGTCGTCCGACCTGCTGCGGCTGGTCCAGGTCCGGACGCTGGCCGAGTCCGGGGTACCGCTGTCCGAGATCGGCGCCCTGCTCGGTGCGGATCCGCAGCGGTTCGCCGCCGACCTGGCCGAGGTCAAGCGGCGGCTGACCGAGCGGATCGAGGAGCTGACCGCGCGCCGCGACTCGCTGGACCGGCTGGTCAACGGCGACCGGGCCCTGTTACCCGACCGCGCCTGCGCGCTGTTGGACCGGGCCGCCGACCTGGGTTTCGCCCCGGACGCGGTGGCGGCCTACCGCGAGGGCATGCTGCTGGCCAAGGCCCTGGTCCCCGAAGGCTTCGACGACTATCTCACCGAGGCCGAGCACGCCCTCGACGACACCCGGTTCGTCGCGTTGAACAAGCAGTGCTGGGCCGCCAAGGACTGGCAACCCGACGACCCCCGCATCGAGGAACTCGCGACCGCCGTGGCCGACCGTTTCCTCGCCAACCCCGCGTTGCTCGCGATCCCGAACAGCCTCCAGGCCAGCACTGACGCCACCCGATACGGGCTGCTCAACCACCACGGCGAAGAACAGGCACCGGCCGTGGCCCGGCTGACCACACTGGTCGAGGCGAAACTGCGCTCCGCCGGCGTGGATATCCCACACCAATAATCGCAGCCCCACAGGCGGCAGGTGTGAGGCGAGCGACCTCGCCGCCGCCTCGAAGATCCTGGCTGCAGTTGCCATCCCGTCTGCCGCCGACCCACGCACCGTGGAGTGGGCCAGGGCCAGGGTGACAAGGTGGAGCGCCCTACTGGACGAGTCTCGATGGTTGTTGTCAAGCGGGTTGTGCGGTGGGCAGGGTCTCCTCGGGCGGGCAGGCATGTTCCTGCCCGGGGTTCTCGGGCAGCCCTCTGAGGTGCCTGAGCGAGGAGACCCGTTGCGGTCTCTGAGGGAGGGTCGGGCTGCGGGGCAGCGCCTCGCAGCCCGAGAGGCAGGGTCAGGGCTGGGTACCGCGCCGTGCTACGAAATCCAGAAAATCTGGCGCCTCCAGCGTCGGGTCGTCGGCGTCGTGGTAGTGGAACCACACCTCGTCGCTGCACCGGCCGTCGAGGACGGGAAAGCACCAGTAGTCGCCTGTGCCGACGGGTGCCACCGCGACGAACGACCCATCCGGGAACTCGGCCTGACTGACGTAGACGACGTCGTCAACGTGGTGCGCGGACGATGCTGTGGGCATGGGCAGCAGGTCGAGGAATCCGAACTGCCCGCCACCGTAGCGCAGCATGAATGCCTTGTACGGCTCGGGCAGGGTCGCGCCCAGCGCTCGCTCCGCCTCGGTGATGTCCTCCGCCGACACGGTCAGCCCTTCGATCACCTTGAAGTCTTCGATTTCCTCGAAGCCAGACCTGGCCGCCCGGGTGCGGAGTGACTGAACGTGCTGGTCGAACTCCTCAAGGTCCACGCCGTCGATTATCTCCGATTCCTAGCCGGGTGTTGGAGGGGTTGGTGGTTGGAAGTTGGAAGCAGCGGTTGTCGCGGAGCAGTGCCCAGTCCTGTCCCGGCAAGGTGAGATCCTGCTCAGCCGCGCCGGCCAACGCCTGGTCGGCGACCTGGACGGCGTTCACTGCCCGGTGCCGGCGCAGATGCGCCACGAGCTGCTCGCGACCGGCGGCGCGGATCTGCTCGGGCGTCTGATAACCGCTGATCAGAATCAACATCGCGACGTTGGCGAAGGTCAACGCCCGTTCCAACGCAAGGGAGATTCCGAGCATCAGCCGGCGCAGACCACGCTGGCTCTCTACACCCACCACTCCGACGGCGGGATCAATGCATCCGCGACGCGTTCGCTGACGATCCGCTGACACCCAACGACGGCTGACGAAGTAACGCAGAAGAGCCACCCTCATCCGAGGGTGGCTCTTCTGCGTTACTTCGATGGTGGGCGATACTGGGATCGGACCAGTGACCCCTTCGGTGTGAACTCTCGGCGAGCCGGTCGGAGCGGGCTGGATGCGAGGTCAAACGGCCTGCTGAGGCTCGTCTCGGATCCGTTCGGCTGGCACCGCTGCTGTACTTCGCTGCTGTACTACCGGCATCAGACGAGGCGCTGGATGCGGACCTTGGGTTGCTCGTTCCTGAGGTGGCCCTGCTTGTGCTGGCGGACCTGCTCGTTCCAGACCTCCTGGTCATAGTCCGGGTCCGGCGGGATCCACTTGTGCGAACCGTCGCTGTAGTGGAACTTCTCGTCTCCGGACCGCAGGATACTCATCGGGTCCAGCCGAGGAACCGGTAGTGCAGGTGACCGGCGGGAACGTGGGCCAGGTCCTGGGTGGCGTCGACGAGCTGGGACGCCAGATAGAGGGCCAGCGACACCAGCGCGCGGTCGTATTCGGCTCGCAGCTCCCGCCGCCGGGTCGAGCAGGGCCACTCCCCCGCACAGCCGCCACAGGACCAAGCCGGCTTGATCGGATGGTGAGTAGTCATCGCGGCCCGTCCTGGCTGGGCCAGTGGCCGCGGTTGATAGGGATGCGGTGGCGGCTTCGGCACGGCAGGGTCGCGCCGCAGCGGCAGATGTGTCGCCACTGCCGCCACGACCAGACGGGTCGGTGCCGACGGGCGAGGGTGAGCGCCGCCGCCATGACGTACTCGTCGTACGAGACCCGCTTCATCGGCTCGCCACAACGACTGGGGCCGGGAGCCGTCGAGTTGGGCAGATGGAAGGGAGCACTGCCGCCTCCTTGTGCCGCAGGTGTCCGGGGGCGTGGATGCCCGATCGCGGGGGATGCGCCGGACATCCACGCCAGCGAGGACGACCCACAGCGCCAACCGGGGGAATCGACCTCCTCGGCAACCTCCCATAGGTACCGTTGGGTAGTCAAGGGCTGACGTAGGTGGTCTACTCGTGTTGCCAACCGAGGGGAACACCGTGCCACCGCGTTACCGCTATGAGCAGATCGCCGACGACCTCGCCGAACGCATCGCGACTGGCGAGTTTCCGCCGGGCTCCAAGCTGCCCAGTCGCCGCGAGTTGATCGAGCACTACGGCGTTACAGAGCCCGTGATCGACCGAGCGATGCAGGTGCTACGGATCAAGGGAATGACCGAAACCCTGCCAGGCGTGGGCGTCTTCGTCGCCGAGTAGGCCACATCCCCAGTCCGTCGCACGGCCTGGATCCCTCGCTTGTAAGTTCTGGGCGCTCCGTCCGGCGGAGTCCGTCCGCGTCCGCGACCTCGGACGGCTGTCTGCGTCCGGCCGGCGGCGGCTGCCCTCCTCTCGGCACGTTGCTGTCACTGCTGCTGTCAGCGACCTCCGCGCGAGAGCGATCAAATCCGGCGTCGAGGTTCCTTCCCGGGAGCGTCGCCGTACGGGAGCGAGACGCCCAAGGCTCGCCAGAGGTCGTAGAGCACCCGCCCGAGCCTTTCGCTGTCGTCACTCGACAACTGAGCGATGGGCATGCCGGCGGCCTGGTGCTCGCCGATGTTGTAGATCAGGTCCGCGAGCGACGTGGCTGTCGGTCGGTCAAGGCGAAGAACAACTTCCTCAGGCATGTCCCGCACCCTACGGCTGTCTGACAGCCCAGCCACGGTCCCGACGGCCCGTCCACGGCCCGAAGTCGGTGAGTTGAAGCGGAACCAGTCGCGCGGCGGGAAGGGCCTAGAGTAGCCGACGTGCGGATCAAAGCCGTTGCTGTGATGGCCATGCTGACGTTCCTCCTGACTCACGGGGTCGGCTGTGCGTCCTCGGCCCCACCACCGCTCCCCACGAACGCTGACTTGACGGGAACCTGGTGCGGAACCTCCGGCGACCGGATCGACCTTCGCCAGGACGGGTCGTCACGGCTGGACTCGATCTCGGACGTCTACCTTTCGCACCTCCTGCAGGACCTACGGGACACATGGAGCGACCAGTACATCTGGCGCACCTACTTCGACAGCCGCCGGCCCGATTCCGCGCAGGGCACGTGGCTGCTCAGTGAATACGAAGACGACGACGACCATGACGACGACGAACGGTGGGTGCGACTCGACTTCGGGGAACGCAAGGCCGCAGCTACTCGTGATCATGAGTCCCCACAGCGCTACAGATTCAGTGACGCGCTGCTCGTCAGCCACGACGGCAGCGGGTTCGAGCTGTTGGCCTTCGATGGCATGCCCGACGAGGAATGGTCGAGCCGATTCACCCCCTGCTCTGATCGAGCTGCGGGAACCGGACGTTGAAGCGGAACCTAGACCGGGCCTCCCGTGACCTGCGCTGACCTGACCGGCGCACTGGTCACGCCCCATCTTGGGCTCACGTCATTGGTCGCTGGTTGCCGACGTTTCACGCCGTCTTGTGCCCCGTGTGTGCCCCAGAACCTGGCAGTTGTTTCTCGGGGCGCTGGTGCTTCCTGGCACCCCGGATGCCAACTCCCGTCAACGCACCACCGACCGCGCACAAGGTTGTAGCAGACAAGGGCCAACCTCCTTCGGGCACATACGCCAAGGTCATGGCGAGTGCAG
The DNA here is from genome assembly GCF_040643815.1 of Micromonospora sp. NPDC047074. NCBI lineage: Bacteria > Bacillati > Actinomycetota > Actinomycetes > Micromonosporales > Micromonosporaceae > Micromonospora > Micromonospora sp. NPDC047074. The sequence continues at coordinate 170,388 of NZ_JBEYVB010000005.1, forward strand.
TGGCGGCCATCAGTGCACCGACTACCGCCAAGAGCAGGTACAAACGGCGTCGCCTACGCATGGGACCAGTAGAGCATGGGCGGGCGGCCCCAGGGCGTGCGGCTGACTCCTTGACCCCCCGGCAACCAACACGGGACGCTGACCTGCGGTTCCGGAGGCGCTGAGCTGCCAGGACGGTCCCTAAACGTCCACGACAGTCCGCCGGCGTCCGTCCCGATCGTCACCCAGATAGTCACCCAACTACGCCGGGAGACTACGAGCGGACCGGAGGGGATTCGAACCCCCGGTGGGGCATGGCACGCCAGCGGCCCCACGCGCCTTCGAGCCGCCGCGCGTGCACGGCATCCAGCATCTCAGCGCTGCAATGACCCGGCTCTGCCACCGGTCCACCGACAGTCTGCCCGAACACTGTCAGCTTGGGAATCGCGTTGATCCACACGCCGAGTAGCTTCACTACCTCGTCCGCAGACACAGATCGCTACCTGGCCGCAGTTTGGCGCGCTGGTACACGCCGATGCTGCCCCCTACAACGGGCACGTATCGGGCACATTTGCGCGCTGCCACTAGGGTTACCCAGTGCTGTTGACTAGCTTGCCGCTTGCGACCGACTGGCAGGAGTTTTCCGATCAAGCCACTGTGGTCGGCGTCTGCGTCGCCCTACTTGTCGGGATTGCGACCACTGTCGTCATGATCCGCCAAGAGAAGGTGACCAGGGACGGACAGAGGCTTCAGCGAGAGCAGGCCGAGGCAACGGCAGCGCGATCCGAGGCGGCAGCGGCGCTGACCGAGGAGTACACGCGCCGGGTAGTTGAGGCCCTTGAAACGATGGCCTCTCATAGCGGCAGGGAATCCTCGGCATCGCCGAGCGTTCCTCGGGTTGAGTGGTCCTTGGTACACCACCAGAACGACGCTTACCGGCTGACGAACGTTGGAAGCGCGACGGCAGAGAACGTGCGCGTAAGCGCCCACCAAAGCATGATCCTGCGTCCCCCTGCGCCACAGCCTCTCAGTCCAGCCGAAGCACTGACATTCATCGCTGCGAGGAGCATGGCGACCTCCGATAGCACGATTACCGTGCAGTGGACTGATGCCGGTGGGGACGAAGAACAGTCGTGGCGTTACCCACTTCCGCCACGCCCACCTCGGAGATGACCCTGTCCATCGCCGTCTGCCGTCGAGCCGCACTCCCCGGGGAGCGGGCCGCCGCCCGGTCCGCCACGTCAAGCGGACCTTGACGCATGTACGGACGCTGCCGGAACAGACTGAGTCGGCTCTCGTGTCACGGACCGTGCCCCCGGCGGACATCGACGGAAACTGCTGTACTTCGCGGCTGCACGACAGCAGAAAGGCCACCTCCCAGGACTGGGAAGTGGCCTTTGAGCTGCGTGGGCGATACTGGGATCGAACCAGTGACCCCTTCGGTGTGAACGAAGTGCTCTCCCGCTGAGCTAATCGCCCTCAGCGCCGATGACTCTACCTGATCGAGGGACCGGACCGGTAATCCGGGTCCCGCGTGCCGCGAGGCAGCGCACCGGCCCTTCGGGGCGGCACGTCAGTTGGTCGCGAGGTAGTGCAGCACCTCGGCGATCACGTCGATGCCGAAGCTGTACTTCAGCGACAGCCAGACCACCGTGCCGACGAAGACCAGGCCGACGGAGCCGAGCACGAATCGCACCATAAGTGACTGCTTCTTCACCCACTGCGTCCAGCCGTGCACGTGTCGGCGGGTGAAGCCGAGCAGCCGGCGGGCCCAGTGGTACTCGACGGCCCAGATGCCGAGGCCGGCGATCACCAGCAGCCAGCCGGGCCCGGGCAGCGGGATGAGGGCGATGCCGATGGTGACGACGAGGGCGCCGGCGATGGCGACGAGGACCTTGAGGGTGACCCTTCCGGTCGGGTTGGCCCGGATCAGTTCGAGGGTGGTGCTGAGCCGCTGCCGCCAGCGGGGCCGCTGGCGTCGCTCGGCCAGCGCCGTCCCGCCGCCGGCACCACCCCGGTCGGACGTCGGCCGACCGGGTCGGTCGTGCTGTTCCATCGGCACCCCGTACCCCCGCTTTTCGGCTGTCCAGGCCGCGACCTTCGGCGAGCCCGGCCCTGCCATCGGATCCACTGAGGATCGTTTCGTAACCATTTCCTCCCCCAGTGTGGCTCGCGCCCGTCACTGGAACGGACGACTGGACGTTACCGGAGTAAGTCGACGACTGAACCACCCGATGCCGGGCGGGATCACGCACTGGGCAGAACCGGAAATCCTACATGATTATTCACATTCATGCGGCCTTTCCGACCCCCTTCCCACCACTGGGTGAAGTCAGCGTATGGCGGAGCGTAGCCAGGAGTAGCACCTGAGTATGGGAAAAGCGGGACACGCGCGTTCCGCAGCGGTGCCGGGGGGAGATCGTCCATGAGTGTCATCCGACCGACGACCGTAGAGGTCGAGACGTCGCTAAGGCTCGTCGCACCTGACGCCACCGCCTTGCCGGTGCGTGCCAGTCTGCGTTACGACCCTGCTGATCCGTATGCGGTCCATGTCCTGTTCCATGCCGAGTCCGCCGGCGGCGAGGCGGTCAGCTGGTCGTTCGCCCGGGAGCTGCTGGTCACCGGCCTCGACGAACCGGCCGGCATCGGCGACGTGCGGGTCTGGCCCTGGGCCACCCCGCGCGGGGACTTCGTCGCGCTGGCGCTGTCGTCGCCGGACGGCAACGCCCTGTTCGAGGTGCCGCGCAGCGTCCTGGTGCGCTTCCTGCGGCGGACCTACGTCGTCGTCCCGCGCGGCCGCGAGGCCGAGCACCTGGACGTCGACACCGCGGTTACCCGGCTGCTCGCCGGCCGCTGAACGACCGGCCACACCGGCCACCCGGAGCCGCGCGGATCTGCCGAGTCCGCGCGGCTTCGGCCCACCCGGGGGTACGCGCACCGCCTCCCGCCCCACGCCGGGCTCAGCCGTGGGTGGTGATGCCGCCGTCGACCGGGATCACCGCGCCGGTGAGGTACGCCCCGGCGCGCGACGACAGGTAGATCGCCGTGCCGGCCATGTCCTCCGGCCGGCCGATGCGGCCCAGCGGGACCTGCCCCTCGATGGCGGCCCGGGAGGCGGGGTCGTCCAGCGCGAACGCCATCATCTTGCTCTCGAACGGCCCCGGCGCGATCGCGTTGACCGTGATCTGCTCGCCGGCGAGCTGGTGGGCCAGGCTGCGGGTGAGCATGTGCACGGCGGCCTTGGTGGCCGAGTACGCGTACACCTCCATCATCGGCACCCGGATGCCGTCGATCGAGCCGATGTTGATCACGCGGGCCGGGTCGTCGGCGCTGGCCGACGCGCGCAGCGCGGGCAGCAGCGCGGTGGTGAGCCGGAAGACGGCCTTGACGTTCACGGCCCAGAGCTTGTCGAAGGCGCTCTCCGGGTACGACTCCAGCGGCGCGCCCCAGGTCGCGCCCGCGTTGTTGACAAGTACGTCGAGCCGGTCGACGCGCTCCCGGACGGCGGCGGCCAGGCCCTCGGCCCCGGCGTCGTGGCCGAGGTCGGCGGGGATCGCCTCGCAGCGCCCCTCGGCGGCGAGTTCCTTGGCCACGGCCTCGCAGACGTCGGCCTTGCGGGACGAGATGATCACGTGTGCGCCGGCCCGGACGAAGCCCTGGGCGATCATCAGGCCGATCCCCCGCGAGCCGCCGGTGACCAGGACAGTCTTGCCTTCGACCGAGAACAGATCCGTCATGCCCCATCCCATCACGAGTTACCGGCGGCGGCACGCCACCACAGCCGCACCGCGCACCGCCGGAGCCGTCGGGACGCGGGCGACCCGACCGGCGCGGGCGGCGCCGGCCGGACACGACCGGACGGTGCTACCGATCGGTAACGTAGCCCGCTCCCGACGGCCCCGACAAGCCCCGCCGTCGCAACGCGCCCGACCTGCGGCGCGTGCCCGGGGTGCGGTGACGGCCGCCCCGAGCTACGGTCGCAGGCGATGGTCTCTTCCGGTCAGCTCTCCCCCGCGCCGCCCGGCAACCCGGCGACCGCCCCCGCCGAGATCGACACGGTCGTCCTCGGTGACCTCGCGTCCGATCCGGGTTGGCGACGTCCGGTGCTGCTGGAGCAGGATCTGCTCGTGCTGGCCACGGGCGGGCACGGCATCGCCGAGCTGGATTTCCGCGGTCTGTCCTGCCGGCCCGGCACGCTGCTGCGGGTGCGCGCCGGCCAGGTCCTGCGCTGCGCCGGCCCGCAGTTCGACGCGACGGTGGTGCGGTGGGAGGACGGGGCGCTGCGCGGGCTCGACGTCGACCCGGACGCCGTGCCCGCCCGGCTGCAACTCGTCGGCGAGGACGAGGACGCGGTGATCACCGAGGTGAGCCAGCTGGCGGTGGACTGCCAGCGGCACCACGGGGTGCCCGCCGCGCGCGGACTGCTCCGCCATCAGCTCGCCGTGCTGCTGCTCCGGCTGTCGCTGCTGCCCGGCCGGTCCCATCCGGCGACCCGGACGGAGGCCGCCACCTTCCACCGGCTCTGCCGGGAGGTGGAGCGCGGCTACCAGCACACCCGCCGCGTCGAGGACTACGCCGCCCAGCTTGGCTGCTCGGTGCGTACCCTCACCCGGGCCTGTCTCTCGGTGACCGGCCGCAGCGCCAAGCAGGTGGTCGACGAGCGGGTGGCGCTCCAGGCGAGCCGGCTGCTGGCCGCCACCGACGAGCCGATCGCCCGGATCGGCCGGCTGCTCGGCTTCACCGAGCCGACGAACTTCGGCCGGTTCTTCACCCGGGAGGTCGGGATGAGCCCGGGCGCGTTCCGCGCCGCCCGCGAGCGCCCGTTACCAGGGCCGGTCGTGCGGCCACGGCCGCCTGCCGACGCGGCGGGCGGCCCGCCCGGGGCATGATGGTCGGGTGCAGATCTCCGCGCGCGGCGACTACGCGGTACGGGCGGCCCTGAGCCTCGCCACCGCGTACCCCCGTTTGCTGTCCACCCAGGCCATCGCCGCGGAGCAGGACATGCCGCGCAAGTTCCTGGAGGCGGTCCTGGCCGACCTGCGACGGGCCGGCATCGTCCGGGCCCAGCGTGGCGCCGAGGGCGGCTACACGCTGGCCCGGCCGCCGCGTGAGGTGACCGTCGGCGCGGTGCTGCGTGCCGTGGAGGGCCCGCTGGCCGGGGTCCGTGGGCTGCGTCCGGAGGAGACCAGCTACGACGGCTCGGCGGAGAACCTGCCCGGGCTCTGGGTCGCGGTGCGGGCCGCCGTGCGGCAGGTGGTCGACGAGGTGAGCCTCGCGGAGATAGTCAGTGGTCGGCTGCCCGCCCACGTCCGTAGGCTGACGGCCCTGCCCGACGCCTGGGAGCCGCGCTGATGCCCACCCCCACCCTGCGCACCGAGCGGCTGCTGCTGGAGCCCTACCGGCCGGACGACGCCCAGGCCTCCGTGTCCCTGCTCACCGACCCGGAGGTCGGCCGGTTCATGGGCGACGGTCCCCTGACGGCCGAGGAGGCGGGCGCGCTCTTCGAGCGGCTGTTCACGAAGGTCTACGCGGACGACCTCTTCGACGTCTGGGCGGTGCGCCGGGACGGCCACTACGTCGGGCACGCCGAGATCAAGCGGACCGGCCAGGTCGACGGCCACGAGATCGTCTACGCGCTGGCGAAGCCCGCCTGGGGTGACGGCCTCGGCACCGAGCTGGCCGGCGCCCTGATCCGGTACGGTTTCGACGCCCTCGGGCTGCCCCGGGTGTACGCGACGGTCGCCGAGGCCAACCACGCCTCGCTGGCGCTGCTGGGCAAGCTCGGCCTCGGCCACGAGCGCGACATCACCGAGGCCGACGGCACCGTGACCCGGGTGCTCGTCGCCGACCGCCCACCCGCCTGACACCGCGCCCGCCCCGACCCGGCCGGCTCGGGGCATTCCGGACGGGTCACAGTGTCGTGATCACCTCGGTGGCGTCCAGCCGGGGCAGGCGGTCGTGCCAGGCCTGCGGCCCCGGGCGGCCGATGTTCATCAGGAGCAGCACCTCGTGCCGGCCGTCCGGAAAGAACTCCTGGCGTACGCCGGTGGGATCGAATCCGGCCATCGGGCCGGCGGCCAGCCCGGCAGCGCGTACGCCGACCACCAGGTAGCCGATCTGGAGGGCGGCGTTGAACCGGGCCTGCGCGACCCGCTCCGCCCGGTCGCCGAGCCAGTCGCGCGCCTTCGGCTGGTGCGGAAACAGCTCCGGCAGCCGCTCGTGGAAGTCCACGTCGGCGGCGAGCACCGCCACCAGCGGCGCGGCGGCCGTCTTGGCCCGGTTGCCCCGGGAGACGTGCGGCAGCAGTCGGGCCCGGGCGGCTGCCGAACGCAGCAGCAGGACCCGCAGCGGCTGGGCGTTGAGCGCCGTCGGCCCGTACCGGACCAGGTCGTGAATCGCCCTGACCTGGGCTTCGGTGACCGGCTCGGCGGTGAAGGTGTTGGCGGTGCGGGCCGCCCGGAACAGCAGGTCCTGGGCGGCCCGGTCCAGCGCGAGCAGGTCCCCGGCGTCCTCGGGCCGTTCCGCCCCGGCCGACGGCGACCGGCCGGCCGCCGCGCGCGTGGCCGCTCCGGTCACGACGGCACCGCCGCCCCCGTCGTGGTGTAGTCGCCCCGGTGACGGACCAGCGGATCGGCGTCCTCACCACCGCCGAGGGCGAGCGGCTCGGCGACGAAGAGGGTGTGGTCGCCCACCGGAAGGCGGTGCGTGATGCGGCAGAGCAGCCGGGCCAGCGCCCCGGTCAGCAGCGGCACCCCGAACGGGCCCGGCGTCCAGTCCGGGTACGCGGCGAACCGGTCGATCCCGCTGGTGGCGAAGACCTGGGCGGCTTCCCGCTGGTGCGCGCCGAGCAGGTGCACGGCGACGTGCTCGGCGCGGTCGAGCACCGGCCAGCTCGACGAGGCGACCCCGAGGCAGAACGAGACGAGCGGCGGGTCCAGCGAGACCGAGGTGAACGACGTGGCGGTGAAGCCGACCCGGACGGGCGCGCCCAGGCCGCCGAGGCAGGCCGGGTCGACGGTGCCCGGAGCCACGGCGGTCACCACGGTTACGGTCGCGGCCTGGCGGCGCAGCAGCGCGCGGAACAGGTCGCGGTCCACCGGAAGCAGGTCGGTGCCCTCCGCCCGGGAACGGTCCACGGTGGTCACGCCGGTGCCGGGTGGGCGCTGGCGGCGCGGGGCGGAACGGGCCGCCCGTGCGGTGCCGGGGCTGTCGCGGTCCGGAACGGGGCCATGGGGTCTCCTGGGGTGTCGACGAGGGGACGGGCCCACCGCCGGGGGCGGGGCACGCGGCCGGGCCCGGGCCGGGCGGCGGAAGGGTGCGGCGGGCAGGACCGCGACCGAGGGGAACCGGGTCGGGTCAACAGAGCGCGCTCGCGTGGCGGACCAGGTCGACGTGCACGCGGGCCGTGAGCAGAGCCTCGTCCCGGTGCGTCATGATTCCATGCTGCCGGTGGCTGACCGCCCGGTCAATGCCCTATCGAAAGATGAGACCAGCGCTTGATCAGCCCGGCGGAAGGCCACTTCACCAGCGCACCAACGCCCGGCATCACCCATCTGTTTTGTGGGAATTACCCCCGGGTCAGGCGGCACCGTCCATCAGGGAAGGGGCGTGGTTTCACGATTCGCCGTTGCGGGCATGTTCCGGTTCGACAGGGCAGGCAGGGAATCGAAGGGAGCCATGGCGATGGGTCTGATGTTCCGCAAGCGCAAGAAGTACGGCCCGATCATCCTCAACTTCACCGAGAACGGCTTCTCGTCCTGGAGCATCAAGATCGGTCGCTGGTCCTGGAACTCGCGGGCCAAGGCGCACCGGGTCGACCTTCCGGGTCCGCTGTCCTGGAAGCAGGACAAGTCCCGGGCGTGAGGTCCCGAGGTCGAGCGGGGCGCCGGTGCTGCACCGGCGCCCCGCTCGGCGTGTGCGGCCCGGTGCGCCCACCACCGGGCTTCGGCCGCGCGGCCCCGGCGGTTCCGGTCAGGTGAGCGGTCGCGCGTCCCGGGCGGAGACGAGCACGTCACCGCCGAGCCGGCCGTGCTCCGGCTCGCGGGTCACCTCCCCCGCGGCGAGCAGCCCGGTCAGCGCCCCGACGGCGTCGGAGGACCGGTAGACGGTCGCGGTGAGGGCGTGCCGGCGCAGCTCGGTGACCGTACGCGGGCCGGAGCGCGCCAGCTCGGCCAGCAGCTCGTGGCGCAGCGGGTCGGGCTCGGGGACTCCGGTGGCGTCGAGCAGCCGCCCGGCCGTGTCACGGTAGCGGGTGCCGGTGGCCCCGGCGACGGCCCAGAGCGACTCCTTGAAAGCTTCCAGGCTCCTGTCCGAGCGGGTCGCGAAGGCGAGCAGCCACGCGGGGGCACCGTCGGCGGGTACCAGCTCCGCCTCGGTCGTCAGCGGAAACCCGGCGTCGGCGAGGGCGGCGCGCGCGGCCGTGCCGGCTGCGGTGGCGAGCAGCACGTCGGCCGGCTTGCCGGCGGCTGCGGCGGTCAGCGCCGCCGCGTCGGCTGCCGGGTCCGCCACGATGGACAGCAGGGGCGCGCCCGCCGCGCCGGCCGCCTTGACGGCCACGGGCAGCCGGGCCGGCCCGCCGGGCATCAGGTGCACGGCGACCGTCGCCGGCAGTTCGGCCTCCACGGCACCGAGCCGCGCGGGCAACTCCTCGGTGCCGTCGGCGAGCACCAGCACGGTCAGTTGATGGCCCCGCAGCCGGTCGGCGTGGTCGGCGACCACCCGCAGGGCAGCCTCGGCGGCACCGTCGTCGCCACCGGCGTACGCCAGGGCGAGGGTGGCCCGGCGGGCGCGGCGCAGCGCCTCCGGCAGCCAGGTCTCCAGGTGTCGGACGATCAGCTCGCGCAGGACGGCGTCGGTCGGCATGCTGTCGTTCTACCGCACCCCCGCCCCGGGCCGGGCGCCAGCGCCCCCGGCCGGCCACCGGGAGCGCAGGAAGAGCAGGCCCGGAGTCAGGCCGGCACGGAGATGCCCACCCCGCCGCGGGTCTGGCCGCCGTAGCGCCGCCGCTCGGCGTCCAGGTCGAGCCGGCCGATCCGCTTGCGCGCGGCCACGGCGGCGTCGTCCAGCCGGTCGGCGGGCACCAGCCAGACGATCTCGAACTCCAGCCCGTCCGGGTCCTGCCCGTAGAGGCTCTTGGTGGTGCCGTGGTCGGAGGCGCCGACCAGGGCGTCGGCGGCGGCGAGCCGCTCGGCGGTGGCCGCCAGCTCGTCGAGGGTGTCGACCTCCCAGGCCAGGTGGTAGAGCCCGACGGCGCCGCGGCCGGCGGTGGAGCGGCCGGCGCCGGCGCCGATCTCGAACAGGCCGAGGTCGTGGTCGTTGGTGGAGCCGGGCGCCTGGAGGAAGGCGGCGCCCCGGAAGCCGTCCGGGGTCATCGGGATCGGCCGGAAGCCCAGCACGTCGCCGTAGAAGGCGACGCTGCGGGCGAGGTCACTGACGTAGAGCACGGCGTGGTTGAGGCGGTGGATTCCCATGCCACCGACGCTAGCGCGCTTTTGTTGAACGTTCAACTATGTGGCGTACGATGACGTCATGACCCGCTGGCTGGATCCCGACGAGCAGCGCACCTGGCGCGCGTACCTGACCGCCTCCCGGGCGCTGATGGAGACGCTCGACCGGGAGCTGCAACGCGACGCCGGCATGCCGCACGCGTACTACGAGATCCTGGTCCGGCTCTCCGAGGCCCCCGGGCGACGGCTGCGGATGAGCGAACTGGCGGAGGTCAGCGGCTCCTCCCGCAGCCGGCTCTCGCACGCCGTGGCCCGGCTGGAGGCGGCCGGCTGGGTCCGCCGCGAGGAGTGCCCCACCGACCGGCGCGGACAGATCGCGGCCCTCACCGACGAGGGATTCGACACCCTCGCCGCCGCCGCGCCCGGCCACGTGGAGGGGGTACGCCGGCACCTGTTCGACGCGTTGAGCCCGGCCCAGGTGGACCAGTTGCGCCGGATCAGCGAGACGCTCGTCGACCACTTGACCAGTTCTTGACCAATCCACTCCGGCTCGGGTCTTGTACTTACCGTCGTCGGATGAGCACGATGGGGCGTGCCTTCCGGCTTCGGTGAACTGACTGACCAGGCGCACCACCTGGTTTCCGCCGGCGACCTCGCCGGCGCCCAGCGGCTGCTCGCCGACGCGCTGACCGACGCCGACCCGCGTCCGGCCAACGCCACACCCGAGCTGGCCGAGGCCGCCAGCCTCCAGGCCCGCGTGCTGGTCGCCCTCGGCGAGCCGCACTCCGCCCGGGGCTGGGCCGCCTTCGCGTACGCGGCCACGACCCGGCTGCACGGGCGGGACGACCAGCGCACGGTGGCCGCCGCGGCCACCCTCGCGGCGGTGCTGCACCGGGTCGGGAGCTGGTCCCGCGCCGCCCGGCTCTACCAGGAAGTGATCATCGAGCTGACCGCGCTGGACGGGCCCGAGTCGCTGCGGGTGCTCGCCGCCCACGCCGACCTGGCCACGGTGGAGTACGCGCGGGGCCAGTGCCAGGTGGCCCGCGACCGGCTCCAGGACGCCTGGGAGCTGCACCGCGAGGTCTACGGCGACGGGCATCCCAGCGGCATCAAGATGCTGGCCCGGCTCGGGGCGATGCAGCGCGACTGCGGGCAGTTCGCCGAGGCACACGACAACCTGGCGCTGGCCCGGGAGCTCTGCCGACAGCACCTGCCGGCGGACGATCCGCTGGCGGCGCAGGTGGCGGCGCTGGCCCGGGCGGCGGCCAACCCGGACCACGTGTGCGCCGACAACGCGCCCGTCGGCGCCGACGGCCCGATCGTGCCGTCCGCGCGCACCCCACCCCCCGGCGACGGGCCGCAGGCTGTCCACCATCCCTCACCGGCCAGCCACCACCCCTCGCAGGAGGGCTACCGCCCGGCGGAGCCGGAGCCGTACGCCGGTCCGCCGCACGCCGTGCCGACCCCCCGGCAGCCGACCGAGGACCCGGCACCCGGCTGGCGGGCCCCGGAGGCCGGCGCCACCGGGGACGGGCCGGCTGGCGGTGCCGTACCGCCATCGGTCGTCTCCCTGGCCGGCGGCGGCGCCGAGGAGGCCGACGGCGTGCGCCGGGTCCGCCAGCACGGCGTGCCCGACGAGCCCTACGAGCCGTCCCGGCTGCTGCCGGTGCCGGTGCACCGCGCGCCGGCCCGGCGCGACAACCGGCTGCTGCCCCTCGTCATCGGCGGTGTCGTGGTGGTGCTGCTGGGCACGGCGGCGGTGATCGCCGGGGTGGCCGGGGTGGACCGTGACCCCGACCCGGCGCCTTCGGCCGCGACCGGCGCACCGGCGTCGCCGCCGGCCGGTGCCGGGCCGCCGGCCACCACGGCCGCCCCGCCCGCCACCGGCCCGACGGGCGGGGCCGCGGCCTCCCCCGGCACCCCGCCCGGGGACGTGACGCTGCGGGACAACCGCGACAACGTGGCGCTGCGCTGGACCTACCCCGCCGGCGGGGAGGGCCCGGTGGTCATCTCGGGCGGCCGCGCCGGCCAGGCGCAGACGGCCTTCGCCAACCTGCCAGCCGGCACCACGGCCTTCGTCGTCTACGGCCTGAACCGCGCCACCGACTACTGCTTCACGGTCGCCGTCGTGTGGTCGACCGACACCATCGCCCGGGCGCGGGAGGTCTGCACCAACCGCCGCTGACCGACCCGTCAGGGGCGCTCCGGGTCGGGCAGGGCCGGCAGCCGCAGCCGTACCCGCAGCCCCGGGCCGGCGACGCGGTCGGGGTCGGCGTCCGTCAGGTCGATGCCGCCGCCGGCCCGGCGGACCAGCTCGCGCACGATGGCCAGGCCGAGACCGGCGCCGCCGTCGTCCCGGGCCCGGGCGTCGTCGAGCCGGGTGAACCGGCCGAAGACCCGCTCCCGGTCCGCGGCCGGGATGCCGGGCCCGTCGTCGGTCACCGTGACCAGGTGGTATGCCTCGATATCGGCGTCGGCGTCCTGGTGGGTGTCCCGCCGGCCGGCGGGGGGTCGCGCGGCCAGCACCACCTCGCGGCCGGCGTGCCGCACCGCGTTGTCGACCAGGTTGGCCAGGATCCGCCGCAACTCGTCGGGGTCGCCCTCGGTCCACAACGGCCCCGGCGGCGCGTCGAGGCGCACCGGCGGCGACGGGTACCGGGCGGCCACCGACGCCAGCAGGGCCCCCAGCTCGACCGGGCCCGTGGCCCTGACCGGAGGGCCCTCGTCGAGCCGGGCCAGCAACAGCAGGTCGTCGACGAGCCGGCCGAGCCGCTCGGTGTCGGCCAGCAGGTTCGCCGACACGGCCGTCCAGTCCGTCCGGTCACCCAGCCGCCGGGCCACCTCCAGCTCCGTACGGATGTTCGTCAGCGGGCTGCGCAGCTCGTGCGCGGCGTCGGCGACGAACGCCCGTTGCCGGTGCCGGGCGGACTCCAGCCGGCCCAGCATCCCGTTGAGGGTGACGGCCAGCCGGTGGATCTCGTCCCGCGACGCCGGTACGGGCAACCGCCCGCCCCCGTTCCGCCCGGTGATCTCCTCGGCGCCCCGGCGCAGCGCCTCCACCGGGCGCAGCGTGGCACCGACGACCCGCCAGGCGACGGCGGCGAGCACCGCCACCAGCAGCGGGAAGCTCACCAGCAGGATGGTCCGGACGACGTGCCCGCTGTGCCGCGCGTCCGCCAGCGACCGGGCCACCAGGACGGTACGCGGATCGGCGGCGGTCCCCGCCGGTACGGCCACCACCCGGACCGGCCCGGCCAGGCCGATCCGCTCGCCCGAGACCGTCAGCCGCTGCCGTACGCCGGCGTCGATCCGGTTCAGCGGGACCATCGGCACCAGCCGGTCGGCGTCGATCGAGGCGGCCCGCACCCGCCCCTCGGCGTCGAGCACCTGCACCCGGACCTGTCCCCCGGCGACCGGCAGCGGGTCCGGCAGGGCCTCCTCGGCGGCGAGCAGGGCGACCGCGTCGGCGGTCCGGAACGCCTCGGTGTCCACGGCGCGTTGCAGGGCCCAGCCGAGCACGCCGAGCAGCACCAGGCCCCCGACAGCCAGTCCCACCGACACGCCGAGCACCCCGACCACCATCAGCCGCCCGCGCAGCCCCGGCGCGGCCCGTAACCAGCCCCGCACTCCTCACCGCCCTCCCGGCCCGCTCGTTGGGAAGGGCACCTTCCTATCGCGTACGCGATAGGAAGGTGCCCTTCCTTCGCTTCTCATGTGGCGAGCCGGTAGCCGGCGCCCCGGACCGTCTCCAGGCGCTCCCGGCCGATCTTGCGCCGCAGGTATCCGACGTAGACCTCGACCGCGTTGGGTGCCGTGTCGACGCTGGCGTCCCAGACATGGTCCAGCAGCTCGGTCTTGGAGACCACCTCGCCGGGCCGCCGCATCAGGTAGTCCAGCAGCGCGAACTCCCGGCTGGTCAGGGCGACCTCCGCGTCGGCCAGGGTCACCCGCCGCCGGGCCGGGTCGAGCCGGAGATCGCCGACCGCGAGCACCGTCGGGCGTTCGGGGGCGCCGCGGCGCAGCAGGGCCCGCAGCCGGGCCAGCAGCACCACGTACGAGAAGGGCTTGGTGAGGTAGTCGTCGGCGCCGCAGTCCAGCCCGTCGGCCTGGTCGTACTCGCCGTCCTTGGCCGACAGCATGAGCACCGGCAGCCAGCGTTCCTCGGCGCGCAGCCGACGGACCAGCTCGTAGCCGGAGAGGCCGGGCAGCATCACGTCGAGGATCATCGCGTCGTAGCCGCCGTGCCGGGCCGCGTCCAGCCCCGCCGGGCCGGTCGTCGCCACGTCCACCGCGAACCCCTCGGCCTGCAGGCCCCGCTGCAGGGCGGACGCCAGCCGCGACTCGTCCTCCACCACCAGCAACCGCACGCCTCAAGGGTGCCACCCGTGCGGGCGGTCGTGCCGTCGTCCTCAGCGCCCTCACAGCGTCGTTCGGGCAGGATGGTCGGCAGGAGGTGCCACATGTCCGTCCTGAAGAGCCGTCCCGTCCTGCGTTGGCTGGTCCCGGTGACCGCCGTCGCGACCGTCATCGGTGGTGGTGCCGCGCTCGGCACGTTCGCCGCCCAGGCCGAGCCGAGCCTGCCCCCGCGTACCGCCGCCCAACTGCTCGTCGACCTCCAGACCTCCCGGCTGGAGGGGCTCTCCGGCACGGTCGTGCAGCGCGCCGACCTGGGCCTGCCGCCGCTGGCCGGGCTGGTCGGCGGCGACAACCTGACCAGCCTGCTGACCGGCACGCACACGCTGCGGGTCTGGCACTCCGGCCCGGACCGGCAGCGGATCGCCCTGCTGGACACGCTCGGCGAACAGGACGTCATCCGCAACGGCCGGGACGTGTGGATCTGGAACAGCCGGTCCAACACCGCGACCCACCGGACGCTGTCCGAGGAGACCGGCCCCACCGAGGTGCCGGAGCTGCCGGCCACCCCCGGCGAGGCGGCCGACCTGGCCCTGGCGGCGATCGCCCCGAGCACCGAGGTCAGCGTCGGCCGGTCCGCCACGGTCGCCGGTCGGTCCGCGTACGAGCTGGTGCTGGCCCCGCGCGACGCCGCCTCACTGGTGCACCAGGTGCGCATCGCCATCGACGCGCGCCAGCACGTGCCGCTGCGGTTCGAGATCTTCGCCGACGGCAGCGACCAGCCGGCGTTCGAGATGGCCTTCACCCAGGTGTCGTACGCCCGGCCGGACGCCGACCAGTTCACCTTCAACCCGCCGCCGGGGGTGAAGGTGACCGAGGCGACGGCCGGGAAGCCGTCGGCCCACGCGCCCGGTGAGCGCCGGACCGACGGCGAGCGGCCGGAGGTGCGTACCGTCGGCGAGGGCTGGGGCACGGTGGTGGTCGCGCGGCTCGACGGCGCCGGCACTCCCGCCGAGCGGGCCAAGGCCGCACCGGGCCGGCCCGGCGGCGGGTCGGCGGTCGACCCGGCGGCGCTGCTCGGCGCGCTGCCGGCGGTCAGCGGCGACTGGGGCAGCGGCCGGCTGCTGACCGGGAAGCTGTTCAGCGTGCTGCTCACCGACGACGGCCGGGTGATCGCCGGGGCGGTGACCCCGGAGCGGCTCTACGAGGTGGCCAGGGGCTGAG
This sequence comes from Micromonospora sp. NPDC047074, assembly GCF_040643815.1. Classification (NCBI taxonomy): domain Bacteria; kingdom Bacillati; phylum Actinomycetota; class Actinomycetes; order Micromonosporales; family Micromonosporaceae; genus Micromonospora; species Micromonospora sp. NPDC047074. The sequence continues at coordinate 185,390 of NZ_JBEYVB010000005.1, forward strand.
AACCAGCGCACATCCGGGGGCCTGCCGCACGGCGGGCCCCCGCTGCGTGCGGAGCGGCCGGGCGGGGTGCCCGGCGCGCTTGGTCGGGACGGCCGGCGCACGGTATCTTTCTCAGTTCAGGCAACAAAAAAGAACGGCCCCTATAGCCGTTCCGGGGAAGATACTAATTGATTGGGAGACGGCTTGTCAAGGCATTCCGCCGATTCCGGTGAATTGCAGCCCGATGACGAGATCGGCCGCGAGCAGGAATACGTCTCGATGCTCTACGGGCGGCTGGACGAGCTGCGCGAGCAGGCCGCCCGCCGGCTGGCCGAGGAGCTGCGGGCGACCGGCGGCACCCGCCAGGCACTCTCCCAGCGCGACAGCGCGGTGCGGATGTACGCCGACCAGGTCGAGCAGTTCTCCGCCGTGGAGAGCGGCCTCTGTTTCGGTCGGCTCGACACCGACGACGGCGGACCGCACTACGTCGGCCGGATCGGCATCTTCGACACCGACGGCGACTACGACCCGCTGCTGATGGACTGGCGCGCCCCGGCCGCCCGCGCCTTCTATCTCGCCACCGCCGCCAACCCGCAGGGGGTACGCCGCCGCCGGCACCTGCGCACCCGGGAACGCAAGGTGACCGCGCTCAACGACGAGGTACTGGACCTCGCCACCGCCTCCCCCACCGCGCACGAGGAGCTGACCGGCGAGGCGTCGCTGCTCGCCGCCCTCAACGCCGGCCGCACCGGGCGGATGCGCGACATCGTCGAGACCATCCAGGCCGAACAGGACCGCATCATCCGCGCCGACCTGCCGGGCGTGCTGGTGGTGCAGGGCGGCCCCGGCACCGGTAAGACGGCCGTCGCGCTGCACCGCGCGGCGTACCTGCTCTACACCCACCGGCAGCAGCTCTCCACCCGGGGCGTGCTCCTGGTCGGCCCGAACGCCACGTTCCTGCGCTACATCTCCCAGGTGCTCCCGGCGCTGGCCGAGACGGGTGTGCTGCTGCGTACGCAGGGCGATCTCTTCCCCGGGGTCAGCGCCCGCCGGGCCGAGCCCGCCGAGACGGCCGCGGTGAAGGGCCGCCCGGTGCTGGCCGAGGTGCTGGCCGCCGCCGTACGGGACCGGCAGTGGGTGCCCGACGAGCCGCTGGAGATCGAGCTGCCGCAACAGGAGGTGCTGCGGCTCGACCCGGAGACCGTACGGGCCGCCCGGGACCGGGCCCGCCGGGCCGACCGGCCGCACAACCTGGCCCGGGCGCTCTTCGACGTCGAGATCGTCCATGCCCTGGCGGCCCAGGTCGCCGAGCGGATCGGCGCGGACCCGCTCGGCGGGGAGAACCTGCTCGACGAGGCCGACGTGGCGGAGATCCGCCGCGAGCTGCGCGAGGAACCCGAGGTGCGGGCCACGCTGGACCAGCTCTGGCCGGTGCTCACCCCGCAGCGCCTGCTGGCCGACCTGTACGCCAGCACCGACCGGCTCGCCACCGCCGCGCCCATGCTCAGCGACGCCGAGCGGGCCCTGCTGCACCGCGAGCCGGGCGGCTGGACGCCGGCCGACGTGCCGCTGCTGGACGAGGCGGCCGAGCTGCTCGGCGAGGACGAACGCGCCGCCGCGGCCCGCCGCGAGCGGATCCGGGCGCTGCAACGGGAGTACGCCGAGGGCGTGCTGGAGATCGCCCGGGGCTCCCGCTCCATCGACGTGGAGGACGAGGCGGACGGCGGTGAGATCCTCGGCGTCACCGACCTGATCGACGCCGACCGCCTGCTGGAGCGGCAGGAGGAGGCGGACCGGCTGACCACCGCCCAGCGGGCCGCGGCCGACCGGGGTTGGGCCTTCGGCCACGTCATCGTCGACGAGGCGCAGGAACTGTCGCCGATGGCCTGGCGGCTGCTGATGCGCCGCTGCCCGAGCCGCTCGATGACGATCGTCGGCGACGTGGCGCAGACCGGGGCGCTGGCCGGCACCCCGTCCTGGGCCGACGCGCTGGAGCCGTACGTGGCGCAGCGGTGGCGGTTGGAGGAGCTGACCGTCAGCTACCGCACGCCGGCCGAGATCATGGCCGTCGCCGCCGAGGTGCTCGCCGAGATCGACCCGGAGCTGCGCCCGCCCCGCTCCGTACGCTCCAGCGGGGTGCCGCCGTGGGACCGCGCGGTGGAACCGGAGCGGCTGGCGGCGGAGCTGGTGGCGGCCAGCGCCCGGGAGGCGGCCGGACTGGAGGACGGCCGGCTCGGGGTGATCGTGCCGGCCGCCCGGGTCGACGAGCTGGGCGAAGCGCTCACCGCCGCCCTGCCCGAGGCGGCCGTGGGCGAGGACCCGGAGCTGGAGAGCCGGGTGGTGGTGCTCACCGTCGGCCAGGCCAAGGGCCTCGAGTTCGACTCGGTCCTTCTGGTCGACCCCGACGGCATCGTCGCCGAGTCCCCCCGGGGCCGCAGCGACCTCTACGTAGCCCTGACCCGCGCCACCCAACGCCTCGGCGTCCTCCGCCCATCCTGACCCCCCGTCCCCCCTCCCCCGGCCCCGGCCCTCTGCGGGTTGATCATGAGGTTAGCGGCGAGTTTGATCTCCACAACTGCCGCCAACATCATGATCAACGGGGAAGGGCCGGGGACGGGGCCGGGGTGGGTGGGTGGGGTGGGAGCGGGGTCAGTCTGGGGTGAAGTCGCCGATCTGGCTGGCGGTGCCGGACTGGTCGCTGGTGGAGCCGCCGGCGGGTGTGCTCATGCCGCCGGTGGTGGCGTCGCCCGTGGTGGTCGGGGCCACCTTGCCCGGATGCCGCTCGGGTTGCCGGGCCAGCCGGCGGACGCTGGCCGGGCCGGCGGTGCCGCCGGTCGTGGTGACCGCCCCCTGTCCCCTGGTGGGACCACCGTCCCGCAGCACGGCCGGGTCGATCGGGACGTCGGCGGGGTCGCTTGGGTCCTCGTCCTGGATGACCCGCTGCACGTCGGTGCGGGGCACGGTCACCTCGTCCAGGGCGCCCTCGCCGTACACGCCGCCGGCGATCCGGTCCTCGGCCCGCCGGGCGGCGTCCTGTCGCATGTCGTCCTCACGCACGTCCATCACCTCGCAGAAGTGTCGGTCTCGGTGCGTGCCCGGGGGCGCGCCCGGCAAACCCGCCCCGGCGGCCGGCCGAAAGCCGCGACCGCTTTCGACCCGGGTGTCGGCTGTCGCCCGCCGGCCGGCCTCCGGCGCCGGTCGCCCTCCGTCGGCTCCGGCGCGGTTGCCCACCGCCGATCACGCCTGCGGCGGCGCCGCGTGGGCGCGTGCCACAGCGGGGGTACGCCGTGCGCACATCGCGGTCGGGCCCGGATTTTTCCTGGCCAGGGCGGGTGTTACTGCCCCCGCCGCCTCGGGTAGACGGCGGTTGTCCCCGCCATGAACGCGAACCGTGCCGTGGCCGACACGCGGTAGCGGGGCGAGGGAACGCAGGTACGACTCATCGCATCCTGAGGAGGACAAGATGAGCACGCAGGCTGCTTCCACCAGGCCGTCGAACCGCCCGACGCAGGAGGCGCCCAACCGGGCGATGCAGGACCGGGCGATGCAGGACCGGGCGATGCACGAGACGCCCACCCGGCCGATGCCGATGATGCACGACGGGCGTCGCGAGGCCATGCAGGCGCCCGGCACGGAGACCAAGCCGTCGCTGCGGACGACCGAATTCTGGGTCTACATCGCGGCCGTGGTCGGCGTGCTGGCCGCCTCGCAGCTGGTCGGACGGAACTCGGCCGGTGTGGACATCTTCCGGGCCGACAACGCCTGGTTCATGATCACGCTGCTGACCATCGGATACCTGGGTAGCCGTGGTCTGGCCAAGGCCGGTAGCGCCTGGCGCAGCGGCCAGGAGCGCGAGGCCCGGCACTGACCGGGTACCGCGCGCCACAACACGCGGTGGCCTCCGGGACCTCACGTCCCGGAGGCCACCGTCGTGTGTGGTCCGTCCGTGTGGTCGGTCCTACTCCTCGAAGCCCCAGTCCTCGGCGAAGTCGCCCTCGACCGCGTCCTCGATCATCTCGCCGGCGATCATGCCCCCGGCGACCCCGAGCGCGGCACCGGCAACCATGCCACCCATGCCGACGCCCCGGCCGCGCCCGTGACCGTGGCCGTGCCCGCCGAAGCCCTGCGCGCGCAGGCTGCCGTAGCGGGAGGTGGTCTCCCGCAGCCAGCCGTCGACCACCTGGGCCCAGTCCGCCCGGTCGGCCTCGGCGTGGGAGACCCGGTAGTGACCGAAGGCGTCGTGCCCCGGCGTGAGGAAACCGCCGCGCTTGTCGCACTCCAAGATGACCTCCAGCCCGTGCGGGCTGGTGACGAAGGTCAGCTCGACCTCGTTGATGGTGCCCGCGTACTGCGGCGAGGCGAAGAACTCGATCTCCTGGTAGAACGGCAGCGTCTGCTGCGTGCCACGGATGTGGCCGCGCTCCAGGTCGGCGTGCTTGAACCGGAAGCCGAGCTGCTGGAACGCCTCCAGGATCCGCTCGTGCACCGGCAGCGGGTGCACGTTGACCTGGTCCAGGTCACCCTTGTCCACCGCCCGGGCGATGGCCAGCTCGGTGCGCAGCCCCATCGTCATGCCGCGCAGCCGCTGACCGTAGACGTCGGTGATCGGGGTCTCCCACGGCACCGGCAACTGGAACGGGATGGCGAGCTGCTGCTTCGGGGCGAGCTGGAGCGGGCCGCTGACCGGCAGCCGGTGGAACTCCATGATGCCGGCGTACTCCGTGTCGTGGCCCTCGATCTCGACCCGGGTGACCAGGCCGACGACGACCTGCTCGATGTTGGCCGGCGCGTCGCCGCCGAGCAGGTTCACCTGCCCCTCGAGGGTCAGGCCGGGCCGGGTGTTCGGGTTGGTCAGGACGGTGTCGACGCTCGGCCCGCCCACACCGAACGCGCTCAACATCTTCTTGAAGACCATCGGAACTCCCGCGCAAAGACACCGCGCTCCACCCTGGAGCCGGTCGCTGACTTCCCGGACCATATCCACCAGCCCTGTGAAGTGCCTGTGAAGGCCGAGCAGGGCTACCCGGTGGACGGCCCGGGTCGCAGGAAGAGTGGCTACTGCCCGGCCGGCACCTGGTCCTTGACGTCGTCGTAGCCGACCGTGGCGGGTGCCTCGGTCGGCGAGTAGATCACCCGGATCACCCCCGTCGGGAACGCCTCCGTCGCCGTCATCTTCAGGTGGTAGGGCGCGTCGCCGTCGTCGAACAGCCTGCGGCCCTTGCGCGCGGCCACCGGGTGCACCAGCAGGCGCAGCTCGTCGACCAGACCCGCGGCGAGCAACTGCTGCACCACGGAGATGGAACCGGGAATGAGGATGCCCCTGACACCGACATCGGCCTTGAGCGAGGCGACGGCATCGAGGAGACCGCCCTCGATCAGCTCGGAGTTGCGCCAGGAGAACTCCAACGGCTGGCGCGAGACGACCACCTTGCGCATGTCCCCGAGTTGCTTGGCGAACGGCGCGTCGTCGCCACCCGCCGCCTCGCGGTCGGGCCATGCCCCGGCGAAGCTGTCGTAGGTCTCCCGGCCGATGAGCAGCACGTCGGCGGTGTCGTAGTCCTCGCTGACGGCGCGGCCCATGTTCTCGTCGAAGTACGGAAAGTGCCAGTCGGGGTCGATCTCGGCCACACCGTCGGCCGAGATGAACAGCGTGGAGATGACCTTTGCCATCGCGGTTGTCCCTTCGAGTCAGTTTGGTGCCGGTCGGTGGACCGGCCCAGCATCCCAAACTCGTCGACCTGCCACTGACCCGTCGGCAGTCGCAGCTCGTCGGGTGTGTAACGAACGTCGGCAGGCCGTGGGCGCCCCCGGGCGAGATCGCTCGTCCCGCGCAAAGACACCGCGCTCCAGGAACCCGACGGACCGGTCGGAAACGCTCGCCGGATCGGATATCGAAAAAATATGGCCGGCGGAGCGATCCTGCTCGCGACGGACCTACTCCGGGCGAAGAGAGCCTCCGATGAACGAGCACGGCACCCGCGCTCCCGTCAGCATCGGTCGTGCGCCGGCCGCCGAAGGGCCGTTCTGCCAGCCCCCTGGGCCGGTCCTGACGAACGCACTGCGGAGAGGGCGCCGGTCTCCCGGGTCGAGTGGCCCGGGGTGCTGAAACGCACCGGCCGCACCGGGGGTGTCACCGGTCCGTCGGTCGGCGATGGCTCTCGAAAGGCAGTTGATCTTCATGGTTGACCTCGACGTCGTGGATCGCCTGCTCGGAGCGCCACCGGAGCACCCGACATGGCGGGTCGCCGACCTGGCCAACCGGAAGGGGATCCTGGCCACCTGGCTCTCGTCCGCGGTGGCCAGGGGGCTCGAACTCAGCGAGGCGGAGGGCGCGTACCTGCGACGTTGGGAACGGCGCGTCGAAGCCCTCCACGCGACCGGCGTCGAGCTGGCCGGCCTGCACGGAGTCACGATCCTCAAGGGCCCGTGCATCGCGCGGTTCTTTCCGGACGGCTTGTTGCGACAGTCGGGAGATGTCGACCTGTTCGCCCCCAGCGAGGAAGTTCTGTGGTCCTGCGTGCGGGATCTGGTCGACCGTTGGGGAGCCGTACCGCAGGCGGTCAGCGTTCTGGAGGGACCCGACAGGGTGCACGTCGGCGTGGCGATGAAGTGGCCCGCGGCCGAACCGCACCTGGACAAGCCGATGGGCGCCGACATCACCACCTTCACCTTCGCTGGCGACCTTCGCGGGGTCCCGGTGCGGGTGGCACCAATCGCCGAGGACGACCTGTGCGGGCTCTTCGCCGTGGCCGAGGAACGGTTCCAGCGCAAGTTCCGGATCAAGGATCTGCTGGACCTGTTGGTCCTGGCCGGGGTGCTGGAGCAGCGGTTGGGCGATGACCTGACCGAGGTGGTCTGCGAGCACGCCGAGCGCCTGGCACTCGCTCCCGAGCTACGCCAGCTCGTCGTCCGGGCGAGCGAGTGGGTGAGCATGTCCGAACGGTGGCTGCTGACCGCCGACGCGCTCCGGCCGCTGGCCCGCCGCGAGAAGGACATGCGCCGGCCTGGCAGGCCGGAGGTGCACCGGCTGAGTTTCGGATTTCCGCTCGACACGCGACGCAGCGCCGAGCCTCGGGTGGAGATCCACCGCAGGGCTGGCAGCAGCCTGGTGACGACGCCGGTCGGCACCTGTCTGCTCACGGAACGGCTGGTCGTGAACGAGGAAGAACTGACGGACGCCCTCGACCACGCCCGGTCCCTGACCGCAGCTAGCTGAGAGGAGGTGTACTCGATGCGTCACATCATTCTCGGCGCGTTCCGCGTCAAGCCGCGGCCGTCGGCTGCCGCCAAGTAGCGGCATCCGCTGTGTTCCCCGGCCTGCCACGCGGGCCGGGGAACACAGGTTTCGGCGCCGGGCCGTGACCGTCGCCCGCACGGCGATCGGCCTCCGCGCGCCAGCACGACGCCGACTACCGCTGGCCCTCCGCGACCACGTTCGCCTCGACGCCAAGACCGGGCAGAGGCCCCCGGGCCGTCACCGCACGGACGTGCGGACCACGCCCGGCTCCTCGCGGACCACGGCCACCTCACCGGCCGGCACCACGAGGTCACCGGCGCACGGCACGCCGGTCAACAGGTCCACGCCGGTGACGTCGAGCCGGGCGTCCGCGTCCGTGTGGTTGACGACGAACAGCCAACTGCGTTCGCCGGCGCGCCGCCGGACGACCTCCACGTCGGCCGGGGCCCGCGCCGCCGGGCGTACGCCCGCCTCGGCCACCACCCGCGCGACCAGCCGGTCGGTCGCCGCCGCGTCCAGCCGGGTGCCGACATACCAGGCGGCGCCCGCGCCGACCGGGTGCCGGGTCAGCGCCGGCACGCCCGGCAGGGGCCCGTCGGCGTACGCGGCGAGCACCTGCGCACCTTCGGGGTGCAGCCACTCCGTCCACACGTCGGCGACGGAGCCGTCGTCCAGGATGACCTGCTCCCCCTCGCGCAGCGGGAAGAACTCCTCGACGCGGATGCCGAGCAGTTGCCGGAACGCGCCCGGGTAGCCGCCGAGACGGATGTGGTCGTGCTCGTCGACGATGCCGCTGAAGTAGGTGACCAGGGCGGTGCCGCCGGCCTCGACGTATCCGCGCAGCGCCGCGGCGTGCGCGTCGCGCACCAGGTAGAGGGTCGGGACCAGCACCAGCCGGTAGCGGGACAGGTCGGTGCGGGGGTGCACGACGTCGGCGGTGATCCCGGCCCGCCAGAGCGCGTCGTGCAGCGCGGTGAGCCGGTCGGCGTACCCGACGTCGACGGTCGGGTGCGAGTCCAGTTCGACGCCCCACCACGCCTCGTAGTCGAACAGGATCGCCACCTCGGCGTCGACCCGGCTGCCGCGCACCTCGGCCAGGGCCGCCAGGTCGGCGCCGAGGCGGCAGACCTCGCGGAACACCTTGGTGTCCGGGCCGGCGTGCGGGAGCAGCGCGGAGTGGAACTTCTCCGCGCCGGCCCGGGACGCCCGCCACTGGAAGAAGAGCACCCCGTCCGCGCCGCGCGCCACGTGCGCCAGACTGTTGCGGCGCAGCTGGCCGGGGGTCTTGGCCACGTTGCGCGGCTGCCAGTTGACGGCGCTGGTGGAGTGCTCCATCAGCAGCCACGGTGCGCCGCCGGCGACGCCCCGGGTGTGGTCCGCGGCGAGCGCGAGCCCGACGTGCGCGCGCGGGTCGGCGGCCGTGGGGTAGTGGTCGTTGGCGACCAGGTCCACGTCGTCGGCCCAGGAGTGGTAGTCGAGGTACTTGGTGCCGGTGCCGATCATGAAGTTGGTGGTGACCGGCTGACGCACCAGCCGGCCGAGCACCTCGCGCTCGGCGCGCAGCTGGGCGCGCTGCTCGTCGGAGGAGAACCGCAGGAAGTCGAGCTGCTGGGTGGGGTTGGCGAAGGTCGGCGCGGTGCGCGGCGGGTTGATCTCGGCCCAGTCGCCGTACCGCTGGCTCCAGAAGGCGGTGCCCCAGGCGTCGTTGAGCCCGTCCAGGTCGCCGTAGCGCTCGCGCAGCCAGCGGCGGAACGCCTCGGCGCTGACGTCGCAGTAGCAGTGCACGTTGTGGCAGCCCAGCTCGTTGGAGACGTGCCACATGACGACGGCCGGGTGGCCGGCGTACCGGGTGGCGACGGCCTCGACCAGGGCCAGCGACCGCTCGCGGAACACCGGCGAGCTGGGGCAGTACGCCTGCCGGCCGCCCGGCCAGAGGATCGCCCCGTCGGCGCGGCGGGGCAGGGTCTCCGGATGCCGGTGGGCCAACCATGGCGGCGGGCTGGCGGTGGCGGTGGCCAGGTCGACGGAGATCCCGCCGGCGTGCAGCACCTCGACCGCCCGGTCCAGCCAGCCGAACTCGAACCGGCCCGGGGCGGGCTCCAGCAGCGCCCAGGAGAAGATGCCGACCGACACCAGGTTGACCCCGGCCCGCCGCATCAGCGCGACGTCCTCGGCCCAGGTCGACTCGGGCCACTGCTCCGGGTTGTAGTCGGCGCCGTACCAGATGCCCGCGTCCTGCCATCGCCGCATAGGTGCAGAGCGTGCCCGCCCGGGAGAACGGAGTCAACACTTTCCAACATCGATCGACTTCTCCACGCCTCCTGCCCCGACAGCCTGGCGTGCTTGGGATGTCGTGCACACTCCGGCTCACTTGACAGCTCCCGAAGGACGAGTAGCTTGAGGCGCCACTGGCACTTCGTGTTCGCCAGTGTGGATTCGCGACGGATCCGACTGTGTGATCACGGTTGCCGGGGCACGCCACCACCCACGGCCGCCCTCGGGCAGACCTCTTCATCCGCAGGAGGCACGATGTCCCGTCCCCGTACCCAAGCCGAATACCTGGCCCGGCTCGTACCCCCCTCCGTGGCCGGGCTCCCCCGCCGAACGCTGCTTGCCGGCGCCGCCGGCACCGGCACCCTGCTCGGCACGGGCCTGCTCGCCGGCTGCGGCGACGACTCCGGCGGGGCCGGCGCCACGACGGTGTCGCTGGGCTCGAACCAGTCCGACCCGAAGCCCAAGGAGGTGATCGCGAAGGTCATGGCCGGGTTCGAGACCTCGTCCGGCCTCCAGGTGGCGGTCAACACCGTCGACCACAACACGTTCCAGGAGAACATCAACAACTATCTCCAGGGCAGGCCGGACGACGTGTTCATGTGGTTCGCCGGCTACCGGATGCGGTTCTTCGCCGCCCGCGGCCTCGCCGGCGACCTCAGCGACGTCTGGGGGAAGCTCTCGGGATTCTCCGACGCGTTCCGCAAGGCGTCGACAGGCGACGACGGCAAGCAGTACTTCGTGCCGTCGTCGTACTACCCGTGGGCCGTCTTCTACCGCAGGTCCGTCTGGCAACAGTACGGCTACCAGGTGCCGAAGACCCTCGACGACCTGACCGCGCTCGCCGGGGAGATGAAGAACGACGGCCTCACGCCGATCGCGTTCGCCGACAAGGACGGCTGGCCGGCGATGGGCACCTTCGACATCCTCAACCTGCGGATCAACGGCTACCAGTTCCACATCGACCTGATGGCCGGCAAGGAGTCCTGGACCTCCGACAGGGTGAAGAAGGTCTTCGACACCTGGCGCGGCCTGCTGCCCCTGCACCAGCCGGACAGCCTCGGCCGGACCTGGCAGGAGGCCGCCCAGTCGTTGCAGCAGAAGAAGAGCGGCATGTACCTGCTCGGCCTCTTCGTCGGCCAGCAGTTCGACGGCAAGGACCTGGCCGACCTCGACTTCTTCACCTTCCCCGAGATCGACCCGGCGATCGGGGCCAAGGCCCTCGACGCGCCCATCGACGGCTACATGATGGCCCGGAAGCCGAAGCAGGAGGCCAACGCCAGGAAGCTGCTGGAGTACGTCGGATCGAAGGCGGCCGCGGACATCACCGTCAAGAACGACCCGAGCACGCTGGTCGCCAACAGCGAGGCCGACACCAGCGGCTACAGCGCCCTGCAGAAGAAGGCCGCCGAGTTGGTCGGCTCGGCCACCGAGATCGCCCAGTTCCTGGACCGCGACACCCGCCCCGACTTCGCCTCGACGGTGATCATCCCGGCGCTCCAGCAGTTCATCAGGGACCCGAAGGACATCGACGGGCTGACGACCAGCATCGAGAACCAGAAGAAGTCGATCTTCACCGACTGACGGCGAGAGGGTGAGGGCAACGTGTCCGACCTGCCCCTGGTCCAACCGGATCGCGCCGTGCCGCCGCCGGCCGCGACCACCGTCCCCACGGGTGGTCGCGGCCGGCGGGTACGGCTGCTGTCCCGCACCGACCGCGTGGTCGTCGCACTCATGGTCGCCGTCCCGCTGCTGCTCGTGGTCGGCCTGGTCTGGCTGCCGGCGTCGGCCACGGTGGCGCTCTCCGGCACCGACTGGGACGGCATCGGCCCACTCGGCGACATCGAGTGGGTCGGCGGGCGCAACTACGCCGACGTGGTCCAGAACTACCCGCCGTTCGTGCCGGCCGTACGCAACAACCTGCTCTGGCTGGCGGCGCTGTTCGTGGTGGCCACCCCGTTCGGCATGTTCCTGGCCGTGCTGCTCGACAAGGAGCTGCGCGGCACCCGCTTCTACCAGACCGCGCTCTACCTGCCGGTGGTGCTGTCCCTGGCGCTGATCGGCTTCGTCTGGCAGCTGCTCTACTCCCGCGACCAGGGCCTGGTCAACGCCCTGCTCGGCACCGACGTCGACTGGTACGGCGACCCGGACGTCAACATCTGGGCCGTGCTGGTGGCGGCCGGTTGGCGGCACGTCGGCTACATCATGCTGCTCTACCTGGCCGGGCTGAAGGGCGTCGACCCGTCGCTGCGGGAGGCCGCCGCCGTGGACGGCGCGTCGGAGGCCCGGACGTTCTTCCGGGTGGTCTTCCCGGTGCTGCGACCCGTCAACGTCATCGTGCTGGTGGTGACGGTGATCGAGTCGCTGCGCGCGTTCGACCTGGTCTGGGTCATCAACAAGGGCCGCAACGGCCTGGAACTGATCTCCGCGCTGGTCACCCAGAACGTGGTGGGCGAGGCGAGCCGGATCGGCTTCGGCTCGGCGCTGGCGACCGTCATGCTGGTCGTCTCGCTGGTCTTCATCACGGTCTATCTGGCGACGGTGCTGCGGGAGGGGCGCCGATGAGCACCGCGACCGCGACGACCCGGAAACCCGACGTGGCCCCCGCGCGCCGACGCCGGCCGCCGCCACGACCGCAGCGGGTCGTGCTGCACGTGTTCCTCGCGGCGGTGGCGATCGGCTGGCTCTTCCCGATCCTCTGGGCCGTGCTGACCTCCCTGAGGTCCTACGAGTACACGGCCGCCCACGGCTACGTCTCGCTCGGCGGGTGGACCCTCGACAACTACGTCACCGCCTGGCGGACCGCCGAGTTCGGCAAGCACTTCCTCAACTCCGTCTACATCACCGTGCCGGCGGTGCTGCTGACCCTCTTCCTCGCGTCGTGCGTGGCGTTCGTCGTCGCCCGGTTCAGCTGGAAGATCAACATTGTCCTGCTCGGCCTGTTCACCGCGGCGAACCTGCTACCCCAGCAGGCCCTGCTGATTCCGCTGTTCCGGCTCTTCACCCAGGTGCCGCTGCCGGCGTTCATGAGCGACTCCGAGCTGCTCTACGACAGCTACTGGGGGCTTATCCTGGTCAACGTCGCCTTCCAGTGCGGCTTCTGCGTCTTCGTGCTCAGCAACTACATGAGGGCGCTGCCGCGCGACCTCTACGAGGCGGCGACGGTCGACGGGGCGAGCGTCTGGCGGCAGTACTGGCAGGTGACCATGCCGCTGTGCCGGCCGGCCCTGGCCGCGCTGGCGACCCTGGAGGTGACCTGGATCTACAACGAGTTCTTCTGGGCCACCGTGCTGATGCGCACCGGCGACAAGTTCCCGGTGACCAGTTCGCTCAACAACCTGCGCGGTGAGTTCTTCACCGACAACAACCTCGTCTCGGCCGGCTCGGTGCTGGTCGCGATCCCGACCCTGGTGATCTTCTTCCTGTTGCAGAGGCAGTTCGTCCGGGGCCTGACCCTGGGAGCTTCCAAAGGATGACCATCGTCCACCTCCGCCGTGCCCGGACCAGCCTGGTGCTCGACGCGCGGGGCCCGGGGCTGCCCCGGGTCGCGCACTGGGGAGCCGACCTCGGCCCCGTCCCGCCCGACGACCTGCCCACCCTGGTCGACGCCACCGTCGGGCCGGTCGTCCGGAGCGGCTTCGACGCGCCGACGGTGCTGTCCCTGCTGCCGGAGGCCAGCGCCGGCTGGGCCGGCCGGCCGGCGCTGGCCGGGCACCGCGACCGCGCCGCGTGGTCCACCGCGTTCCGGCTGACCGGTCTCGACGTCGCCGACGACGGCACCGGGCCCGCCCGGGTCACTGTCCGGGCGGTCGACGACGGGGCCGGGCTGTCGCTGACCGTCGAGATCACGCTCGACCCCACCGGCCTGGTGCTGCTGCGGCACCGGCTGCGCAACGACGGAGTCACGGCGTACGAGCTGCGGGAGCTGACGCCGGTGCTGCCGGTGCCGGCGGTCGCCACCGAGCTGCTCGACCTGACCGGCCGGTGGTGCCGGGAGCGGTCCCCGCAGCGGCACCCGTGGCCGATGGGCGCCTGGGTGCGCGAGGGCCGGCACGGCCGCACCGGGCACGACGCGACCCTGCTGCTGGTCGCCGGCACGGCCGGGTTCGGCTTCGGCCACGGCGAGGTGTGGGCGGTGCACACCGCGTGGAGCGGCGACCACGTGACCTTCGCCGAGCGGCGGCCGACGGGCGAGTCCACCCTCGGCGGCGGCGAGCTGCTCGCTCCCGGCGAGGTGGTGCTCGATCCGGGCGGGGAGTACGCCACCCCCCTGCTGTACGCGGTCTTCTCCGCCGCCGGGCTGGACGGGCTCAGCGACGTCCTGCACACCCACCTGCGCGCCCGCCCGCAGCACCCGGCCACGCCCCGCCCGGTCACCCTCAACGTCTGGGAGGCGGTCTACTTCGACCACGACCTGGACCGGCTCCGCGCGCTGGCCGACCAGGCGGCCGAGGTCGGGGTGGAACGCTTCGTGCTCGACGACGGCTGGTTCCGGGGGCGTCGCCACGAGCGGGCCGGCCTCGGCGACTGGTACATCGACGACACGGTCTGGCCGGACGGCCTGCACCCGCTGATCGACCACGTACGTGGGCACGGGATGCGGTTCGGGCTCTGGGTGGAACCGGAGATGGTCAACCCGGACTCCGATCTGTTCCGGGCGCACCCGGAGTGGGTGCTGTCGGCGCCGGGCCGGCTGCCGCCCGCCTGGCGGCACCAGCAGGTGCTCGACCTGGCCCAGCCGCCGGCGTACGCGTACCTGCTGGAGCGGCTGGACGCGCTGCTCACCGCGTACCCCGGCATCGACTACCTCAAGTGGGACCACAACCGGGACCTGACCGAGGCGGGGCACCAGGGCCGCCCCGGGGTGCGCGAGCAGACCCTCGCGGTCTACCGGCTCCTCGACGAGCTGCGCCGCCGCCATCCGGGTGTGGAGATCGAGAGCTGCGCGTCCGGCGGCGGCCGGGTGGACCTGGAGATCCTGCAGCGCACCGACCGGGTGTGGGCCAGCGACTGCAACGACGCCCTGGAGCGGCTGGCCATCCAGCGCTGGACGGGGCTGCTGCTCCCGCCCGAGCTGGTCGGCAGTCACATCGGGCCGGAGCGCTCGCACACCACCCACCGCGTGCACGACCTCGGTTTCCGGGCGGCCACCGCGCTCTTCGGCCACCACGGCATCGAGTGGGACATCGGCACGATCAGCGCGGCGGAACGCCGCGAGCTGGCCGCCTGGGTCGCGCTGCACAAGCGGCTCCGCCCGCTGCTGCACGCCGGTCGGGTGGTCCGGGTCGACCACCCGGACCCGGCCGTCTGGGCGCACGGCGTGGTCGCCCACGACGGTTCCCACGCGGTGTACGCCGTGGCGCGGCTGGCCACCTCGGTGGCCCAGGCGCCCGGGCCGGTCCGGCTCCCCGGCCTCGACCCCCGCCGGCGGTACGCGGTGCGGCCCGTCGCGGGCGTGCCGGAGCCCGCGACCATCCAGCGGGCCGCACCGGGCTGGTTGGCGAGTGGCGGCGGGGTGACCCTCGGCGGCGCGGTGCTGGCGGCGGTCGGGCTCCAGTTGCCGGCGCTGCACCCCGAGCAGACCCTGCTGCTGGAGGTCACCGCCGCCGACTGAGCCGGTTCACGGGCAGCGGTTGTCGTGCACGCCAACGGACGGTGTCCCCCTGCGCGGTGAGGCGCAGGGGGACGCCTCAGGCAGAGAGGGTCACTGGCCGTGCAACCTCATGCTCGGCCACCAGCCGTACTCTGCGGGTCCCACGGTCCACGACTGCACCGGCGGGTTGAAGCCGCCGTCGGTCTTCGCGGTGAACGTGTGCAACCCGATGCCGTCGTTGGGGTACTGGTAGAGGACGGCGAGGTCGTCGCGTTTGTCGCCGTTGTAGTCGCCGGAGACAATCTTGATCCTGGCGAACTGGCCGAAGATGGTCGACGTCCAGGAGGCCAGCGGCGCCTCGAAGTTGCCGTCCGCCTTGGCGATCCAGGTGAACAGGCGCAGGCCGTTGTCGTTGAGCAGGACGGCGACGTCGTCGCGGCCGTCCCCGTTGAAGTCGCCGTCCACGACCTTCATCGAGGTGAGCGACGTGAACGGTGCGCTGTTCGGGGTCGACCAGGAGGTGTAACCGGTGCCGAACGTGCCGTCAGCCTTGCCCGGCCAGGTGATCAGCGCCATGGCCGTGCTGTTGTTGTACCGGTAGAAGAGGCTCGCGTCGTCCCGGCCGTCGCCGTTGACGTCCCCGGCGAAGACCGAGGTGGTCGTCCAGCTACCGAAGTTGGACGCCTTCCACACCTCGACCGGTTCTTCGAAGCCCCCGTCCGGTCGGGCGATCCAGTTGAACCATGCCTCGTCACCGTTGGCGTATCCGTAGAAGGCGGTCAGGTCGGTCCGGCCGTCGCCGTTGAAGTCACCGGAGGCCATCTTCATGTTTTCCATGTTGCCGAAGTTGTCGTCCGTCCAGGACCTGATCGGCGCGCTGTACCTGCCGTCCGGTCGGGTGATGAACGTATCCAGGTAGAAGTTGCCCCCGACGCGCTTCGACATCACGGCGACGTCCCTGACGCCGTCGCCGTCGAAGTCGTCGTTGAAGACCTTGACCTGTTCCTTGTAGGCCTCGTTGCCGCCCGCCCACTCGCCGAGCGGCGCGGTGAACGCGCCGGTGGAGGTCGCGGGGAAGGTCTGCGGCGCGCCGTCGCCGGTGGCGTACACGTAGAGGAAGTTGATGTCCTCGTACTGGTCGAGCGCCGGGCCCTGCGGGATGTTCGCGGTCAGCCAGGAACCGAGGTCGTCGACGCGGGTCTCCACCGCCTCGCGGCGCGTCTCGGTCTCGGCCAGGCACCCGCCCTGCCACGACGTGTGGTGCAGGGCCACGAGCTGCGGCTGGCCGTTGACCATGCGGACGGTCGGCCCGCCGAGGTCACCGCGGCAGATGGCGGCCTGCCCGCTGCCCAGGATGTCGAGCGTGCCGGCGTTCACGCCCTGCACGGAGAAGGTGCCGGTGTGCAGCTGGTCCGGCACCCAGGTGGTGGCGGTGCGACCGAAGCCGGCCACGGTGAGCTGCTCGCCCACGGTGGGAGCGGCGCCCAGCGGCACCGGAGCCGCGTCGACCCGCGCGGCGAGCCGGACGAGCACCACGTCACGGGTGGGGTGCGGCACGATCCGGAAGACCGGAACGACCGCGCCGGTCGACGCGGTGAGGTTGGGTCGTCCGACGGTCACGGTGGCGGGCTGCGCGGGCTTACCGGCGACGACCGGCTGACCATCGACGCTGAAGCAGCTCTTGGCGGTCAGCACCCACCAGGGATCGACCAGCGCGCCGCTACAGCCCCGCGAGCCGGGTCCCACCTCGATCTTGGCAGCGAAGGCGAATGAGCCGCCGGTCTGGGCGGCACCTCCGGTAATGGCCTGGGCAGGCGCGACGCCGACGATCCCGGCCAGCAGGGTGGCGGCGAGCAGGCCGGCGGTGCGGGCTACTCGCCGACGATGCGACGATGGCACAGATGGTCCCTTCTGGAGCAGTTGGCAAGGGCACGGCACGTACCGGCGACGACCTGCGTCGAGGCGCGACTGGGACGTGGTGCGGGGAGCCGTTGCGGACGGCCGGCGCTACCGCCGGACGTGGCACCAGGAGGACCTGTGCCCAGCCGAGCGGCTGGGCACGATCGCGAGCGATCGAGCACGACAAGGACCCCCGTGTCCCTTGCGGACTTCGCAACCACCAGGAAGGTGATCGCAGGGTTACGGTAGGCACCCCCACGGACGATCGTTGCCCCACTCGCGATGCCATATCCCACAGCGTCGATGTCTTGCGGACGCTGGCATCCGATCGTTAATGTCGCCCATTTCGATCGAGGGGCCACTCACCTCGTCGATCCTCGGAAAGCGGCAGGTGCGCGCCCCGGAGGGCACCTGCACGCCAGGACCGCAGGGCCTCGTGCGAGGCGGCGTACGCACGAGAAGGTGGCCGGGCCCGTGCGGGCCCGGCCACCGGTGGTGCGGGAGATCTCAGCTCGCGGTGCAGGTCACCGCGGGCGTGGCGTTGGTGCCGTTCCAGTTGGCGATGAAGCCGAAGCTGGTGCTGGCTCCGGCGCCCAGCCGACCGTTCCAGTCGGTGTTGCGGGCGGTGACAGTCGATCCGCTGCTGCTCAGGGCGACGTTCCAGGACTGGCTGACGGTCTGGCCGTTGGCGAACGTCCACTTCGTCGTCCAGCCGGTGATCGCCGACGAGCCGGCGGTCACCTTGACCTCACCCTGGAAGCCACCCTGCCACTGGTTGGTCACCGCGTACGTCGCGGTGCAGCCGGCACCCGGCGGCGGGGTGGACGGCGGCGGCGTCGTGGGCGGCGGGGTGGTGGGCGGGGGCGTCGTGGGCGGCGGGGTGGTGGGCGGAGGCGTCGTCGGCGGCGGGGTGCTGCCGAAGACCGTCGCCTCCTTCGCGGTCGCCTTGATGCCGTTCGCGCCGTTGAAGATGCGCTGGCCCCAGGTGCTCAGCGCGGCGGGGTTGAAGTTCGTGACCATGTCGAGGTACTCGACGCCACCGCCGTTGCCGCTCCACGACCAGCCGAGGTAGCCGATCCCGTTGGCCTGGCTGTAGGCCAGGATGGCGTCCTCGTCCGGGTTGCCGTCGGAGTGGTTGAAGCCGAACTCGCCGACCACGATCGGCAGCTTCGCGGTGCGGAACCGGCCGAGGTAGTCGCTGATCTCGGCGGCGGTGTCGAAGACGCCGTACATGTGGATGGAGAAGACGGTGTTCTTCTGCGGATCGGCGGCGAACACCGACGCGGCGTTGTCGCGCATGGTGAACGTCCAGTCCTGACCCCAGTTCGGGGCGTCGACCATGATGGTGTGCGTCAGGCCGGCCGTACGCAGCCGCTTGATGGCGTTGGCGGTGTCGGTGGCCCAGGTGCCGTAGCCCTGGTTGCCGTACGGCTCGTTGCCGATGTTGACGATGACGTACTTCTCCTGGCCGGCGAGGGCGCTGGAGATGCTGAGCCAGTAGTCGACCGCCTGGTCCAGGGTGGCCGCCCCGCTCTGCTCGCCGTAGCCGGTGGTGTCGTGCACCTCCAGCACGCAGATCAGCCGGTTGGCCTTGCACAGCGAGATGACGTTGGCGACGTCGGCGGTGTCGTTCTTGGCCCACCGCTGGCCGCTGGCGAGCACCACCCGCACGGTGTTCGCGCCGAGGGCCTTGATGTTGGCGAAGGAGCTGGTCTGCTGCTGGTACCAGGTGTGCGCGTGGTTCACGCCGCGCATGATGAACTCGTTGCCGTTGGCGTCGTAGAGCTTGCCGTCGGCGACGGAGAAGCCGGTCGCGGCCCGCGCGGGCTGGCCGAACGCCAACACGGCGACCAGCAGCGCGAGCAGGGCCGCACCGGCGGCGGTGAGTTGTTTCTTCATGGCCTTCCTCAAGGGAGGACCCCCGCTGCCCAGGTGGGGGTGGGACGTCACAGGGGATGGCGGCTGCAGCCCGACAGCCGCCGCCCGGCTCCCGGCGGCGCAGGGATCAGCGTAGGCCGGTCGGTCCGGCCGCGCAATGAACCGGTTAAGGAGAGGGCCACGCAGACCGGGCGCGAGGGTTGACCCGCCCTGGGCGGGGTATCCGGGGATGATCCGCCCAGGTCGGAAGGAGACGCCATGGTCAAGGTCGGTTACACCCTGATGTGCGAGCAGGCCGGGCCCAAGCAGCTGGTCGACTACGCCGTACGGGCGGAGGCGGCCGGCTTCGACCAGCTCGTGATCTCCGACCACTACTACCCCTGGCTGGACTCCCAGGGCCACTCCCCGTACGCCTGGTCGGTGCTCGGCGCGGTCGCGCACGCCACCTCGCGGGCGGAGCTGATGTCCTTCGTCACCTGCCCGATCCGCCGCTACCACCCGGCGGTCGTGGCGCAGAAGGCCAGCACGATCGGCGTCCTCTCGGACGGCCGGTTCACCCTCGGCCTCGGCGCGGGCGAGAACCTCAACGAGCACGTGGTCGGCGGCTGGCCGCACGTGCAGCAGCGGCACGAGATGTTCGAGGAGGCGCTGCAGGTCATCCGGCCACTGCTCAACGGGGAGACGTTGACCTTCTCCGGCAACCACTACGACGTGCCGGACGCCTACGTGTGGGACCGGCCGGACCGGCCGGTGCCGATGGCCGTCGCCGCCTCCGGCCGGCAGTCGGTGACCCTCGCCGCCGAGTACGGCAACGGCCTCGTCGCCACCGAGCCGGACCCGCACCTCATCGAGATGTACGACGAGGCCGGGGCCGCCGGCCAGCCCCGCTACGGCCAGGTGGCCATCTGCTACGGCCCGGACGAGGCGGAGTGCCGCAAGATCGTGCACGACCAGTTCCGCTGGTTCGGGCTGGGCTGGAAGGTCAACGCGGAGCTGCCCGGGCCGGAGTCGTTCGCCGCCGCCAGCCAGTTCGTCCGCGAGGAGGACGTGGCCGAGGGGATCTCCTGCGGGCCCGACGTGGACCGGCACGTCGAGGCGTTCAAGAAGTTCGTCGACGCCGGCTTCACCCACGTGGCGATCGTGCAGGTGGGTGGCGAGACGCAGCCGATGTTCCTGGACTGGGCGCGGGAACAGCTCCTGCCGAGGCTGCGCGAGCTGTGAGCGACGCGTCGGCCCGGTGGCGGGCGACGCCGCCGGGCCGGCTCGACCCTTCGGCGCTGCGTCTCGCGCTGCGCCGACCCTCGTCGTCACCGGCTCCCGGGGCCCTGTCGTGCCGCCCGCCTGGCGGTCGCAGGTCGGGCGGCTGGTGCCGCACGCCCGTACGGTCACCGTGCCGGGCGCGGCGCACAACGTCGCCACCACCGTCCCGGCGCAGGTCGCCGACGCGATCCGCGCCCTCCTCGCCCCGACGCTGACGAACAGGTGATCACATGCGTATCGGCAACACGGAGATCCGGCCGGCCGGCGGCGGCCTCGGCTGCCTCCTGATGATCCTCTTCTCGATCGTCGCCTCGGTCGTCCTGACCGTCCTGCTCAACCTCGTCCTGTAACTCCCGCCCGGCCGCGCGGCGGCCCGGCCGGGCCGCGGCCCGGCCTCGGGAGATCTTGGCGAGAAGGTGCCCCCACAGGGGCCGTTTCGTACCAAGATCGGCCGGATCAGGACGCGGTCAGTGACGCAGACCGAGGGCGGTCAACACCTCGCGGGTCGCCTGGCGGACCGGGTCCCCGACGGCGCGGCGTACCCAGCGCACCGCCGGCGACACCGTCGCCCGCCACGCGGCGCCGATCGCCCGCCCCACCGGGCGCACCGCGTGCCGCCACAGCCAGCCCGCCCCGAGCACGAACGGCCGCAGGGTGAGCGCGTAGCACCACCACAGCAGCCGGCCGGCCGCCCACCACGCCCACCCGAGCACGTGCAGCAGCACCCGGCCCACCGCCGCCAGCCACCGGCCGACCGCCACGAGCCCGGCCACCAGCAGGCGCCCGAGCGGCGCGAGAAGCCGGGCCAGCCAGCGCGCCGGCAGCCAGATCAGGTGGTACGCCAGCCAGGCCAGCGGCACCCACACCAACGTCCGGGCCAGCCAGGCCAGCCCACGACACAGCCACACCAGCGGCACCAGGACCAGCGTCCGGCCCAGCCAGGCCAGCCCCCGGCCGAGCCACCTGAGCGGCACCCACAGCAGGTGCCGCAGCAGCCAGCCCAGCGGGTGCAGCAGCCAGCGGTCCAGGAACCGGCCGAGCGGCGCGAGCAGCCACCGGTGCAGCCACCGGCCGACGGCGGCGACCAACTCCCAGACCAGCCGCACGGGCACCACCACGACCAGCGCGATCCCCCGGGCGACGGCCGCGATCAGGGGGACGGGCGGGGCACCCGCGTCGCGCGGATCCGGGCTCGGCGAGTTGATCACGCGGTCACGGTAGCCGGCACCGGCAAAGAGGCGGGTCAGGCGGGGTCGAGGTCCAGGTCCGCCACGACCGGGTAGTGGTCGGAGGCGTACTCGGTCTCGCCGCCCCGGACCACCCGGCAGGCTCGCGCCCGACCGGCGAGGGCCGGCGTGCCGAGGAGGTAGTCGAGCCGCATCCCGGAGAACTCCGCCCCACCGCCGTGCCGGGTCGGCGCGGTCAGGCCGTCGTCGCCCGGACCGGCCACGACGCCGTCGCCCGGACCGCCGGCTGCCGTGGCGTCGACCGGCCAGTTGACCGCCGGGTACAGGTCGACGAGGCCGGCGGCGAGCAGCCGGGCCACCGCCCGGGTCTCCGCCGTCCGCCCGTCCCGGCGCAGGTGACGACGGCGGTACGCGGCCGGGAGCCGGGCGATCCGGTCGGTGTGGTCGGCGACCGGGTCGAGGGTGTTCAGGTCCCCGGCCAGCAGTCCCAGCTCCCCCGGCGCCCGGCGCAGCGCGGCGGCGGCCCAGCCCGCCTCGACGCGCCGGCGCAGCCCCGAGTACGGGTCGAGGTGCACGCTCAGCACCGTCAGGGGGCCGGCGCTGGTCGCCACGGTGACCCGCTGCGCGGCGTGGTGGAACGGCCGGCGTACCCGGGTCGCGGCCAGGGCCCGCAGCGGCGGTCGGAGCAGCACCGCCACCGGCTGGCCGAAACAGGAACGGGCCAGGTGGGGCACCATCCCCACCCGGCCCGCGAGGTCGGCGAGCACGTCGCCTGCGTCGAAGCCCCGCAGCTCCTGCAACGCCAGCACGTCCGGCCGCTCGGCGGCGACGACCCGGGTCAGCCGGTCCCGGCGGTCGGTGCCGTCGGAGTCCCGCCCGCCCGTCCGGATGTTCCAGGTCATCGCCCTCAGCATGGGCGGCGTCAGTCCGCCCGGCCGGCCTTGGCCAGCTCGTCGTCGAGGGTGTGCACGTCCTCGGACTCGATGCTGGGCCGGTTGCCCTCGCGCACGTCCTCGTTGGGGCGGACCACCCAGTAGAGCAGGCCGATCCACAGGGTGGTGAGGATGATCGCGCCCATGAAGTCGGTGGGGTGGTGCATCCCCCGGTACATCCGGCTGATCGCCACCCCGGTCGGCATCACCACCGCCAGCGCCACGAAGAGCCACCGCCACCACCGGTCGGTACGCGGAAAGACGATCACCGCGATCGCCACCCAGACGCAGAGCGTGGCGGCGATGTGGCCGGACGGGAAGGAGGAGGTCGGCATCGGCCCGTCGAGGTTGCCGACCGGTGGCCGGGGGCGGTCGACCGCGGCGGCGGAGGCGAGGAAGAGGCTCAGCTCGCCGAACATGGTCAGCGCCACGAACAGCACCGGCCGCCAGCGGCGCCACACGGCCAGCACGAGCGGGCAGAAGACCAGCGAGATCAGCAGGATGGCGTGGGTGTCGCCGACCTTGCTCCACCAGTAGCTGAAGTCGTCCCGGCCCGGGGTGCGGTGCTCGGCGAACCACCTCGGCACGTCCGTGTCGAGGGTGGCGAAGAAGGTGCCGCCGGCGTGGTAGCTGACGAACATGCCGAAGCCGTACAGCGCCCCGAGGACGAGCACCCAGCCGACGACCAGCTCGAACACGGCGGCCCGGGGATGCGGCAGCAGATGCGCCTCGTCGGGGGCGGGCGCCACGTCGTGCGCGGCCTCCGGCTCCAGCCCCTCGGTCAGCGCCGGCACCGGCCGGCCGCGCTCCAGCCGCCAGAGCCGGAAGGCGTACGCGGTGACGCCGAGCCAGGCGGCGCCGAGCAGCCAGGCCCCGAGCACGTCCGAGACGAAGTGCACGCCCAGCGCGATCCGGGTCAGGCCGATGAGGAAGACGACGGTGGCGACCAGCGCGATCGCCGGCTTGCGCCAGCGGCGCGACATGGCCGGCAGGAAGACCAGCAGCAGCGCGCCGTACGCGACCATCGAGCCGAGCGCGTGGCCGCTGGGGAAGCTGTCCCCCGCGTACGTGCCGATGGGCACCTCCACCTCGGGGCGCAAGCGGTCGACCAGGGTCTTGAGGGCCGGGTCGAGGACGAGCGCGCCGACGCCCGTGACGATCAGGAACACCGCGAGCCGGCCCTGCTTGCGGATCAGCAGCCCGACCACGGCGACCGACACCAGCCAGACGATGACCGCCCGCCCGCCCAGGTCGGTGAGCGCGTTGAGCACCGTCACCAGCGGCCCGTGCGGGGCGACCAGGTCGTTGAGCCAGGCGGCGATGCCGTGGTCGACGTCGTAGAGCGGGGTCCACCGGGTCCGGACCAGGACGAGGAGAATCCCGAAACCGACTCCGCCGCCGAGCACGATCGCCAGGCCGGCGAGCGTACGCTCGGTGAAGTGACCCAAGGGTCGTCGCAACGCCTCTTTGACCGCGCCCACGGCAGCCTCCCTCTCGCTTCTGGCGTGCCGCTTTACCCGATCGGCGCGCCGCGTACACCGGAAGGTGTCCGAGGTGGAGTCAGAGCGAGGTCATCTCGCCGGTGTCGTTGATCTCCTCACGCGCGGCCTCCGGCTCCCAGAGGTCGGGCTGGGCGGGCTCCCGCACGCCGATCCGCAGCGCCTCCAGCTGGGCGGCGAAGGACAGCCCGCCGAAGAGCGCCATGCCGGTCAGGTTGGCCCAGAGCAGCAGCGCCATCATGCCGGTCAGCGCCCCGTACGTCTGGCCGAATCCGTCGCTGAACCGCACGTACGCGGCGAGCAGCAGGCTGGCCGCCCACCACAGCACGGTGGCGATGCCGGCGCCGAAGAAGAGCCAGGACAGGCCGGGCTGCCGGCGGCGCGGGGCGTGCCGGAAGATCACCGCGACGGCGATGACGGTCAGGCCGAGGCTCAGCGGCCAGCGCACCACGTCCCAGGCGCCGTTGGCGAGTTCGCCCCAGGCGTAGTGCCGCTGCACCGAGTCGCCCATCGGGCCGCCGCCGACGAGGATCAGGAACCCGGTCAACGCCGGCACGCCGGCGATGAGGGCGAGGATGGCGGCGCGGACGTACTTCCACAGCGCGGGCCGGTCCCGTTCCACGCCGTAGATGCGGTTGGCGCCGCGCTCGATCTGGGCCATCGTGGTGGTCAGCGCGACCAGGCCGGTGAGCAGGCCGAGGCCGAGCGCCAGTTCCCCGGCGCGTTCGGTGCGTTCGCCCTCGCCGAGCAGCTCGGCCACCATCGGCTCGCTCGCCCCGGGGGTGAGCGCGAGCACCGTGTCGGCGACGACCCGGCCGCCCTCCTCCACGCCGAGTTCGCTGATCAGGCCGGTCAGCGCGATCAGGAACGGCACCACGGCGAGGCAGAGTTGCAGCGCGAAGGCGCGGGAGTGGCTGAACCCGTCGCCGTAGCGGAACCGGATGAACGCGTCCCGCAGCAGGTGCCAGCCGCCCTGCCGGCGCAGGGTGTGCCAGGCGTCGTCGGCGTTGAGTTCGTCGTCGGACATCAGCCGGGTCTCCGGCACGATCCGGGTGCTACTCACGGTGGGCTTCCTCGATGAGCCGCTCGCCGCGCTCGCCGGCCGCCTCGGCGTCCTCGGCCAGGTCGGGGTCCTCCTCCGGCCGCGGCACGCAGAGCCACAGCGCCCGCCGCCGGATCTCGACCTTCAGGGTGCGGCCCGGCTCGATGAGGTCGCCGTCGAGCTCCCGGGGCTGGGCCCGGTTGCTGGTGATCTCCACTCGCCGGGCCCGGAAGACCTCCATCCGGGGGACGCGCTCCTGCCGGCGTACGACCGCCCAGCCGAGCGCCAGCCAGTGCCGCAGCGTACGCGGGGTGAGCACCGCGACGTCGAGGTAGCCGTCGTCCGGTTCGGCGTCGGTGAGCAGGCGTACGCCGCCCTGGAGGCGCCCGACGTTGGCGACCAGGACCGAGCGGGCCCGGCGACGGATCGGCTGCTGGTCGTCGATGCGGATCGACACCTTCATCGGCCGGTCGCGCAGGTGCCGGGCGGCCCCCACGACGTACGCCGGCCAGCCGATCCGTTTCTTGGTGGTCTCCGAGGTGTCGGCAAGCATCTGGGCGTCGAAGCCCATCCCCGCCATCACCGTGAAGTAGTGGCCCTCGACGGCGCCCACGTCGAGCAGGCGGCGGCCACGCTCGACGGCCACCTCCAGCCCGGCGGCCAGGTCCCCCGAGAGGCCCAGGTTGGCCGCGAGCAGGTTGCCGGTGCCCTGGGGCAGCACGGCGAGCGCCACCTCGGTGCCGACCAGGGCGCTGACGCAGGCCATCACGGTGCCGTCGCCGCCGCAGGCGAAGACGACCTCCGCGCCGGCTTCGACCGCCTGCTCCGTCTGGCCGCGACCCGGGTCCTCGACCGTGGTCTCGAACCACAGCGGCTCGGGCCAGCCGGCGGCGCGGAGGGCGTCGTGGACCGTGCGACGCAGCTCGTCGAGATCGGCCACCTTCACCGGGTTGACCACCACGGCGGAACGCGGGCCGCCGCCGTCGCGCGTCGCACGTCGCTTGTCCTGCGCAGGATCCACGGCGCCAGTGTGCAGCAGTTCCGGCACGGCAGCGACCCGGCGGAGCGGTGACGTTCGGCGCAGCCGGATCGGGTTTGAGAACCCGATCCGGCTTTCGCCGGAATCGGTCAGGCGGCCGCCCGCAGCGCGGTCTCCACCCGGCGACGCAGGTCGTCGAGGTCGGCTCCGGCCTCGGTGAGCACCAGGGCACCGAGCCCGCGCCCCTCACGGAGCACGCCGAGCAGGATGTGCTCGGTGCCGATGTGCCGGTGGCGCAGCCGCATCGCCTCCCGCAGCGACAGTTCCAGGACCTTCTTGGCACGCGGGGAGAAGGGGCCGGCCGCGTACCGCCGGAGACCCCAGCGGCGGCGCGGCGCCGGCGCCGCCTCGCGCAGCGCGTCCGGGCCGAAGGACTCCTCGATCCGCGCCACGATGGCGGCCAGGTCGATGCCGATCTCCCGCAGGGCGGCGGCGTCGGCGTCGGCGAGGCCGGTGCCGCCCCGCTCGGCGTGCCGGCGGACGCGGGCCCGCAGGTCGTCGGCGCCCAGGCCGGCCTCGGCGAGCACCCGGGCGGCGAGATTGTCGCCGTCGGCGAGCAGGGCGAGCAGCAGGTGCTCGGTGCCGACCGGCCGCTGGCCGTCGGCGGTGGCCTCGTCCCGGGCGTCCCGCACCACCGTGCGGGCCCGGTCGGTGAACCGTTCGAACATCACGCCTCCCAGGAGGATCCGACCGCCGGACGCCCGGCGTGCTTCTTGTGGACGGCCTGCCGGCTGACCTCCAGCTCGTCGGCGATCTCCTGCCAGGACCAGCCCTGTCGACGGGCGTTGTCCACCTGGACCACCTCAAGCCGTTCGAGCAGTCGGCGCAGCGCGCGGACGGCGCGCAGCCCGACCCGGGGGTCGGTGCTGCCGGCTGCCGCCGCGAGTTCCGTTGCCTGACTCATGCCGTCAACTTACATTGACATCACCGTCACTGTCAACCCTCGTTGACATGCCGGCCGGGTCGGCCCGGTGCTAACGTCCGCCGGTGCCCGACTTCCCCCGCCTTCCCGCCGACGCCGCCGTGTCCGACGAGAGGCGCCGCTTCCCGCTCGCCGAGGTCACGCTGGACGCCGCTGGCGGCACCGTCACCGGCCACCACTACCCGGCCAACTTCGACGTCCTGCACGTCGACGCGAGCCTGCCGTTCGCGGCCGTGGCCGACGGGATGGGAGCCGGCGAGGGCAGCCGCCTGGCCGGCACGACGGCGATGGGCACCCTGGTCGCGCAGGTCCGGGCCGCCTGGCCCACGGTCGACCCCCGGCGCTTGCGCACCGCCGTGGCCCAGGTCCAGTCGACCGTACGCACCGCCGGCTCGGGGCTCACGGAGCTGACCGGCTGCACCCTGACCGCGCTGCTCGTGGAGCCCGACGGCGGCCAGGCCTGGCTCGTCCAGCTCGGCGACTCCCGCGCCTACCGGCTGCGCGACGGCCTGCTGGAACTGATCACCACCGACCACACCGTGGCCTGGCTCGGTGTGCTGCACGGCTGGTATCCGGCCGACTCCACCGCCGCCGCCCGCGCCCGCTACCAGCTCACCCGCTACGTCGGCCACCCGGGCGAGCCGGAGGCCGACCTGCTCGCCGTGTCGCTGCGCCCCGGCGACGTCTGGCTGCTCTGCACCGACGGGGTCAGCGACCAGGTCGACTACCAGCAGATCCGGGAGCTGCTGGCCACGCCGCGCCCCGACGAGGCGGTCCAAGCCCTGCTCGCCGCGACCATCCGGGCCGGCGGCGCGGACAACGCCACCGCCGTCGTCGTCCGGGTCCACCCCGCGCCCGCCCGCTGAGGGCGCCGACGCCACAGGACACCTCCCAGAACCGGACGCCCGGCCCGTCATCGCCGCGACGGGCCGGGGGCGAGGGTGGCCTCGTCAGCCCTGTCGAGCTGCCCCATCCGTAGGACCGGCCCTGTGATGTCCTCCGGTCGCACAGATGGGGCAGCTCGACAGCGTCCACCGGGTTGTTCCCGGCGGGGGCACAGCCGGCAAAGGACGGCCGGCGGGGTGGACGGCCGGCGAAGGACGGCCGGCGGTGGTGAGCCGTTGCGGGGTCCCGACGCCATGCGGCGATCCCGCCCCGTCGGCCAACCGCCGCGACTAGCCTCGACAGGAGGGCCGGGCGCGATGCCTGCGGAGGTGATTCGGATGGCCGCAGCCACCGACGCGGCGGTGCTGGTGGGGCTCGGCTCGGAACGCAACCTGTCGGTCGTCAGGCTGGCCGCGCGGGAGGCCGCCACGCACGGCCGCCCCCTGTGCCTGCTGCACGCGTTCAACTGGACGACGGCGCTTCAGGCCCCGTCGATCGCCGGCCCGCGCGCCGACGCCGACGAGCTGATCTCCCGGGCCACGGAGATCGCCAAGGAGGTCGAACCGGCGCTGCCGGTCAGCGGCGAGATCGTCGAAGGCCCTCCCGTCGCCACCCTGATCCGCCGGTCGGAGTCGGCCGCACTGCTCGCCGTGGGCGACGGTGGCATGGCGAGCTGCGGCGACTGCGTGCCGGCCGACGCAGCGGCGGTGCAGCTCGCCGCCCGCGCCGGCTGCCCGGTGCTGGTGGCCCGCCGGGAGCCGCCGCCGCAGGGCCCGGTGCTGGTCGGGGTGGACGGCACCGCCAGCTCCGAGACCGCCCTGGCGTGGGCACTCGAGTGCGCGTCCCGGCGGGAAGCGCGGCTGCTCGCGGTCCGCGTCGTCGAGCCCGAGAACGGCACCGCGGATCCCGGCGTGCTCGTCGAGGTGATGGCACGGGCCGCCCAGCGGTTCCCGTCGGTGGCGGCGGAGTGCCACACGATCCGCGGCGATCCCGGCACGGTCCTGGTCGAGCAGTCCCGCTCGGCCCAGTTGGCGGTGGTCGCCGCCCGGGGCGACGAGCCGTGGCGGGGCATGCTCGGGGCGGTGAGCCAGGCGCTGCTCTACCACTCCCCCGCTCCGGTGATCGTGGTACGCGGGCGAACCGGGGTGCCGGTGGACGGGCGTAACGCCCACCCGGCGCGGGACCAACGGCCCTGATCCACACCGCAGCCGGCCGGGCAGGCTGAGACCGGCCCGGACGGATCCACGCTCCGAGGATGCAGGATTCCCCAACCCGCGAGAGGCTCATGCAGTATGGACACCGCTCTCGACCTGCACAGCCCCCTGACCGAAGACGAGCTGCGCCGGCTGGACGCCTACTGGCGGGCGGCGAACTACCTGACCGTCGGGCAGATCTACCTGCTGGACAATCCGCTGCTGCGCGAACCCCTGACGGCCGAGCACGTCAAGCCGCGCCTGCTCGGCCACTGGGGCACCAGCCCCGGCCTGAACCTGCTCTACGCCCACCTCAACCGGGTCATCGTCGCCCGTGACCTGTCCGCCATGTTCGTCACCGGCCCCGGCCACGGCGGTCCGGCGATCGTGGCGAACACCTGGCTGGAGGGCACCTACAGCGAGCTGTACCACCACATCGGCCGCGACGAGTCCGGCATGGCCCGGCTGTTCCGCCAGTTCTCCTTCCCCGGTGGCATCCCCAGCCACGTGGCGGCGGAGGTGCCGGGCTCGATCCACGAGGGCGGCGAGCTGGGGTACGCGCTGAGCCACGCCTACGGCGCCGCGTTCGACAACCCCGACCTGCTGGTGGCCTGCGTCATCGGCGACGGGGAGGCGGAGACCGGCCCGCTCGCCGGGAGCTGGCTGTCTAACGTCTTCCTCAACCCGGCCCGGGACGGGGCGGTGCTGCCCATCCTGCACCTCAACGGCTACAAGATCGCCAACCCGACGGTGCTGGACCGGATCGGTGAGGACGACCTGCTGGCCATGATGCGCGGGTTCGGTTACGAGCCGTACGTGGTGGCCGGCGACGACCCGGCGACGGTGCACCACGTGCTCGCCGGCACGCTCGACCGGGCGCTGGACGAGATCGCCGCCATCCAGCGGCACGCCCGCTCCGGTGGCACCGTCGAGCGCCCGCGCTGGCCGATGATCGTTCTGCGTACGCCGAAGGGCTGGACCGGGCCGCGCGAGGTCGACGGCAAGCAGGTCGAGGGCACGTACCGCGCGCACCAGGTGCCGCTGGCGGAGGTGCGCAAGAATCCGGCGCACCTGGCCGAGCTGGAGCGCTGGCTGCGCGGCTACCGGCCGGAGGAGCTCTTCGACGCGACCGGCGCACCGGTGGCCGAGCTGGCCGCGCTGCCGCCGAAGGGTGATCGGCGGATGAGCGCCAACCCGGTCACCAACGGCGGGCTGGTGCTGCGCGACCTGGCGCTGCCGGACTTCCGCGACTACGCCGTCGACGTGCAGCGGCCCGGCGAGACCGTGGCCGGCGCGACCGGCGCCCTCGGCCCGTGGGTACGCGACGTCATCGCGGCCAACCCGCAGACGTTCCGCCTCTTCGGGCCGGACGAGGTCGCCTCGAACCGGCTCGGCGCGGCGTTCGAGGTCACCGACCGGGCCTGGGTGGCCGGCACCGTGCCCGGCGACGACCAACTCTCGCCCGACGGGCGGGTGATGGAGGTCCTCTCCGAGCACCTCTGCCAGGGCTGGCTGGAGGGCTACCTGCTCACCGGCCGGCACGGCATCTTCACCAGCTACGAGGCGTTCATCCACATCGTCGACTCGATGGTCAACCAGCACGCCAAGTGGTTGAAGGTGACCCGGGGCATCCCGTGGCGCGAGCCGGTGGCCTCGCTGAACTACCTGCTCTCCAGCCACGTGTGGCGGCAGGACCACAACGGCTTCTCCCACCAGGACCCGGGCTTCATCGACCACGTGATGAACAAGAAGGCCGAGGTGGTACGGGTCTACCTGCCGCCGGACGCCAACACCCTGCTCTCCACGATGGACCACTGCCTGCGCAGCCGGCACTACATCAACGTGGTGGTGGCCGGCAAGCAGCCCGCCCCGAACTGGCTGTCGATGGACGAGGCGGTCCAGCACTGCCGGCGCGGCCTCGGGATCTGGGACTGGGCCAGCACGGACGCCGGCAGCGAGCCGGACGTCGTGCTCGCCTGCGCCGGGGACGTGCCGACGCTGGAGACGCTGGCCGCCGCGGACCTGCTGCGGCAGCACCTGCCCGAGCTGAAGGTGCGGGTGGTCAACGTGGTCGACCTGATGCGCCTGCAACCGCCGACAGAGCACCCGCACGGCCTGTCGGACAAGGAGTTCGACACGATCTTCACGCGGGACAGGCCGGTCATCTTCGCGTACCACGGCTACCCGTGGCTGATCCACCGGCTGACCTACCGCCGCACCAACCACGTCAACCTGCACGTACGCGGCTACAAGGAGGAGGGCACCACCACCACGCCGTTCGACATGGTGATGCTCAACGACCTGGACCGCTTCCACCTGGTCATCGACGTGATCGACCGGGTGCCGGGGCTGGCGGACCGGGCCGCCCACCTGCGGCAGGAGATGGTCGACGCGCGCCAGTCCTGCCGCGATTACACCCGCCGCTTCGGCGAGGACGATCCCCGGGTCGCGGAGTGGCGCTGGGTCCGCGAGACGGACCCGGGCCTGCGAGGCGGTGCAGCCCAGTGAGGTTTGCGAGCCCCGCAGTCGCGAACGAAAGGCTGAACACGAACGAAAGGTGGTCCCGATGAGCGGCGACGAGATCCTGGTCGGCTACGACGGCTCCGCCGACGCCTCCACCGCGTTGCAGTGGGCGCTGGAGGAGGCCGGTCGCAGCGGACGGCCGGTGCGGCTGGCGTACGTCTTCGAGTGGCTCACCGTGGCCGGCTGGATCGGCCCCGGCGTGGCCCCCGGCATCTGGCCGGACGAAACGGCCCGCCGGCAGGTCGAGGAGCTGGTCCACAAGGCGGCGGCGGACGCGGCGGCCGCGCACCCGGAGCTGACCGTCACCGGTGAGGTGTTCGACGGTCCGCCCGCGCTGGTGCTCCAGGAACGCTCCGCGCGGGCCGACCTGCTGGTGCTGGGCACCCGAGGGCACGGCGGCTTCGGCGGGCTGCTCGTGGGCTCGACCGCGGTCTCGGTCACCGCCCACGCGCACTGCCCGGTCGTGGTGGTCCGTGGTGAGGCCGCCGCCGGCGGGCGGAGCGGGCACGTGGTGGTCGGCGTGGACGGGTCGGAGAACTCGCTGGTGGCGCTGGGATTCGCGTTCGAGCAGGCCACGGCCCGACGGGTGCCCCTGCGCGTGGTGCGGGCCTGGCACCCGCCCGCCGGCCAGCGCCCGCCGTCGGATCCCGAGGCGCGGGAGGCCACGGCGGCCGACCGGGCCGAGCTGGACGAGCCGCTGGGCCGCTGGGCCGCGACGTTCCCCGACGTGCCGGTCACGGTGGAGGTGACGCAGGGCAGCGCGGCGTCCCTGCTGGTCGACGCCAGCCGCGACGCGTGCCTGGTGGTGGTCGGCACCCGGGGTCGGGGTGGCCTGAAGGGGATGTTGCTCGGCTCGGTCAGCCAGCAGCTCATCCAGCACGCGCACTGCCCGGTGGCGGTCGTCCGGGAACGCTGAGCGGAAAGGAAGGGCCCCCTGCACATCAGAAGGCGATAGCAGGGGGCCCTTCCTTTCACGCTCAGCGGCTCTCGGCCGGCTCCGCCGGGCTGAGCGAGAAGTAGTCCTCCTCTTCCTGGGCAAGGTGCAGCCGCAGGATCGCCTCGAGGCCGTAGAGGGCGGCGAGCAGGTCGGTGAGCTGGTCCCGGCGCAGCGGTCCGTCGCCGGCCTGCGCGAGGTGCGCGCCGATCCGGTCCACCAGTCGCCGGATCTCCACATGGGCGCGGCTCATCGTCGACGTCGCCTCGGCGCTGCCCAGCGGCTCGGCCAGCGCCGGATAGAGCTGGCGTTCCTCGGCCGCCTCGTGCGGCAGCACCTCCCCGGTGAGCCTGCGGTGCGTCTCGCGCAGCGCCGGCAGGCACTCCGGCGCGCCGGGCGTGGTCGCGAGCAGGTCGGCCGTGTTCCGCAGGGTGGCGAGCACGTCGCGGACCGCGCCGTGTTCGGCGGCGTACCGGTCGAGCAGCTCGCGGGTGCCCGGCGGCACGTCGCGGCGGCGCAGCCCGCCCCCGAGGGCACGCAACGCGTTGAGGATCACCAGCACGTCGATGCCTTCCTGGAGGAACGCCCCGGCGACCGGGGGCAGTCGGCCGAGGGCGGCGGCCAGCATCGCCAGCACCGCGAGGCCCATCCCGACGATGGCGCTCTGGACCGCGATGCGGCGGGCGTACCGGGCGATCTCCACCGCGTCGGCGAGCCGGTCCAGCCGGTCGACGGTGAGCACCGCGTCGGCGACGTCGGCCGAGGCGGTCGCCCCGGTGGCGCCCATGGCCACGCCGACGTGCGCCTCGGCGAGGGCGGGGGCGTCGTTCACCCCGTCGCCGACCATCACGGTGACGGCCCGGCGCGCCTCCTCACGTACGCGGGTCGCCTTCTCCGCGGGCGCGCACCGGGCCACCACGTCGTCCACGCCGACCACCCCCGCCACCTGGGCGGCGACGTCGGGCCGGTCCCCGGTCACCATCACGACGCGCCGCAGCCCCGCCTCGCGCAGCCGCCGGACGGTGCGGCGGGCGTCGGGGCGTACCGGGTCCTCCAGCAGGATCGCCCCGATCGGGCCCCGCTCGCCGCTGACCCAGACCACCGAGCGACCGGCCAGCTCGGCCCGGGACCGGGCGCGTCCCGCCCAGTCGGGCAGGTCGCCGTCGAGCTGGCCGACCCGCACCTGCCGCCCGTCGACCGACCCGCGTACGCCCCGGC
Source organism: Micromonospora sp. NPDC047074 (assembly GCF_040643815.1). Lineage (NCBI taxonomy): Bacteria > Bacillati > Actinomycetota > Actinomycetes > Micromonosporales > Micromonosporaceae > Micromonospora > Micromonospora sp. NPDC047074. The sequence goes on from NZ_JBEYVB010000005.1 coordinate 218,881, forward strand.
CCGGTTCCTCGGTCACCCCCGCCGGCTCGGTCAGCGGCAGGCCCCGCTCGCGCGCCTGCGCCACCAGCGCGCGGGCCAGCACGTGCGGGGAGAGCTGCTCGACCGAGGCGGCGAGACGCAGCACGTCGTCGCGGTCGCCGCCGGGGGCGGCCACGACCTCGGCGGCGCGGGGGCGGCCGGCCGTCAGCGTGCCGGTCTTGTCGACCAGCAGCGTGCGGGCCCGGCCGAGCAGTTCCAGCGAGCCGCCGTCGCGGACCAGCATCCCGCGCCGGGCGGTGCGGGACAGCCCGGACACGATCGCAATGGGGGTGGCCAGCAGCAGCGGGCACGGGGTGGCGACCACCAGCACGGCCACCGCCCGGACGAAATCGCCGGAGAGCAGCCAACCCAGCCCCGCCAGGACCAGGGTGAACGGCACGAACGCGGCGGCGTACCGGTCGGCGAGGCGCACCATCGGCGCCTTGTGCGCCGTCGCCTCCTCGGCAAGCCGGACGATCCCCGCGTAGGTGCTCCCCGCCGCGTCGCGCGTCGCGCGCATCCCGAAGCCGGCACCGGCGTTGACCACGCCGCTGGCGACCTGCTCGCCGGCCGCGCGCCGCACCAGCCGGGACTCGCCGGTGACCACCGACTCGTCGAGGGTCACCGGTTCGTCGACCTGCCCGTCGACAGGCACCACGTCGCCCGGGCCGACGAGCAGCCGGTCCCCTGCCGCCACCCGGTCCAGCGGCACCTCCTCGACGCTCCCGCCAGGGCCGCGCCGCCGGGCGGTGCGGGGGGCGCGGGCGAGCAGCGCACGCAGGTCGCGGGTCGCCCGCCCCTGGGCGTACGCCTCCAGCGCCCGCCCGGTGGCCAGCATCACCGCGATCACCGCTCCGGCCAGGTACTCCCGCACGATCAGCGCGCCGACCAGGGCCAGCACGGCGATCACGTCCACCCCGAACTGCCGGCGCCACAGCTGCCGCAGCATCGACCAGGCGGCGGGTGCGAGGGCGGCCACGGTGGCGGACGCCCACACCAGGTCGGCCGCGTCCCGGCGACCGGTGAGCCGCAGCGCCGCCCCGGCCAGCACCAGCGCCGTCACCCCGGTCAGCGGCACCCAGAGCGGCAGGCGTGGCCGGTCCCGCCGTGCCGGCTGCTCCGGCACGCACTCCGGCGGTTCCGTTCCCACCTGCGGATCGTCCCAGCGCCGGCCGCGTACCGGAGGGCATCCGGGCGAACCGGCGGGGGACGAGGGCCCTGCCGCGCCGGGACCTGCGTACCGTGTGTCGGCACGGGGGATGGCGCAGGATGGAGCGGCAACCCCGCCCGGGGCACCACCGGCCTGGGGCACGATGGGGAAAACGGAAAGGTCGTGACGATGAGCCACCAGACGCCGGCGACGGGCCGCCCGCTGACCACCGCACTCGCGGAGGCCGCCGCGACGGCCGGGCACGCCCCGTCGGTGCACAACAGCCAACCGTGGCGGTGGCGGGTGCTGCCGGACGCGCTGGAGCTACGCGTGGTCCGCGACCCCCGGCTCGCCGCGACGGACCCGGAGGGCCGGCTGGTGGCGTACAGCTGCGGGGCGGCGCTGCACCACGCGCGGGTCGCGCTGGCCGCGGAGGGCTGGACCGCCGTGGTGGAACGGATCTCCGACCCCACCGACCGCGACCTGCTGGGCCGGCTGACCGGGCTGGCCCGCGCGGAAGCCGACCCGGACGCCATGCGCCTGGTGCAGTGCATGTCCGTGCGGCACACCGACCGGCGCCCGGTCAGCGACGAGCCGGTGCCGGACGCCGCCCTCGGGGAGATCGCCGCGGCGGTCGCCGCCGAGGGCTGCCAGCTCCAGTTCCTCGACCGCGACAACGTCCTGGAGCTGGCCGCCACGGCCGGGCACGCGGCGTCGGTCGAGGCGGAGGACCCGCAGCTGCGCGAGGAGTTGGAGTACTGGACCAGCCGCGGCGGCACCGGCACCGGCCTGCCGCCGGAGGTCCTGCCGGCGGAGGCCCCGCAGACCACCGTGCCGGCCCGCGACTTCGGTCGCCCCGGCACCCTGCCGGTCGGCCCCGGGCACGACCGGGCCGCCGTGTACGGCCTGCTCTACGGCGACGAGGACGAGCCGGACACCTGGCTGCGCGCGGGCGAGGCGCTCTCCGCCGCTTGGCTGACCGCGACCCGCCTCGGGATCTCCGTGGTGCCGCTGAGCGGCGTGGTGGAGGTGGCGGGCACCCGGCAGACGCTGCGCGGGCTGCTGGGCGGCCTCGGCTACCCGTACCTCGTGCTGCGGCTGGGGATCGCGGACCCGGCGCACGCCGGGCCGCCGCACACCCCGCGGCTCGACGCCGCCCAGGTGGTGGACACCTCGGCGGTACGCGACGCCGGCGCCTAGCGGCGCCCTCGGCCCCGGGCCCGCCACCAACGGGCCCGAGGGCCACGGCCACCGGGGGATACCATCGCCCGGTGGCCGCCACCGAACCGCACGTGACCCCCTCGCTGGGGCTCAGCCCGCTGTCCCGGGTACGCCTCGACGAGCTGCTCCAGGAGATGCTGGACCGGGTCGGCGAGGTGGTGACCAGCCGGGAACGGCTGCGGGCCCTGCTCGACGCGGTGGTCGGCATCGGCACCGACCTGGATCTGCGCAGCACCCTGCAACGGATCGTGGCGGCGGCCTGCGAGCTGGCCGGCGCCCGCTACGGGGCGTTGGGCGTCATCGGCCACGACCGCCTGCTGCACGACTTCATCACCCACGGCATCGGCCCGGAGCTGCACGCCAGGATCGGTGACCTGCCGCACGGGCGGGGCGTGCTCGGCCTGCTCATCGACGATCCGCGCCCGCTGCGGATGCCCGACATCACCCAGCACCCGAAGTCCTACGGGTTTCCTGCACACCATCCGCCGATGCACAGCTTCCTCGGCGTGCCCGTGCGCATCCGCGACCAGGTCTTCGGCAACCTCTACCTGGCCGAGAAGCAGGGCGGCGCGGAGTTCACCGAGGACGACGAGGAGATCGTGGTCGCGCTCGCCGCGGCGGCGGGCGTGGCGATCGAGAACGCCCGCCTCTACGCGCTGGCCCACCGGCGGGAGCTCTGGCTCGCCGCGACCGCCGAGATCACCGGCGTGCTGCTGGGCGAGGTACGCCGCACCGACGCCCTGGCGCTGGTGGCCCGGCGCGCCCGCGAGGTCGCCGAGGCGGAGGTCGCGCTGGTGCTGCTCTACGACCCCGACGCCGAGGAGTTCACCGTCGAGGTGGTCGACGGGGCCGACGAGCAGGCGGCCGCCCTGGTCGGGACCGTGCTGCCGGCCGCCGAGACGAGCTTCGCCGCCGCCATCGCCGAGGGCCGGCACGACCAGGTGGCCGACCTGGCCCACGCCGCGCCGTGGCCGGCGTTGCTGAGCACCGGGCCTGCGGTGATCTCCCCGCTCGCCACCGCCGACGTCCTGCACGGCGTGCTGGTGATCGCGCACCGCCCCGACCGGTTGCCCGCCGCCAGCGACGACGACATGGCCCTGCTGGGCAGCTTCGCCGGGCAGGCCGCGCTGGCCATGGAGCGGGCCCGCGGTCAGGAGGAACGGGAGCTGCTGGTGGTCCTGGAGGACCGCGAGCGGATCGCCCGGGACCTGCACGACGTGGTCATCCAGCGGCTGTTCGCCACCGGCCTGCAGTTGCAGAGCGCCGCCCCGATGACGACGCGGCCGGAGGTCGCCAAGCGGATCAACGCGGCGGTCGACGACCTGGACGCCACGATCAAGGACATCCGCCGCACCATCTTCGAGCTGCGTACCCCGATGAGCGCGGCACTGCGCACCGAGATCCGGGAGGCGGTCGAGGCGGCCGCCGAGTCGCTCGGCTTCCGCCCCCGCCTGGAGCTGACCGGGCCGATCGACAGCGCCGTGCCCGACGCGGTCCGCCCGGACCTCACGGCCGTGCTGCGGGAGGCGCTCTCCAACGCCGTACGCCACGCCGAGGCCAACCGCGTGACGGTGGCGGTACGCGTCGACACCGGCCGGGTGACCGTGACCGTCGCCGACAACGGGGTGGGCTGCGACCCGGCCGCCGCCCGCGGGGGGCTGGTCAACCTCCGCGAGCGCGCCGAGCGCCACGGCGGCGAGTTCGAGGTACGCCGAGCCGCCCCCCACGGCACCGAGCTGTGCTGGTCCGTCCCCCTCCCCGCCTGACCCCTCCCCCCTCCCTCCCCCGCGCGTGGGCGCCCGGCCGCGCCCGCGAGCCCGCCCGCGATCTTGCACTTTCGGCCCGGGCAGAAGGTGCATATGCCCCGAAGGAGGGGCCCAAAATGCAAGATCGACGACGGGGGCGAGAGGCGAGGCGGGAGAGGCAGAGGCGCGAGGCGTGGCGCGGGGTGGGGTGGGGTGGGTAGGGCGGGGTGAGGATGGCTCAGTGGGACTTGCCCAGGAGGCGGGTGGCCAGGACGGCGGCCTGGGTTCGGCGCTCCAGGCCCAGCTTGGCCAGCACGCTGGAGACGTAGTTCTTCACGGTCTTCTCGGCCAGGAACATCTTCCCGGCGATCTCCCGGTTGGTGAGGCCCTCGGCCACGTACTCCAGGATCCGCCGTTCCTGCTCGGTGAGCGACTTCAGCTCGCGCGGCTGCTCGACGCCGCTGCGGATGCGCTCCAGCACCCTGGTCGTGATCGCCGGGTCGAGCAGCGACTGGCCGGCCGCCACCCGGCGCACCGCGTCGACCAGGTCGGTGCCACGGATCTGCTTCAACACGTAACCGGCCGCGCCGGCCATGATCGCCGCGAAGAGCGCCTCGTCGTCCTCGTACGAGGTGAGGATCAGGCCCTTGATCGACGAATCGACGGCCCGGACGTCCCGGCACACGTCGATGCCGTTGCCGTCGGGCAGCCGCGCGTCGAGGATCGCCACGTCGGGCCGCAGGGCCGGAATGCGCCGGGCCGCCTCCTGGGCGAGACCGGACTCGCCGACCACCTCGATGTCACCACTGCTCTGTAGCAGGTCGGCCAGGCCACGGCGGACGACCTCGTGGTCGTCGAGCAGGAACACGCGGATCATCCCTCGTTTCTACCCCCTTCCCAGTGCCCTCCGCACGGGTCGAAGGTCCCGATGCGGCATCACCCACGCCGCCGCCCCTGCCCGACCAGCAGGTCACCCACGCCGCCGGGCCCGACCGACACCCCGCTGCGGGCCGAAGGTCCCCGGCGTGCGGCGGGGCGGTCGGGCCCGGCGGGACGGGACGTCCGGCCCTGCCCGGGCCACGCTCCGGTGACGCACCGTGGATGCGTACCACTCGTCGGCGGCACGACCAGCCACGGAAGGAGCACGACCATGGACACCGGCTTCACCGTCGAGCAACTGCGGGCCGCCGCGACCGACGCCGTACGCGCGCCGTCCCTGCACAACACCCAGCCGTGGCGGTTCCGGCTCCGCGACGGCGGCATCGAGGTGCTGGTCGACCCGACCCGACGGCTGCCGGCCACCGACCCGAACGGCTGGGGCGTCCGGATCGCCTGCGGCGCGGCGCTGTTCAACCTGCGGCTCGCCCTGGCCGTGGCCGGCACCCCGGCGACGGTCCGGCTGCGCCCCTACCCGGCCGAGCCGGATGTGGTGGCCCGGCTCGTCCCGGACGTTCCGCGCCGTCCCACCCCCGCCGAGCAGGCACTGCACTCGGCCATCCCCCGCCGGTTCAGCAACCGCGCACCGTTCTGGCCCGACCCGGTGCCCGCCGACGCCCGCTGGCGACTCGCCGAGGCGGCCCGCGCGGAGCGGTGCTGGCTGGAACTGCTGGTCGGCGTCAGCGCGGTGAACGCGTTCGGCGAGATCGCGCGCAGCGCGCACCGGGTGTTGGAGCGGAACCCGGCGTACGTCGCCGAACGCCAGGAGTGGGTACGCGCGAGGCCCGCCCCCGACGGGATCCCCGTCGCCGCCGGCGGCCCGCAGGGCGAACCGCAGGACCTGCTGCCGTCGCGGGGCTTCGGCGGCCTCGACCGGGCCCCGGGTCGGGACTTCGAGCCGGAGCCGCTGGTGGCGGTGCTCGGCTCGCCCGGCAGCACGGCCGTCGACCAGGTCCTCGCGGGGCAGGCGTTGCAGCGGGTGCTGCTGGCCGCGACGGACTCCGGGCTGGCGGTGTCGATGCTGTCCCAGCCGATCGAGGTGCCCAGCGCCCGCGAGCAGTTGCGGCTGTCGCTGGGGCGGTTCGGCACGCCGCAGATGGTGCTGCGCATCGGGTACGGCCAACCAGGACGCCCGACCCCGCGCCGGAACATCCACGAGGTGTTGATCGCATCGAACCCACCTGTTGGCAGCGCACCTTAAGAGAGCTGCACCCAATTCACCTTTGTGTGCGCCGTCAACACGAACAGCAGGAGCGTTCGGGATGGCGCCGGGCACCGGGGAAGCGCCCGGCATCCACACCGAGATCTAGTCAATCCGCATGAATGTGTACTGAAGTTCGCCCGTGTCGATCAGCCGTCCCGCAAGATCGATCATCGCCGCCAGCCCTCGCTGCTCAACGATCACGAGGTCACGGCACTGGAAGAATGCCCCGTTCAAGCACTCCCCTGTCACTTTCCAGCGAACCATCAAACGCTGGATCGCATCTATCGACAAGAAAGTGGCACTCCATCGACTGCCATCACCAAGGATCACCTCTACGTCGACATCGTCGAGCACCTCTACATCATCGTCGCCGCCGAGCATGATGATGATCTCTGAATCTTCGTGTCGAGCACGAAACACCGACTCACCGCCCATGGAGTTTCTTGAATCCACTGATTAGCTGGATCTCCCTACGATCCGAATACCCGCGTCGCCGCCAGCAGCGCCGCCTCCCGCTCGGGGTCCAGACCGACCGGGGCGCGCTGCGGACGCCCCGCGCGTGGCGGCACCGTGCCGACCCGGCGCAGCCACGCCCAGGTGTCGGTGACCGTCTCGGTCACCGGTCGGCAGGTCAGCCCCGCCGCGTACGCGCGCTCGACGTCACGCTCCTGCAACCAGCGGTACTCGTGCCCGGCCGGAACCCAGATCGGCAGGTCGTTCCACGGCACGACCCCGGCGGCCAGGATCGGCTCCGGGTCGGTCCAGCGCAGCCGGGCGTCGGCGCCGGTGGCCGCGACGCAGGCGTCGAGCAACTCGCCCATCGTGGCGTGGCCGGAGCGGCTCACCACGTTGAACGTCCCGCCCTGCCGCTGCGCGCCCCGGTCCAGCATCCAGCCCGCCAGGTCACGCACGTCGACGTACTGCACCGGCAGGTCGGCCGGGCCGGGCGCCAGCACGTCGCCGCCCCGGGCGATCCGGGTCAGCCACCAGGGCAGCCGCCCGATGTCCTCCCCCGGCCCGAGGATCAGCCCGGCCCGGGCGATCAACGCCCGCTCCCCGTACACCTGGCGCACGGCTCGTTCGGCACCGGCCTTGTTGGGCGCGTAGGCGCCGGCCTTGTTGGGCGCGTCGGCGGCGTCGTCGGCGTCGGGCTCGGCGGCCACCACGGGGGCGTCCTCGTTCGATCCGGGGACGACCGGCCGGGCGTAGACCGAGCCGCTGGAGACGTAGCCGAAGTGACCGACCCGGCCGGCCAGCAACCGGGCGGCGTCCCTTGCCGCCCGGGGCGCGCCGTCCCAGGTGTCCACCACCAGGTCCCACTCGCCGCCGGCCAGCGCCGACAGGCCGTCGGGCGCCGTCCGGTCACCCCGCAACCGGTGTACGCCTTCCGGCGTCGCGCCGTGCAGCCCCCGGTTGAAGACCGTCACCGTCCAGCCCCGACGTACCCCTTCGGCGACCGTCGCGCCGCCCACGAATCCCGTGCCGCCCAGCACCAGCAGTCTCATGCGTTCCACTGTGCCGGCTTCCGGGGCGCCCCCGGAACCCCGTTCACGTTGAGCGGATCTGCCCACGGCAGAAGCCGTCCCCCGTCCGCCCAGCCGCTGGCGCCGGCAGCGGCGACGACGCGCCGACCCCACGGACGGGCGTCACCAGCGTGGGACGGCCGCTTCGTCGTACGCCGTACGTGCGGCGTCGACGTCGGCGATGTGCCGCTCGGCCCACTCGGTCACCACCGCCATGACCGGAAGCAGGCTCTCCCCGAGCGGCGTCAGCCGGTAGTCGACGCGGGGCGGCACCGTGGCAGTCACGGATCGGGCGACCAGGCCGTCGCGTTCCAGGCCCCGCAGCGTCTGGGTGAGCATCTTCTGGGTGGCGCCCGCGACGGCGCGGGTCAGTTCACCGTGCCGGCGCGGGCCGCCCGCGAGCTCCTTGAGGATCAGGCTGACCCAACGGTCGCCCAGCCGGTCCAGGACCCGGTGCGTCGGGCACTCCGCGAGCGACACCAGGTACGCCGAGCGCGCACCCGCCCGGCGCGCGAGCGCGCTGCTGGTGACCATCGGATCCTCCAGGCACCTTGAAGTGCGTACTGCCGGCGCGATACCGCCCAGCCTACCGTTCGGGCATGAGCGTGATCGGAATCCTCGGCGCCGGCAACGTCGCGCGCGCACTGGCCCCGGCGCTGTCCGCCGCCGGCCACCAGGTCCTCGTCGGCACCCGCGACCGGCTGGAGTCCACAGCCGACTCGGCCGAACTCGTCGTCAACGCGCTACCCGGTGCGGTGTCGCTCGAAGTGTTGCGGCGGCTGCGCCCGGCGCTGGCCGGCAAGGTGCTGGTCGACGTCGCCAACGCGGTGGAACAGGGGCCGGACGGCTTCGCGGCCCGGCTGCTGTACCGCAACCTCGCCGAGGAGCTGCAGACCGCGCTGCCGGAGACCCGCGTGGTGAAGGCGCTGAACACGGTCGGGCCGCCCGCGCTGATGGCCGACCCGACCGGGGTGACCCCACCGCCGTCGACGTTCCTGTGCGGCGACGACCCGGACGCCAAGCGGGTGGTGACCGACCTGCTCACCGGGCTGGGCTGGCCGCCGGCGGGGATCGTCGACCTCGGCGGAGTGGCGAACGCGTGGTGGCCGGAGTCCTTCGTGCTCATGGTCCGACCGCTGGTCGCCGCCCTGGGGCCGGTTCCGTTCGCCCTGACGATCGCGCGCTGAGCTGCCGCCCGGGCGGGCAGGCCGGAAGTGATCGGGGTGGTGGGCGATACTGGGTTTGAACCAGTGACCTCTTCCGTGTCAAGGAAGCGCGCTCCCACTGCGCCAATCGCCCGGGGGTGACCGCCCGGTCCGGCAGGCCGGACCTCCAGGGGCGGATCGCGAGCGGACGACGGGATTCGAACCCGCGACCCTCACCTTGGCAAGGTGATGCGCTACCAGCTGCGCTACGTCCGCGTGCCGCCGGTGTTCCTCGGCGACGAGAGGAACTCTACCCGATGACAAGATCGCCCGGCACGCCGCCCCGCCCGGGTGGGGCATGTCGCTCGCCGCCGGTTCGGCATCGAGGTGGTTGCGCTGGTCACCCGCGGGGTACTGAAGCCCATCGACAGCACACCACATCCCCTGACCAAGGAGGCTGTCGTGGGTATCGGCACCAGCATCTTCCTGATCGCGCTCGGCGCGATCCTCACCTTCGCGCTCGACGCGAGCCTCGGCGGCCTCAACCTGGACGTCGTGGGTTGGATCCTGATGGCAGCCGGCGTGCTCGGCCTCATCATGACCACGCTCATCTGGGGGCGCCGCCGCCAGGTGGTCAGCACGACCGAGCCGGTCGAGTACCGGCGGGTCGAGGAGCGCCGGGAGGATGTCGCCCCGCCGCTCTGACCGGCGTCCGCGCGGCCGGCGGAGCTGGACGGTCGCGGTACGCACACACGCCCGCCCGGCGTCCGTGAGGCGGCCGGCACGGGCGCGGTGGAACACGAGGAAGGCCCGTCACCAATGGTGACGGGCCTTCCTGCTGGTGGGCGATACTGGGTTTGAACCAGTGACCTCTTCCGTGTCAAGGAAGCGCGCTCCCACTGCGCCAATCGCCCTCGCTTGTTACCGAGGTGGGGACGGGATTTGAACCCGCGTACACGGCTTTGCAGGCCGTTGCCTCGCCTCTCGGCCACCCCACCGAGGTTGCCCCCGTCATGCGTGGCGGCAGTCTCCGAGCGGACGACGGGATTCGAACCCGCGACCCTCACCTTGGCAAGGTGATGCGCTACCAGCTGCGCTACGTCCGCGTGCCCCCGGCGTTAACCGGTGACGGGTGAGAACTTTAGCCGAGCTGGCGAGCGGTTGCCAAATCGGGGTGACTCCCGGCGCGTCCGGCGACCGCCGACCGGCGTGGGCAGCGGCGATGCGTCGGCGGAGACCAGGGACGCGTCACCCCCACCAGGGCTTCCTAGGAGGATGGGTTGGAGGACCGACGAGCGGTCACCACGGACGATGGGGATATGCCGGAAAAAGTGTCAGGCTTCCGACTGTCGCAGGGCCGGAAGGAGCGTGATCCGTAACTGCCCGTGTTCGATCAGATGGGCTACGGTAACGGCGTGACGAGACGTGCGGCCGAGATCCGCCTGGATGCCCTGCTGCGGACGGCCTGCGACGTGATCGTGGAACGCGGTCTGGCCAACACCCGCACGGCCGACGTGGCACAGGCCGCCGGGGTGAGCCAGGCGCTGGTCTTCTACCACTTCGCCACCAAGGACCGGCTGCTCGCGCAGGCGTTCGCGTACGCGGTGGAGCAGGATCTGGCCCGGCTGGACGCGGTGATGCGGTCCGGCGCCCCGCCGCTGACCAAGCTCCGCCGGATCGTGCGGCTCTACACCCCGGCCGGTCGGGCCACCTCCTGGTCGATGTGGATCGACGGTTGGGCGGAGTCGCTGCGTACCCCGGAGTTGGAGAAGGTCTCCCGCCGGCTCGACCTGCGCTGGCGGGAGGACCTGGCGACGGTGATCTCGGACGGGGTCCGCGAGGGCACCTTCGAGTGCGCCGACCCGGCCGGTGCGGCGTGGCGGATCAGCGCGGTGATGGACGGGCTGGCGGTGCAGCTCGCGGTGCACGACCGGGTGATCTCCCGCCGGCAGTTCGCCGAGTGGGTCCGCCTGCTCACCGCGCGCGAGCTGGGGCTGGACCCGGCGCAACTCGACTGAGCCGGCGGCGCGAAGCGGGCAAAACGGCTCGGCCCCGTGGGGCAGCCGGAACAATCGTCGGCATGGACCCCCTGGAGACGTACCGCCGCAGCCTGGCCGAGTTCACCGACCGGGTGGAGCAGGTCGGCCCCGGCCAGTGGTCGGAACCGACCCCGTGCCCGGACTGGGACGTCCGGGCGCTGGTCAACCACGTGGTGGGCGAGGACCGGTGGAGCGTCGCCCTGCTCGCGGGACGGACCATCAAGGAGGTCGGCGACCGGTACGACGGCGACCTCCTCGGCCCCGACCCCGCCGGTGCGGCCCGGGAAGCGGCGGCGCAGGCGGAGCTGGCCTTCACCCGGCCGGCCGCGCTGCACCGCACCGTCGCGCTCTCCGTCGGCGAGACCCCCGCCGACGAGTACCTGCACCAGCTGACCGCGGAGCACCTGATCCACGGCTGGGACCTGGCCGTGGCCATCGGCGCGGATCCCCGGATGGACGCCGACGCGGTCGCCGAGTGCGCCCGGTGGTTCAGCCGGCGGATCGGCGAATACCAGCGGGGCCGGCTGGTCCGCTCGCCCGTCGACGTGCCGGCGCGGGCCGACGAGCAGGACCGCCTCGTCGCCGCCTTCGGGCGCGACCCCGACTGGACCCCCTGACCGCCGCGTCCCACCGCCCCGCGCTGGCCGCAGCCGGTGCGGGGATCGCCAGACCTCCGGCAACAGGCCGACCCCGAGCGGGCACGGCCCTTGTCCCTGTCGGGGCGGGCTGATATCCACAGATGCGCATGCGTATCCGCGTGCGCGGACCGGCGACGTGCCGGCCATCCCGCTCCCCCGAGGAGGTCCCGTGGCACAACCGGAGTGGACACCCTGGAGGAGCCGGCGTCGACGCCGGCTCGTCCCCGTTCTGGCGGCGACCATGGTGGTGGCCGCGCTGCTGCCCACCGGCCCCACCGTCGCCAGCCCCACCGCCGCCCCGGGCCCCGGCGACGAGCGGCGGTCCGGGCCGTTCGCGGAGGGGCACCAGCACGCCGACGTCGACAACCGACCCGGCTCCGCCACCCCCGACGCCCGGCAGCGGGGGCTGGCCCGCCAGGCCGACCCGGACGCCCGCTGGAACCGGCTCGGCACCCCGCACGCGCTCGGCCCCGGCAGCACGCCGCTGGCCACCGGCCTGCCCGGGGAGCCGGAGGCGGCCGCCCGCGCGTACCTGACCGGCCACCACGACCTCTTCGGGCTGGACGCCGCCGCCGTCGAGGCGATGGACCGGGTGCTGGTCCGCCCGATCGGCACCGGCACGGTCGTCACCCTCCGGCAGCGCTTCGGCGACCTGCCGGCCGGGCACGACGGCCTGGTCACCGTCGCGGTCGCCGGCGGCAAGGTCCTCGCGGTCAGCTCCTCGCTGTCCCGGGACACCGCCGCGCCGGCGCCGGCCACCCTCACCGGCGAGCAGGCGTACGCCGCCGCACTCGCCGACGCCGGCCTGGCCGCGTACGCGGTGAGCAGCCACAGTGTCCGGTCCGTCGCCGTGCCCACCCCGCTCGACGGGCCCCGGGCCGCGTACGAGGTGACCCTGATCGGCGCCGACGCCGACCACCCGGCGGCGTTCACCACGTACGTCGACGGAATCACGGGTCGGGTGCTGGTCCGTGAGGACCTGGTCGACTTCGACTCCGACAACCCGAGCTGGGCGGTCTTCCCGGCCACCCCGCCGCGCGACCTCGGCCCCGGGCAGGACCCGCGGGTGCGCTGGTGCGGCGACCCGTCGCCGGGCTGCCAGGCGGCCTTCCGCGACCCGGCCACCGGCCAGCCGTGGGACGTCGACGCGGCCACCGGCGCGCCGACAGGCACCACGCGCGGCAACTCCGCCAACACGGTGCTCTCCTGGGGCGGCGGCACGCCGGCCGTCCCGGCCACGCCCAGCCCCGAGCGCCGCTACGAGTACCCGTTCACCGACCAGTGGCACCAGTCCCGCTGCAACCCCGAGGTGTTCACCTCGGCGCAGCGCAACGACGGCGACGCCGCGATCGGCAACCTGTTCGCCATGCACAACCGGATGCACGACTGGGCCTGGCACCTCGGCTTCACGGAGGCGACCTGGAACCTCCAGGCGGTGAACCTGACCCCGGAGGGCCGGGGCGGCGACGCCGAGCAGGGCCGCGCCCAGCAGGGTGCGCTCAGCGGCAACCGGAACAACGCCAACCAGGGCACGCCGCGCGACGGCCTGCCGCCGACCACCAACATGTACCTGTGGCAGCCGCAGGCCGGCGGGCCGTACCCGCCCTGCGTCGACGGCGACTACGACATGACGGTCATCGGGCACGAGTACACCCACGCCATCACCAACCGCATGATCGCCGGCCCGGACAGCGGCATCGGCGGGCACCAGGGCGGTTCGATGGGCGAGTCGTGGAGCGACCTGCTCGCCGCCGAGTACCTGTTCCAGCACGGGCTGCGCGCCCCCGGCGAGACGCCCTACGTCACCGGCGGATACGTCACCGGAAACCTGGTCAGCGGCATCCGCAACCACGACTTCAGCCGCAGCCCGCTGAACTACTCCGACGTCGGCTACAACACCGGCGGTCCCGCCGTGCACGCCGACGGCGAGATCTGGAGCGCCACCAACTACCGGGTCCGGGCCGCGCTGACGAAGCGGTACGGCGCCGGCACCCCGCAGCTACAGCTCGACTGCGCGCGCGGCCTGGTGCCGGTCGACGAGTGCCCGGGCAACCGGCGCTGGTCGCAGCTGGTCTTCGACTCGTTCCTGCTGCAGGCGGCCAGCCAGGTCAGCATGCTCGACATGCGGGACAACATGCTCACCGCCGACCTGCTCCGTTTCGGCGGCGCCAACCAGGAGCTGATCTGGGCCGAGTTCGCCCGCTCCGGGATGGGTCGGGACGCCGCCACCAACGGCGCCGCCGACACCGACCCGACGCCGAGCTTCGCGGCCCCCGGCGCCGACAACGCCGTGCTCACCCTCCGCCCGAAGGGCGACAGCGCCGACGCGCCGATCCGGGTGTACGTCGGGGCGTACGAGGCGCGGGCCGTGCCGGTGGCCGACACGGACCCGGCCACCCCGCTGCCCGACCGGGTGGAGCTGGTGCCCGGGAGGTACCGGTTGCTCGCCGTCGCGCCCGGCTTCGGCCACCAGCGGCTCGACGTGGTCGCCAGGGCCGGCAAGGAGAGTCACGTCGACCTGCGGATGAGCCGCAACCTGGCGTCCACCGCGTCCGGTGCGACGATCACCGGCGACGGGGTCAACCTGGACCGGATCGCCGACGACACCGAGGCCACCAACTGGGCCTCCCTCGACGGGGTGGCCGGCAGGCAGGTCACCGTGGCGCTGGCCGGGGACGCGCCGCAGGTCGTCAAGCGGGTGAACGTCAGCGCCATGCTGCGCCCCGCGATCGCCGGCGACGCCGACCCGGGCAGCCAGAACGCGCTCAGCGCGCTGCGCTCGTTCGCGGTGTCGGCGTGCAACGCGAAGAAGGCCGACTGCGCGGATCCCGCGAACTGGCGGCGCATCCACACCAGCGCGCCCGACGCGTTCCCCGGTGGGGCGTACCGGGCGTACGTGCGGGACATCAACCTGCGCGGGTTCCCGGTGCCGACCACCCTGGCCACGCACCTGCGGCTGGAGGTGCTGGCCAGCCAGTGCACCGGCGGCCCGGCCTACGCCGGTGAGCAGGACGACGACCCGGCGACCACCACCGACTGCGGGACCGCCAGCCCGGCGCGTACCCAGGTGCGGATCGCGGAGTTCCAGGCGTTCTCGAAGTGACGCCCCGTCGGGGCCGGTCGGCATGCCGGCCGGCCCCGACGGACGGCCCACGGAAATCTGGCGGGCCGCCGGGTCCCGGTGCGCCGGCCGCCCGGCGGCGGGGGACAATCACCGGCGTGTCCGAGCTCTCCGCCGCCTTCGTCCGGTTGCACGCCAGCCTCACCCCGGTCGCCTTCGTTCCCGAGGTGCGGCTGCACCAGGCGGACGACGCCATCGGGCTGTGGGAGTTGACCGAGGGCGAGTTCCGCAGCGCCCAGCCACCGCCGTTCTGGGCCTTTGCCTGGGCCGGCGGGCAGGCGCTGGCCAGGTACGTCACCGACCACCCCGAGCTGGTCGCCGGCCGTCGGGTGCTCGACCTCGCCGCGGGCTCCGGGCTGGTCGCCATCGCCGCCGCGCGGGCCGGCGCCGCCGCCGTCCGCGCCGTGGAGATCGACGAGTTGGCCGTCGCCGCCGTCGCGGTCAACGCCGAGGCCAACGGGGTACGCGTCGACGCGGAACTCGGCGACATCCTCGACGGCGACGCCGCGGGGGCCGAGGTGGTGCTCGCCGGGGACGTGTTCTACAGCGAGGCGATGACCAACCGGGTGCTGCGCTTCCTGCTCCGGGCCGCCCGCTCCGGGGCCCGGGTGCTGGTCGGCGACCCCGGCCGGGCCTTCCTGCCCCGCGACCGCTTCGACGAGCTGGCCAGCTACGACGTGCCGGTGCCCGAGACGCTGGAGAGCGTACGGGTGAAGCGCACCACGGTGTGGCAGTTGCGGGCCGGGCTGCCGGGGGCCGGCCGCTAGCGTGTCGGCGTGCTGTTCCGCAGCTGGGCGCAGACCGCCGACGCGCACTGGCCGGACGTGGCCCGGGTGCCCGACCGCCTGGGCGTCGAGCACCTGGTGGTGACCCGGCACGCCCTGGTCCGCGAGGTGCTCACCGATCCGGCGACGTACCGGCCGGACAACGCGCTGGACGCGGTGACCCCGATCCCGGTGGCCGCGCTGCGGGTGCTGGCCGGGCACCGGTTCCGGCTGCCGCCGACCCTGGCGAACAACGGTGGCGCCGACCACCCGCGGATCCGGGCGGTCGTCGCCGACGCCCTGCACCCGACCCGCGTCGCCGCCCAGCGCCCCTGGTTGACCGGGCTGGTCCGGGAACGCCTCGACGCGATCGGCGCCGACCTGGACGCCGGTCGCCCGGTGGACCTGCACGCCCGGCTCGCCGCCGACCTGCCGCTGCTGGTGCTGGCCCGGCTGGTCGAGCTGCCGGACGCACCGGTCGGCGCGGTGAAGGAGTTCGCCCGCGCGGCGCTGGAACTGTTCTGGGCGCCGCTGGACGCCGACCGGCAGCAGGCCCTCGCCGCCGAGGTGGGCCGATTCCACCGGGTGCTGCGGGAGTTCGCGGTGACCGGGGGCGGGCTGGCGGGGTCGCTGCGGGCCGCCGGGCATCCGCCCGACGTGGTGGTCGGCGCGCTGTTCTTCCTGCTGGTGGCCGGGCAGGAGACCACCTCGCAGTTCCTCACCCTGCTGCTGCACCGGCTGACCGGTGAGCCGGCGGTGCTCGCCGGCCTGCGCGCCGGCACCGTCGCGGTCGCCGACGTGGTCGAGGAGGGGCTGCGGCTGGAGCCGCCGATCGTCACCTGGCGGCGGGTGGCGGCGGTGGACACCACGCTGGGCGGGGCGGCGGTGCCGGCGGGCACCAGCATCGTGCTCTGGCTGGCCCGCGCCGCCCGGGACCCGGCGGCCGTGGACGCGCCCGACGAGTTCCGGCCCGGGCAGCGCGGCTCCCGCCGGCACCTGGCCTTCGGGGCCGGAACGCACCGCTGCGTCGGCGACCAGTTGGCCCGGATGGAGGCGGCCGTGGTGGTGGCCGAGGCCGCCCCGCTGCTCGGCGGGATCACCGTGGTCCGCGAACCGTGGTGCCCCGACAACCTCACCTTCCGGATGCCCGACGCCTTCGTCGTCCGCCGCCGCTGACCGCGCTGACGCCCCAGCGCGTACCGCGTGTGCTCCGCCGGACACGCCAGACCCGACGGACACGGCCTGTGCCCTGTGGCAACGACACGAGCGCTCGGTGATCAGGACACCGTGGACCTTACCCGGCCGTTTTACGGTCCATGGCGTCCTGATCACCGATGGTGAGGGCGGGCGGGGGCTGACGAAAGTCAGGGTCGGGGGGTGTCGTTCGGGGGCGGTGGCACGGCCGGTGCCGGACCTAGCGTCAGTGCATGATCACATTACGTGGGTTGACCAAGCGGTTCGGGGCCACGACCGCCGTCGACGCCCTGACCGTCGACATCGGGCCGGGCCGGGTCACCGGGTTCCTCGGCCCGAACGGCGCCGGCAAGTCCACCACCATGCGGATGGTCCTCGGGCTGGACCGGCCCACCGCCGGGCAGGCGCTGGTCGGCGGGCGGGCGTACCGGGAGCTGCGGCGCCCGCTGCACGAGGTCGGCGCACTGCTTGACGCCCGGGCGATCCACCCCGCCCGGTCGGGTCGGGCGCACCTGCTCGCGATGGCCCGCAGCAACGGGATACCCGACCGCCGGGTGGACGAGGTGCTCGCCACGGTGGGGCTGGACGACCGTGCCGCGGCCAAGCCGGGCCGGACCCTCTCCCTCGGCATGGGCCAGCGGCTCGGTATCGCGGGCGCGCTGCTCGGCGACCCGCCGGTGCTGATGTTCGACGAGCCGGTCAACGGACTCGACCCGGACGGGGTGCGCTGGGTCCGGCAGCTGATGCGGGCCCTGGCCGACGAGGGCCGCACCGTCTTCGTCTCCAGCCACCTGATGAGCGAGATGCAGCTCACCGCCGACCGGCTGGTGGTGATCGGCCGGGGCCGGCTGCTCGCCGACGCCCCGACCGACGAGGTGGTCGCGGGCAGCGCGGTGGCCGTGCGGGTCCGCAGCCCGCAGCCGGCCGGGCTGGCCGCGCTCACCGCGCGGCTCAGCGCCGCCGGGGCCGCCGTCGAGGCGGCCGGCCCGACCGAGCTGACCGTCACCGGCGCCACCGTCGAGCGGATCGGCGAGCTGGCGTACGAGCTGGGCGTGCCGCTGCACGAGCTGAGCCCGCACGGGGCGTCCCTGGAACGGGCCTTCATGGAACTGACCGCCGACAGCGTCGAGTACGCCGGCGCCCCGACCGCGAGCGAGGCACGATGAACACGATCTCCGCCGAGTGGACCAAGCTGTGGTCCGTGCGTTCCACCTGGTGGTCGCTGCTGGCCGGCGTGCTGCTGATGGCCGCCACCTCCGGCCAGCTGGCCATCTACGCCGCCAACGCGAACACCAACGACGATCCGGTCGACGACGCCGGGATCGTCACCGTCGGCAGCATCGTGATCGGCTCGGTCGAACTGACCCAGTACGCCGTACTGGCCCTCGGCCTGCTCGTGATCACCAGCGAGTACGCCAGCGGCACGATCCGTACCACGTTGCAGTGCACGCCGTCGCGCGGCCGGATGCTGCTGGCCAAGGCCGCGGTGACCGGGACGGTGACGTTCGCGCTCGGGCTGCTGCTCGGCGCCGTCGGCGCGGCGGTCGCCGGGCCGGTGCTCGGCCGCTGGGGCACCGCGCCGGCGGGCGGCACCCTCGGTGACGTCCTGGCGGTCGCGACCTACCTGGCGCTGGTCGGCGTGCTGGCCCTCGGGCTCGGCGCGGCCCTGCGCAGCGCCGTGCTCACCCTGACGGTGCTCGTCGCCACTCTGATGATCGTCCCGCTGTCGTTGCAGGAACCGGACATCGCCGTGCTGAACCGGGTCGCCGACGCCTTCCCGGGGGTGGCCGGGGCGCACTTCCTGGCCGGGGACAGCGACCCCTACCCGGCGCCGGTCGGGTTGCTGCTGCTCGCCGGGTGGGCCGGCGCGGCGCTGCTGCTGGGCCGCGCCGCGTTGCGCCGCCGGGACGCGTAGGGCCGGAACCGGGGCGGGGCGAGGTCAGCCGGTCGGCTCGACCAGCCCCGCCTCGTACGCGAGGATGGCCGCCTGCACCCGGTTCCGCACCTCCAGCCGGGTGAAGACGCTCGTCAGGTAGCTCTTCACGGTCCCCTCGACCAGATGCAGCCGGCGGGCGATCTGGGCGTTGGACAGCCCGGCCCCGACCAGCGCGAGCACCTCCCGCTCCCGCTCGGTCAACACGGCCAGCCGGTCCCGGGCCACCGGCCGGCGGGCCACCCGGTCACCGCCCAGCTCGATCACCCGGCGGGCCACCCGCGGCGACAGGTACGCGCCGCCGTCGGCGACGGCGTGCACCCCGGCGATCAGCTCCCGCGGGTCGCCGGCCTTGAGCAGGAACCCGCTGGCCCCGTGCCCGAGCGCCCGGGCGACGTGGTCGTCCTCGCCGAACGTGGTCAGCATGACCGTCGCCGTCTCCGGCACCAGCCGGCGGATCTCCGCGGCGGCGGTGAGCCCGTCCAGCCTCGGCATCCGGATGTCCAGCAGCGCCACCCGGGGCCGGTGCGCCCGGACCAGTTCCACCGCGGCCCGGCCGTCACCGGCCTCGGCGACCACCTCGATGCCCGGGTCGGTGGCCAGGATGGCCCGGACGCCCGCCCGGATCATCGCCTCGTCGTCGGCGAGGACCACCCGCACCGGGCCGGTCGTGTCGGCGTTCATCCGTCGATCCGCTCCTTGCTGACCAGCCGGCCCTCGACGAAGCAGAGCCGCCACGTCGGCTGGGCCAGGGGAAAGTTGCCGTCGGTGTAGTGCTCGCAGCCGGGGCGCGCACCGGCCGGCGGGTCGAGCTGCCGCCGGGGCAGCCCGGCGAGCTCGGCACGCGCCGCCCCGACGGGCAGCCGCGCGAAGGCCTCGTCGCGCAGGACCGTTCCGGTCGTGGCGACCGGGTAGTAGACCAGCAGGAGGACCAGTGCGAGACCTGCCGGGGCGCCCAGCGCCACCAGCAGGCTGCGCCGGACCTGCCGGCGGGCGTCGCGCAGCCGCCGCTCGGCCTCGCCCAGCCCCTCCCCGGTGCCCGGACGACCCACTTCGTCCGCCGTGGCCACCGGCCACGGGTCACCGGCGGAAGGCGGGTCGGCACCGGGCGGCGGGAGGCCGTCGGTTTCCGGCCGGCCGGCCACCGGCAGTCGGGCGCGGACGGCGAAACCGCCACCGGTACGGGGACCGGCCGTCAGGGCACCACCGGCGAGCCGGACCCGCTCGGCGAGAGCCAGCAGGCCGGACCCGCTGGACGCCGGGCCGGGCAGCGGGCCGGCCGGTGGCGGCGCGTTGACGACGGCCGCCTCGACCCGGTCGCCGTCGGCGGCCAGGACGACGGTGACCGGCGCGCCGGGGGCGTACCGGGCGGCGTTGGTCAGCGCCTCCCGGACCACCCGATGCACGGCGTACGCGGCCATCGGCGGTAGCTGCGCCAGGGCGTCCGCCCCGTCCAGCCGCACCGCCATGCCCGCCTCCCGGGCGCCGTCGACCAGCTCGGTGACGCTCTCGTCGGCCGGCCGGGTGGTCGCCGTGCCGTCCGGTTCCCGGAGCACCCCGATGATCCCGTGCAGCCGCTCGGTGGCGGCCGCGACGCTGGCCCGCAGTTCCGTGGCGGCGGCCCGGTGCCGGGGGGTCAGGTCGGCGGCGACCTCCAGGGCGGCGGCGCGCAGGGCGATCAGGCTCAGGTCGTGCCCGAGCGAGTCGTGCATCTCCTGGGCGATCCGGGCCCGCTCCCGCAGCCGGACGCGCTCCGCGTCGCCCCGCCGCTCGCGGTCCCGCGCCTCGACGTGCCGGCGGCCGGCGTCAGTCAGCGCCGCCTGCTGCCGCCGGTAGCGCCCGACGAGCCACGGAAGCACCCCGGCGAAGAGCAGGGTCGAGGCGAGCAGGAACCAGGTGGCCGCGCCGGTGCCGAGCAGACCGAGGTTGAGGACGGTGCCGCCGGCGGCGATCGCGGCGAAGGCGACGGCCGCCGGCACGGCGGTGGCGCCCCGGCGACCGGCCAGGTAGCTGAACACCGGGATCGCGAAGAGGAAGTTGCCGTTCAGCAGCGAGCCCAGCACCGTCACGATCAGGGCGGCCACCGGCCAGCGCCGGCTGACCGCGACCGCGACGGCGAGCAGCAGCAGCGCGCCGAGCGTCAGGGCGATGGCATGCCGGGAGTGCGGCGGAGTGACACCCGCGTAGCCGATCGGGGCGGCGGTCGCCCCCCACAGGAGCAGATCGGCGAGCCGCCGCCGGACGGCTTGCCGGGGCCACCGACCGCCCGTGCGAGCGGACCACCACTTCTCCACGGCGGCCAGGCTACCCACGCCCGACCTGCGCCGGCACCGACGAAAGTCAGGTGCTCAGCTGATCTCCTCGGCCCACGCCCGCCAGTCGTCGAGAACTCCGTACAGCTCCGGGGTGAGCCAGCCGGGCGCGGACCGGCGGAAGACCCCCGGATCCATCGCGCCGGCACCCGCCGGCAGGGCGCCCAGCAGGTTCGGCACCAGAGCGGGCAGGTTCGCCCAGTGCACCAGCTCCGGCTCCGCCGGCCAGGCGCCGATCACCACGCCGGCCGGCACCGCCCGGCGGTCCAGCGCCTCCAGGGTGAGCGCCGTGTGGTTCAGGGTGCCCAGGCCCGCCCGGGCCACCACCACGGCCGGGCAGCCCAGCGCGACCGCCAGGTCGGCCACCGTCCAGGATTCCCCCGAGGGCCGCAGCCCCATCGGGACGAGCAGCCCGCCGGCCCCCTCGACGAGCACCAGGTCGTGCTTCTCGGCCTCCTCGCGGACGGCGTCGACGGCGGTGTGCAGCTCCAGTGGCTCCAGTTCGGCGACCCGGGCGGCGGCCAGCGGGGCGAGCGGGTCGGGGAAGCTGGCCAGGGTCCGCCCGGTCGACGGCGCCGCCAGCCGGTTGACCGCGTCGATGTCGCCGGGCTCACCGGAGGCCGTACCCGTCTGTCCGGGTTTGATCACCGCGACCCGCAGGCCGGCGGCCTGCGCGGCCGCCGCGAACGCCGCGGTGACCACCGTCTTGCCGACCTCGGTGTCGGTGCCGGTCACCAGCACCGGCCCGCGCCACGGCGACCCGGTCACTGAGTAACCTCGGTTCGCGACTGCGGGGCTCGCAAACCCGGCTCACTCCTCGCGCTCACGGGCGTCACCTCGGTTCGCGACTGCGGGGCTCGCAAACCCGGCTCACTCCTCGCGCTCACGGGGCACACTCCACGACGACCTCCAGGGCCCGCTCGAAGTCCGCCCGGGAGACGCCGGCGCCGATGGTCAGGCGCAGCCGGGAGCGGTTGTCCGGGGTGGACGGGGGCCGGAAGCAGCCGACGGCCACCCCCCGGTCCAGGCAGTCGGCCGCCCAGGCTGTCGCGGCCTCCGGCCCGGGAGCGGTGACCGAGACGACCGCGCCCTCGGGGGCGGAGACCGCCAGCCCGGCGGCGGTCAGCCGGCGCACCGTCAGGGCCGCCCGCTCGGCCAGTTCCGCGCGCAGGTCGTCGCCGGCGCGGGCCAGCCCGACCGCGGCGTGCACGCCGGCGGCGACGGCCGGGGGCAGCGCGGTGTCGAAGATGAAGGTGCGACCGGTCTCGATCACGTGTCGGACGAACGCGGCGGGCCCGGCGACCAGCCCGCCCGCGCCGCCGAGGGCCTTGGAGAGGGTGGCGGTGACGACCACGTCGGGCTGACCGGCGAGAGCTGCGGCGGCGACTCCCCCGGCGCCGGCCGGGCCGGTCACCCCGAGGGCGTGCGCGTCGTCGACCAGCAGCAGCGCGCCGTGCTCCCGGGCGACGGCGTGCAGCCGGGCCAGCGGGGCGAGGTCGCCGTCGACGGAGAAGACCGACTCGGTGACGACCACCGCCGGCCGGCCGGGCGCGGCGGCGAGCGCGGCGGCCACCGCCGCGACGTCGGCGTGCGGGGTCACCACGGTCTCCGCGCCGGAGATCCGGCAGCCGTCGATCAGGGAGGCGTGGTTGTGGGCGTCGGAGACGAGCAGCGTACGGGGCCGCACCAGCGCCCGGACCGCCCCGAGGTTGGCCAGGTAGCCGGAGGAGAAGACGAGCGCGCGTTCGGTGCCGAGCCAGTCGGCGAGGGCGTCCTCGAGCGCGTGGTGGGCGTCGGTGGAGCCGCGCACCAGCCGCGACCCGGTGGCGCCCAGCCCGTACGCCGACAGGGCCCGCGCCGCCGCTGCGGTGACCTCGGGGTGGGTGGCCAGGCCGAGGTAGTCGTTGCCCGCGAGATCGACCACGGCGTCGGCGGCGGCCCGGGGGCGCAGCCGACGGGTCAGCCCCGCCTTGGCGCGCAGTTGGGCGCGGCGGTCGAGCGCCGCCAGCCAGTCCGCCACCGTCACCCCCACGCCGCCTGCCGACCGTCGTCGGCTTCCGACGGGCGAAATTACCACCCACGGCCCCGGCTCCGGCGTGTCCACCCCGGCACCCGTGGCCTGACCCGCAGGCCGTTTCTCCCGGCCAGGCGGCCTTGTAGGGTACGAGCCATGCCAGAGATCCTCGACCAGGCCCGGACCCAGGTGCTGGACAGCGGTGTCGGTCTCGACGAGGCCGGCGTCCTCGCCGTGCTGAACCTTCCCGACGAGCACCTGCCCGCCGCCCTCCAGCTCGCGCACGAGGTGCGGATGCGCTGGTGCGGGCCCGAGGTGGAGGTCGAGGGAATCGTCTCGCTGAAGACCGGCGGATGCCCGGAGGACTGCCACTTCTGCTCGCAGTCCGGCCTGTTCACCTCGCCGGTGCGCTCGGTCTGGCTGGACATCCCCTCGCTGGTCGAGGCGGCGCGGCAGACGGCGGCGACCGGGGCGACCGAGTTCTGCATCGTGGCCGCCGTGCGTGGCCCGGACGCCCGGCTGATGAAGCAGATGCGTGAGGGCGTCGCCGCGATCAAGGCCGAGGTCGACATCCAGGTGGCCGCGTCGCTGGGCATGCTCAGCCAGGAGCAGGTCGACGAGCTGGTCGACATGGGCGTGCACCGCTACAACCACAACCTGGAGACCTGCCGCTCCTTCTTCCCGAACGTGGTCACCACGCACTCCTGGGAGGAGCGCTGGGAGACCCTGCGGATGGTCCGGGAATCCGGCATGGAGGTCTGCTGCGGCGGCATCCTCGGCCTCGGCGAGACGGTGGCGCAGCGGGCCGAGTTCGCCGCGCAGCTCGCCGAGCTGGACCCGCACGAGGTCCCGCTGAACTTCCTCAACCCCCGCCCCGGCACCCCGCTCGGCGACCGCCCGGTGGTGGAGGGCAAGGACGCGCTGCGCGCCATCGCCGCCTTCCGGCTCGCGATGCCGCGCACCATCCTGCGGTACGCGGGCGGCCGGGAGATCACCCTCGGCGACCTCGGCACCCGCGACGGTCTGCTGGGCGGCATCAACGCGGTGATCGTCGGCAACTACCTGACCACCCTGGGCCGGCCGGCGACGGCCGACCTGGAGTTGCTCGACGACCTGAAGATGCCGGTCAAGGCGCTCTCCGCGACGCTGTGACCGCCCCGGTGACGACGAGTGACGCGGTGCCGGCGGCCGACCGGGCGTCGGCCGCCTGGTGCGACCGCTGCGGCGAGGCCGTGGCCGCCGGGTCGCACGACGGGTGCGCGGCGGCCCGGGCGCTGGAGCCGCCGCGCTTCTGCGCGTACTGCCGCCGCCGGATGAAGGTGCAGGTCCTGCCGACCGGTTGGGCGGCGGTCTGCGTCGAGCACGGCGAGACGCGGGGCTGAGCCGGATGCTGCGGGGCAGGGCGGTGACGCTGCGGCTGGCGACGGCCGCGGACGTGCCGGCACTCGCCGCGATCCGGGCCACGCCGGAGGTCCGGCGCTGGTGGCGCGGCGACGACGACCTCGCCGCGGCCGTCGGGGCCGACCTCGCCGACGAGGCGCTGACGGTGTACGCGATCGAGCACGCCGGCCGGGTGGTCGGCGCGATCCAGTGGTACGCCGAGGACGACCCGGACTACCGGCACGCCGGCATGGACGTCTTCCTCGACCCGGCGGTACGCGGTGCGGGGCTGGGCGGGGACGCGATCCGCACCCTGGCCCGGCACCTGATCGACGAGCACGGCCACCACCGGTTCACCGTCGACCCGGCGGCGGCGAACACGGCGGCCGTGCGGGCGTACGCGAAGGTCGGCTTCCGCCCCGTCGGGGTGCTGCGCCGCTACGAGCGCGGCGCGGACGGGCGGTGGCACGACGGGCTGCTGATGGACCTGCTCGTCGACGACCTCACCGACTGACGCCACGGGTCGGGCCCCGTCAGCGGCCCGGCGGGACGGGACGGCTCGTCCGCAGCCACCGCCGGTGCCGCCGCCAGAGCAGTACCGACCCCACCACCGCGGCGACAAGCAGCGCCGGGGGCACGGCCACGAACAGGATGACCGGCCGGGCCGGGAACGGACGAGGGTCGGTCGCCGGGGCGCCGAACCGGCCGGTCACCAGCAGGTCCCGCGCCACGTCCATCGCCCACACCTGGCCGGGCGGGTCGAGCAGCGTCTCGACGTGACCGTCGGGGCGCAGGGCCACCAACTGGACGTGCCCGGTCTCCCAGTAGCCGGTGTCATTCCAGTCCGGGAGTTCGGTCGTGTTGGTGCCCGGCTCCGGCTCGTAGCGCAACGCCACCAGGTCGGTCCCACCCCGCCAGCCGAGCGCCCGCAGCGCCTGCCCACGTACCGGCGGGAGCGCGGGGCCGGCGCCGTCGCGTCCGGTGGCGGTGTCGACGTATTCGACCCGCCAGGTGCGCGCGGCCCGCTGGTCCGCGTCGCACGAGGTCAGGCAGCCGTCCAGGTGGAGCACGGCAACGGCCGAGCCGTCGGGGGTGAACGCGCCGATCCCGGCGAGCCGACGGTCCGGCCCCAGCCGCCTGGACCAGGACGACCCCCCGTTGCGGTCGAGCATGACCAGTTCCTCGCCCGCGCTGACCACGATCCGTGAACCGTCCGGGGAGAAGGCGGCCAGCGAGCCTGTCCGCACGCTCCACCTGTCGCCGAGCCCCGGCCCCAGTTCCCTGGCCGCGCCGCTGTCCAGCTCCAACAGCACCAGCCGGCTGGGCCGGCGGTCGTCCTCGGCGTCGTGCTCCACGGGTTCCGCCGAGTGGTGCAAGACGAGCAGCGCGCTTCCGTCGGGCGCCCAGGCCACCGGTGTGCCGCAGCAGGTGCTGCCCGCCCAGCCGGTGAAGACCCGGCGGCTGCCGTCGGTGAGGTCGGTGACGCCCACCCAGCCCTCGGTGAAGCCGTCGGCGACGTACCGGCCGTCCGGGGAGAGCAGCACCTCCTCCCCCGCGACGCTCTCCCGGCCGCCGTAGAGCAACATCCGGTACCGGCCGTCGCGGCCGAGGACCGCGACCTTGCCCTCGTGGTCGAGGCCGTCGACACCGCGCAGGCCGAGGCCGCCACCGCTAAACAGCAGCGAGGCCGGTCCGGGCGGGTCCTGCTGCACGGTGGCCTGCCACATGTACGGCAGGCCGATCCGCGCCGGCACGCCCGCCGGGGCTGCCGCCGGCGTCGCCCACGGGCCCGGGGTCGCGAGCCCGGCCGGCACACCGAGCGCGCAGGCCAGCACCGCGACCAGCACCGCCCCGGCTGTGCGCCAGCGGGCCCGCCGCCGCTGCCGCCGCCCGGCGGCCCACGGGTCGCCGGGCAGCCGGGCTGGCGGCATTCGCTCGCCCAGCTCACGCAGCGCGGTACGCAACTCGTCGCTCATCGGTCCTCCCGGGTGGTGACGCCGACCAGGTCGGCCAGCTCGGGGGCGTGTGCCCGCAGCCGCGCCAGGGCATCCCGCGTCTGGCTCTTGACGGTCGAGACCGAGCAGCCGAGCGCGTCAGCGGTCTCCGCCTCGGTGAGGTCCTCGAAGAAGCGCAGCACCAGCACGGCCCGTTGGCGTGGTGCGAGCCGGGCCAGTGCGGCACGGACCACCATCGCGCGGGCGACGCCGGCGGTCCCGTCGGGCATCGCCTGCTCCGGCGGGTCCGCGCGCAGGTCCACGTCCCGCCAACGACGCCGCCAAAGCGAGACGTGCTGGGTGTACATGGTCCGCCGGACGTACGGTTCGGGGTCGCCGGCCGCGCTCACCCGCTCCCAGTGCCGGGCTACCCGGACCAACGTGAGCTGCACGAGATCCTCGGCCTGGTGCTGGTCACCGGTCAGCAGCCACGCCGCCCGGGACAGCGCCGCGATCCGCCCGGACACGTACGCCCGGAACGACTCCTCAGGGTCCACGCCCACCTCCCGACACGGAGCACGCCCGGCGGTGGCCGCGCGGGTGGGTCTGGCGGGGAGTTTTTCAGGCGTTCCAGATCAGGTCGTGGTCGCCACAGCGGCGGGCGCCGTCGGCGGGGCGGTGTGGGGTGAGCCGGCCGTCGAGCATCAGGTGGGACACCGGCACGCCGTGCCCCAGCACGGCGACGTCGGCGATCAGCCTCCGGTGGCAGCGCCACCAGACGCTCTCGCTGCACATCACCGCCGTGGTCCGGGCCGCCGCGTCGGCCAGCACCGTCTCCAGCGCCGCCCGGAAGTCGGCGGTACGGGTGTGCGCCGCGTACGCCCGGAAGGCGGCCACGGTCCACCAGGTGTCCGGCTCGTCGGCGCCGGCCGGGGTGTGCCGCCGGCCGCCGAGGCGCTGCTCCCAGCGGTAGTCCACGCCGGCCGCCGGCAGCCAGCGGGCCAGTTCCTCCCGGCGTACGTCGGGGTTGGTCCGGCTGGCCGGGAAGCGCCGCACGTCCACGACGAGCGCGACCCCGGCGGCGGCCAGCAGCTCGCCCAGCCGCTCCCGGTCGGCCGCCCCGTGCCCCACCGTCAGCAGTGTCACGCCGTGGGGAATGCCCCGAATCCCGGGCCGTTACCGCCCGGGATCTGGGTGCGGGGCGGCGGTAGGCGCGGCCGGCGGCGAGGGTGGGACGGGTGTACCCCGACCTTCCGGCCGACGAGGCCGACGCGCTCGCCTGGCTGGCGTTCGAGCAGGCCGGCGTCGTCACCACCGCCCAGGTGACCCGTTCGCTGACCGAGGGCACCGTACGCGGACGCGTGCGCTCCGGGCGGTGGCGCGCGATCTGCCGGGGCATCGTGCTGACGGGCAACGGCCGGCTGACCCGGGACCAGCAGCTGTGGGTTGCCGTCCTCGCCGTGGGCTCCGGTGCTGTCCTGACCGGCCCGACGGCTGCCGCCGAGGCGGGCGTACGCGGGCTGCGGCGCGAGCCGCTGCACGTGCTCGTGCCGGCGCACCGCCGGGCGGGCCGTACCGTGCTGGGCCGGCTGCCGGTCGACATGCCGGCGGTCGTCGTGCACCGCGCGTCGGTGCTGCCGGCGGCGCATCTCCAGCTCGCCCGCCCGCCACGGACCACCACCGCCCGGGCGCTGGTGGACGCGGCCGGCTGGGCCCGCACCGTCGACCAGGCGCAGGCGGCGCTGGCGGCCGGCTGCCAGCAGCGCCGGGTCACGCCGGAGGAGTTGACGGCGGTACTGGACGCGCTGCCCCGGGCCCGTCGGCGGGCGCTGATCCGGCAGACCGTGGCCGACATCGCCGGTGGCGCGGAGGCGCTCTCGGAGATCGATTTTGTCCGGCTCTGCCGCCGCCACGGCCTGCCGGCGCCCCGCCTCCAGCAGCGGCGCGCCGACGCCTCGGGGCGGACGCGGTGGCTCGACGCGTACTGGCGGGAGTGGGGGTTGCACGTCGAGATCGACGGGGCGCACCACATGGACGTGCGGCGTTGGGCGGCCGACATGAGTCGCCAGAACGACGTCTGGACCGCCGGGGACCGCATCCTGCGCTTCCCGGCGTGGCTGGTCCGCGCCCGCCCCACCTAGGTAGCCGACTCGCTCCGCCGCGCCCTGGTCGCCGCTGGCTGGCGGCCCGAGGGGTGAATCTTGGACAGTTGCCGTTCCCTGGGAACGGCAACTGTCCAAGATTCCCTGGGTGGCGCGGACGGTGACGTCCGCGCCACCCCGGCGGATCAGCTCAGGAGACGGTGCAGGGGATGCCGTTGAAGGTGAATGACGTGGGCTTGGGGTTCGAGCCGGTGTGGGTGCCGTTGAAGCCGAAGCTCGTCGACGCCCCCGGTGCGAGCCGGCCGTTGTAGGCGATGTTGGTGGCGGTGACCGCGGTGCCGATCTGGGTGTAGGTCGCCGACCAGCCCTGGCCCACCTTCTGCCCGGCGTGCGGGAAGGTGAAGGCGAGCGTCCAGCCGTCGATCGTGGTCGTGCCGGTGTTGGTGACCGTGATGTTCGCGGTGAAGCCGGTGTCCCAGGTGCTGTTCGTCCAGGTCACCGCGCATCCGCCGCTCGCGGGCGGGTCGGCGGTGGTGACGGAGACCGGCGTGGACGCCGTCGAGGCGTTGCCGGCCGCGTCCACGGCCACCACGTGGAAGGTGTACGCGGTGGCGGCGGTCAGCCCGGTGACGGCCAGGGTGGTGCCGGTGGGCGAGCCGACCAGCGTGTCCCCGCCGGCGGCCGACCGGTAGACCCGGTACCCGGTGACGCCGACGTTGTCGGTCGACGCGGCCCAGTTCAGGGTGAGCCCGGTGGCGGTGACCGCCGAGGCGGTCGGCGTACCGGGGCGGGTCGGCGCGACGGTGTCGGGGGCCGGCGCGGCGGGCGTGGTCACCTCGGCCACGGGCGAGGCGGTCGACCGGTTGCCGGCGCCGTCGCGGGCCCGCACCGTGAAGCGGTACGTCCGCTCGGGCAGCAGCCGGGTCACGGCCAGGGTGTTGGTGGCCGAGTTGAGCAGGACGAGCGCGTCGCTGCCGACCTGCGCCTGGGTGACCTCGTAGCCGGCCAGCCCGCTGCCGCCGGCGTCGGTGGACGCGGGCCAGGTCAGGGTCAGCCCGGTCGCGGTGACGGCCGAGGCGACGGGGGTGCCGGGGGTGGTCGGCGCGGTGGTGTCCGGGGTGGCCGGCCCGGGCTCCTCGCCCCAGATCCGGGTGCCGCCCGAGTAGAGGGTGACCTTCCGGTTCGGTCCGGCCGTCGCCTGGTACGACGGGTCGTTCGTCGGGTCCCAGGTGCCGCCCTCGGGCACGCCGATCTTGAACTGCACCTCCATCCGGTGCTGCGACTGCCCGGCCGGGGCGATGGTGTGCCCGGTGCAGTCCACCTCGACGTACCAGATGTCGCCGGAGAACTGCTTGGCCGTGGCCGGCGACGGGCAGCCCTGGGTGTAGCCGGGGGTGACCGTGACGGGGCCGGTGCCGTCGGGGCGGAAGTAGTAGCGGAACTTCCCGTCGGTCAGGGCGCGGGCCGGGAACGCCGACTTGTTGTAGATCATGGTCTTGAGGCCGGTGGCGCGCGGCTCGGCCTGCATGACCGTGGTCTCCACGGTGATCTCGTCGATGTCGGGCGTCTCGGCCTGCGGGAAGCCGGCCAGCGGGGTGCCGCCGTACTCCTGGGTGAGCCGGGCCAGCGCGGAGGTGAAGCCGGCGTTGTAGTCGGTGGCGACCTCGTTCATCACGTAGTCCGACCGGCTGTCGGTGTACGCGTCGTTGGCCGAGGACGGGCCGCCGACCAGCGCGCCGTAGAGGGTGTGCCGGGTCTCGGCGGGCACCGTCTGGCTGTCCCACCAGGAGCCGTGCGCGGTGCGGTGGTGCGGGTTCTTCGGGAAGTTGGCGCCGAATCCGATCACGTAGCTGGAGGCGCGCGGGTTGTCGCCGAGGGCGTAGTTGATCTGCCGGACGGCGAAGTCCTTGTAGCGGGCCTTGCGGGTGGCGTCGGTGGTCTTGTCGCTGTAGACGAGGGCCGCGAAGGAGGTGTTCGCCGCGTAGCGCAGCGCGCCCCACGAGTCGAGCACCGCCATCCCGCCGGGCGAGTACGGCACCCGCTGCCCGTTGACGCCGACGGTCCAGTAGTCGAGCCAGCGGTTGGCGTCGTCGACGTACTTCTGCTTGCCGGTCAGGTTGGCCAGCAGCACGTACGCCCCGAACTGCTTGTTGTCCCAGGCGATGGTCCACTTGTAGGACCGGGTGGTGGACTGGTTCTCGGTGCCGAGCTTGTCGTACTCACTCTCGGCCTTGGCGAGGTAGGCGGCGTCGCCGGTGGCCCGGTACAGCCAGATCGCGCCCCAGACCAGCTCGTCCTGCCAGCCGCTCCAGGAGCGGTAGAAGCTGGTCGCGTCGGTGATGCACTCGTGGTAGCTCTTGCGCACCGTGTCGGCGAAGGTGTAGAGCTGCTTCGCGTGCCCGAGCAGCTTGTCGGCGTAGGCGGCGTCGGTGGGCCGGAAGACCATCGACGACGCGGCCATCGCCGCCGCCGTCTCACCGGCCAGGTCCGCGCCGCCGCAGCTCGCGTCGATCTTGTACGCGGGCCGCGCCATCTGCATCACCTCGGCCGGGCCCCACCACTTGTGGTCGTCGTCGCCCTTGCCGACCTGTCCGTAGAGCACGTTGGGCGCCGGGTGCGCCTTGACGAAGTAGTCGTTGACGAAGCGCAGGTTGTTGAGCAGGTGCGGCAGCTGGCCGGAGGCGACGTAGCCGTCCCGGTACTCGACGGCGCCCCAGGCGAGCATGGTGGTGCTGGCCGCCATCGGGAAGCCGAACTTGACGTGGTCGCCCGCGTCGTACCAGCCGCCGGTGAGGTTCACGCCCACGTCGGCCCCGTCGGTGAGCGCGGAGTCGTCGCGCCAGGAGACCCGGTTCCAGGCCGGCAGCGGGCCGGACTGCTGCGCCTCGTAGAAGAGGAGCGACTTCTGGAGCGCCTCGGCGTAGTTGAAGGCGGGCGCGGCGTTCGCGGCCCCTGCCGGGTCGGCGGAGGCCGGCGTGGGGGCGGCGGCCGCGAGGGCGAGGCCGGCGGCGAAGGCCGCGCCGGCGGCCAGCAGGCGGCGCGGCCAGGGCTGTTCGCCCGGTCGGCGCGGGCGTCTCGGGTGGCGCATGACGGTGCTCCTGTCGGTGGCGTCGCCGGCGGCACGGAGGAGGGCGCGCAACCGCGTTTCGGGGGCGTGCCGGCGAAGGTGGTGGGGGGTGACCACGGGCCCGGGAGCGCTCCCATGGATGCTCGACAATGTAATCGGACGGTCATCGGTTTGTGAAGACGGCCGATTCGGCCCGCGCTCCCGGCGGGCCGACAGGAAAGCGCTTGCCTGTCCATCGGACGTTCATCACATAATCTAAGTACCTCGATGGATCGCCGCCGTTTGCGCAGCCCAGAGACGTGAAGGTCGCACGTGAACGTGCGTCGCGGCCGCTCCGGCGCGGGACCGGCGTTCCGGCATACGAACGTACTGTTGCCCGCCCCTTTCCGGCGCGCGACAGTACGCCACATCAGCGGTGCCGTCGATGCCGCCGCTCCCTGAGGCCCTGAGGAGATCGCGATGGCACTACGACTCGCCGACGGCACCGCCTGGTCCGACACCCTCGCCCGCGCGGTGACCGCCGTGCCCGAGGCGTTCGGCTCCCCGCTCGACGGTGTCACCACCCTGCACAACCTCGTCCGCGGCGACTGGCACGCGGTGGGCACCCCCAGCCCCGTACGCACGCCGGTGGACAACACCGTGCTCGTCAACCTGGCCCGGCTCGACGCCGAGTCCGCCCGCGCCGCGGTCGCGCACGCTGCCGCCGCGCACCGGAGCTGGGCCGACACGCCGCTCGCCGAGCGCAAGGCCCGGGTCACCGACGCCCTGGACGCGCTCACCGCCCACCGCGACCTGCTCGCCCTGCTGCTGGTCTGGGAGATCGGCAAGCCGTGGCGGTTGGCCTGCGCCGACGTGGACCGGGCGCTGGACGGCGTCCGGTGGTACGTCGGCGAGATCGACCGGATGCTCGCCGACGGCCGGGAGCCGCTGCCCGGACCGGTCAGCAACATCGCGTCGTGGAACTACCCGATGAGCGTGCTCGTGCACGCCGAGCTGGTGCAGTTGCTCGCCGGCAACGCGGTGATCGCCAAGACCCCCTCGCAGGGCGGAGCGGTCTGCCTCACGGTCGCGCACGCGCTGATGCACCGGGCCGGGCTGCCCGCCACCCTGGTCTCCGGCGGCGGCGAGGAGCTGTCCGAGGTGCTGGTCCGGGCGCCGGAGATCGGCGCGGTGGCGTTCGTCGGCGGGCGCTCCAACGGCGGCAAGGTCGCCGCCGCGCTGCTCGACTCCGACAAGCGGCACTTCATCGAGCAGGAGGGCCTCAACGCCTGGGGCATCTGGAACTTCTCCCAGTGGGACCTGCTCGCCGGGCACCTCAAGAAGGGCTTCGAGTACGGCAAGCAGCGCTGCACCGCGTACCCGCGCTTCGTGGTCCAGCGGGACCTGGTCGACGAGTTCCTCGACATGTACCTGCCGGTCGTACGCTCCGTCCGGTTCGGGCACCCGCTCGCCGTCGGCGACGACTGGACCGCCGGCGACCCGCTGCCCGAGCTGGACTTCGGCCCGCTGATCAGCGCCGCCAAGGCCGACGAGCTGCGCCGCAAGGTCGACGAGGCGGTACGCGGCGGCGCGGTGCCCCTGCACCGGGGCAAGCTCACCGGGGCACCGTTCCTCGACGGGCAGGACACCTCCGCGTACGTGGCGCCGTCCGTGCTGCTGGCCCCGCCCGGCCGGTCCCGGCTGATGCACGCCGAGCCGTTCGGCCCGGTCGACACCATCGTCGTGGTGGACACCACCGACGAGCTGCTGGCCGCGATGAACGCCTCCAACGGCGCGCTGGTCGCCTCCCTGGCCTGTGACGACGAGGAACTGGCCGGCAAGCTCGCGGTCGACCTCCAGGCGTTCAAGGTGGGCATCAACAAGCCGCGATCCCGGGGTGACCGCGACGAGCCGTTCGGTGGCCGGGGTGCCTCCTGGAAGGGCGCCTTCGTCGGCGGCGACCTGCTGGTGCAGGCGGTCACCCAGGGCGGCGACGGCCGCCTCTACGGCAACTTCCCCGACTACAACAGCTACCCCACGACCTGAGGTGCAAGGAAGGGCACCCTACTAACGCATAGCGATTGCAGGGTGCCCTTCCTTGCACCCGGCGGCGGCGCACCGGCCCGGCATCAGCCCGCCCGCCGCGCCCGCCCCGCCCCGGACGACGGCTTACCGCTCACACCCCGTGCCGCGCGGAGGCGCCCTCGACGAGCGGAACGGTGAGGGTCACCAGGCCGCCGTCCCGCTCGGTCGGGGTGGGCCGGCCGAGCCTCCGCACGGTGCGCAGCATCGGGGCGTTCTCCGCCTGGACGTGCAGCACCAGAGCGGCGTAGCCGGCCTGCTCCGCGTGCCGGACCAGCCGGCGCAGCAGGGCCGAGCCGAGGCCCCGCCGCTGCCAGTCGTCGCGGACCAGCAGCGCCACCTCGGCCTCGTCGCCCTCGGCGAGCAGGTTCGCCATCGCCACCACCGGCTCCGCCTCCCCGGCGTCACCGCCGGCCGTGGCGAGCAGGGTCACGCCCCGGTTCGGCTCCAGCAGCCGGCGCAGCCGGTCCGGGGCCGGTATCCCCGCACCGCCGAGGTAACGGCGGTGGCGGCTGTGCGGCGAGCACTCCTCGTGCAGCTCGACCACGCCGGACAGGTCGTCGGCGACGGCCGGCCGTACGGACACCTCGGCGCCGTCGGGCAGCACCAGGGTGACCTGCTCCGCCGCCCGGCGCGCGACGGCGGCCGACAGCTCGACCAGGGCCTGGGCCCGGGCGTACTCGGCCGGGGTGAAACCGGGCGCGGCCCGGTGCAGCGCGAACGATCCGCCGGCCGGGTCTTCCAACAGCATCGTCGTCTCGGCGATCCCGCAGCCGGCGCCCGCGGGCGACGGTCGCCAGGTGACCGTGTCCGCGCCGAGCAGGGCACGCAGCGCCTCCCCGGCCGAGTCCGGATCCCGCACCAGGCGGGTGGCCAGGCCGAGCGCCCGGGTGGGCTGGTCGGCGAGCCCGCGCGCCTCGCTGCGCGCGACCCAGCAGTCCCGGCCGCGTCCCCGCTCCACGGCGGCGACGAGGCCGGCCTCGTCGAGCGTGTCCGGCGCGTCGACCAGGAAGTCGTCGACCGCGCCCCGCTCGGTGGTGTGCACCTGCACGGCGAGGATGTTGACCCCCCGCAGCGCCAGGCTGGCCGTGAGCACCGACAGGTAGCCCGGCCGGTCGTCCACGGTCGCTCGGATCCGCCACAGCGTCATGGTTCACTCCCTTCCGCGTACGACCCTCGCCGGTGGCTGTTGCGGGCCGGTTGCCCGGGGGTGACGGCTCCGGTTCCGCCACGCGACCTGCGCCACAGTGACCGCCGCCGGGCCGGCTCAGGGCTTCGCGGCCACCGGCGGGGCCCCGACCAGGTCGAGCCGGTCGCCGAGGATCACCGCGCTGGCC
Source organism: Micromonospora sp. NPDC047074 (assembly GCF_040643815.1). Classification (NCBI taxonomy): domain Bacteria; kingdom Bacillati; phylum Actinomycetota; class Actinomycetes; order Micromonosporales; family Micromonosporaceae; genus Micromonospora; species Micromonospora sp. NPDC047074. Next base: position 253,719 of record NZ_JBEYVB010000005.1, read on the forward strand.
CGCACGAGCTGCGCCAGCCGGTCCACCTCCGTCGCGTGGAAGGCCGCCGCAGCCGGCGTACCGGCGCACTCCCGGGCCACCACCAGCACCAGGCCGGCCCGGCCGAAGGGCGCGACCGCGAAGTGCGCCTCGCCGGGCACGGTCATCGCCCGGGCGCGCAGCGGGGTCACCTCCGGCAACCGCGGCGGTACGGGCGCACGCCAGCTCGCGTACCCGACGGTCGCCTCACCGGCCGTGCCGGTCCGCGAGGCCCAGTCCACCGGCACCACCGCGGCGACCGCCCAGTCGGCCGCGAGCAGCCCGGGAACGGCGTCGACCAGGGTGGCCACCCCCTCGACCGGGTTGGCCGCGACCTGGGCCAGCAGCTCGGCGTCCTGCCCCGAGGTGGTGGGCGCGCCGATCGCCCGCCACACCCCGTCCACCCGTACGCCGGGAATGGCCGCCAGCCCGGCGAGCAGCCGCTCGACCCGCGCCGCGCCCGGCCAGACCACTGTGAAGTCGTCCACCGCCCGCCCGCCGAGCCGCTCCAGGACGACCACCTGCACGATGTCGGCGCCGGACACGCCCAGGGTGCGCGCCACCTGGCCGAGGGTGCCCGGACGATCCGGCAGGGTGACCCGAACTCGCAGCAACATCTCTGAACCCTCCGCTCGGCGGGCCGGCGCACTGGCCGGCAGGCTGGGCCCCAGCCTGCCGGCTGGCCGTTTCGCCCCTGTTGCCGCGGCATGTACCGAGGGTCAAATCCCGAGCTTGACAACATGGCGGAGCTGCCATCAACTATTCGGATGACCGAGCCGGCCGTGGACGCGTACGAGCCGGGCAGCGGCCCTGCCCCCGCCGCCGCCCCCCGCGGGCTGGATCTCGACCGGTTGGCCGGCTACCTGGCCCGGCACCGGCCCGAGCTGGCCGGCGAGCCGCTGCGGGCCCGGTTGATCGCCGGCGGCAAGTCCAACCTGACCTATCTGCTGCACGCCGGCGGGCGCGAGGTCGTGCTGCGCCGTCCGCCGCTCGGGCACGTGCTGGCCACCGCGCACGACATGGCCCGGGAGTACCGGGTGATCTCCGCCCTGGCGCCGACCGACGTGCCGGTGCCCGGGGCGCTGCTGCTGTGCGCCGACACCGAGGTGATCGGCGCGCCCTTCTACCTGATGGAGCGGGTGCGCGGCGAGGTGTTCCGCACCCGCGCCCAGACCGACCCGCTCACCGCCGGGCAACGGCGCGAACTGGCGCTGGCGATGATGGACACCCTGGCCGCCCTGCACGCGGTCGAGCCCGCCTCGGTCGGGCTGGCCGACTTCGGCCGGCCGGAGGGCTACCTCGCCCGGCAGGTCCGCCGCTGGGCGGGCCAGCTCGACCGCTCCCGCAGCCGGCCGCTGCCCGGCATCGAGGAGCTGCGCGACCTGCTCGCCGGCACCGCGCCGGAGGGCGCCAACACCGGCCGGATCGTGCACGGCGACTACCGGCTGGACAATCTGCTCGCCGCCGTCGACCCGGTCGAGGTCCGGGCCGTGCTCGACTGGGAGATGGCCACCCTCGGCGACCCGCTGGCCGACCTCGGGCTGCTGCTGACCTACTGGGACGTGCTCGGGGGCAGCGACGCGGGCGCCGGCAACCCGGTCGCCGACGGGCTCGGCCCGCGCGCCGGGTTCCCCGCCGGCGCGGAGCTGATCGAGCGGTACGCCGGGCGTGGCGACGTCGACGTCGGCCCGCTGCACTGGCACGTCGCGCTCGGCTGCTTCAAGCTCGCCGTGATCTGCGAGGGCATCCACTACCGGCACACGCTCGGGCAGACGCTCGGCGAGGGGTTCGACCGGATCGGCGACATGGTGGCACCGCTGGTCGAACACGGGCTGACCGCCGCCAGGGAGCGTTGATGGACTTCGCCTACGACACCCGCACCGAGCAGTTGCGGGTCGAGCTGACCGCGTTCCTGACCGAGCACGTCCACCCGGCCGAGGCGGTGCACGCCGCGCAGGTGGCCGACGCGGGTGACCCGTGGGCCCGCCCCCCGGTGATGGCCGAGCTGAAGGCCGAGGCGCGCAAGCGCGGCCTGTGGAACCTCTTCCTGCCCGACCCGCGCCACGGCGCCGGGCTGACCAACCTCCAGTACGCCCCGCTGGCCGAGCTGACCGGGCGCAGCCCGCACCTGGCCCCGGAGGCGCTCAACTGCGCCGCCCCCGACACCGGCAACATGGAGCTGCTCGCCGAGTTCGGCTCGCCGGAGCAACAGGAGCGCTGGCTACGGCCCCTGCTGGAGGGCGAGATCCGCTCGGCGTTCTGCATGACCGAGCCCGAGGTGGCCTCCTCGGACGCGACGAACATCGCCACCCGGATCACCCGCGACGGCGACCACTACGTGATCAACGGGCGCAAGTGGTGGTCGTCGGGCGCGATGGACCCGCGCTGCGAGATCTTCATCGTGATGGGCAAGACGGCCCCGGAGGCCGACCGGCACCGCCAGCAGAGCATGATCCTGGTGCCCCGGGACACCCCCGGTGTCACGGTGCGCCGGGGCATGACCGTGTTCGGCTACAGCGACGCCTCGCACGGCGGCCACGCCGAGGTCGACTTCGCCGACGTCCGCGTACCGGTGGAGAACCTGGTCGGGGCCGAGGGCTCCGGCTTCGCGATCGCCCAGGCCCGGCTCGGCCCCGGCCGGATCCACCACTGCATGCGGCTGATCGGCATGGCGGAGCGGGCCCTGGAGCTGCTCTGCCGGCGGGCGCTCGACCGGGTCGCGTTCGGCCGGCCGCTCGCCGAGCAGGGCGTGGTGCGCGAGTGGATCGCCGAGTCGCGGGTGCGCATCGAGCAGGCCCGGCTGCTGGTGCTCAAGACCGCCTGGTTGATGGACACCGTGGGCAACAAGGGCGCGCACACCGAGATCCAGGCCATCAAGATCGCCACTCCCGCGATGGCCGAGTGGGTGATCGACAAGGCCATCCAGGCGTACGGCGGAGCCGGCGTCAGTCAGGACACCCCGCTGGCCGCCCTCTGGGCCCAGTCCCGCTCCCTGCGCCTGGCCGACGGCCCCGACGAGGTCCACCGCTCCTCCCTGGCCAAACGCGAACTCCGCCGCTGGACCCCACCCCACCCCTGAGAGACAACCCCCACCCCACACCGCCTCGCCGCCCCGCCGCCCCGCCGCCCCGCCGTCGATCTTGCACTTCGTGCCCCCTAAATGCGAGCAATGCCCGGAATGCCGGGGCGGCAAGTGCAAGATCGGCGGCACGGGCTCGGGGCACGGGGCTCGGGGCTCGGGGCTCGGGGCTCGGGGCTCGGGGTGGGCACCCAGGCGTGGGGGCGTGGGGGTGAGGGCGGAAGGAGGGTGAGGGCCCGGGGTGGGGGTAGGTCAGGCGGAGGCGCGTTCGACGAGTTGGGTGTCGAGCAGGATGTGGGGAGAGGAAAGCTCCTCGCCGCGGATGCGGCTGACCAGCAGGCGGGCCATCTGCCGGCCCATCTCCTCCACCGGCTGGTGGACCGTGGTCAGCGGCGGCTCGGACTGCCGGGCGATCGCGGCGTCGTCGAAGCCGACCACGGCGACGTCCTCCGGCACCCGACGGCCCGCCTCGCGCAGCGCGCGCAGCGCACCGAACGCCATCAGGTCCGAGGCGACGAAGACGGCGTCGAGGTCCGGGCAGGCCTCCAGCAGCCGCCGCATCCCGGCCGCTCCGCTGCCCTCGCTGAAGTCCCCGTACGCGACCATGTTGGGGTTGACCCCGCCCCCGGCGGCCTTGACGGCCTCCCGGTAGCCGGTCAACCGGCCCAGGCCGGCGCCCATGTCCTGCGGTCCGGCGATGGTGGCGATGCGCCGCCGGCCCCGGCCGGCCAGGTACTGCACCGCCCGCCGGGCACCGCCGACGTTGTCCACGTCGACGTAGTACGCCGGCTGCGCGCCGGGTTGCAGCATCCGGGCCGGGCGACCGCCGAGGACGGTGGGCAGGCCGCGCTCCTCCAGCAGGGTGGGCAACGGGTCGGAGTCGTGCAGCGACAGCAGCAGGACCCCGTCGACGTGCTGGTTGGTCAGGTGGTGCTCGACCCGCTCCCGCTCGATCGGCGACTGCACCATGGCGAGCCAGAGCTGCAACGGGGTCTCCAGCAGCCCCGAGCTGACGCCCCGGACGATGCCGGCGAAGAACGGCTCGGTGAAGACCCGGTCACCGGATTCCGAGACCACCAGAGCTATGGAGTCGGTGCGCTGGGTGACCAGGGCACGGGCGGCCCGGTTCGGGACGTACCCCAGCTCGGCGATGGCCTGCTGCACCGCGGCGCGCGCCTCGGGGCTCACCTGGGGCGAGCCGTTGACCACCCGGGAGACCGTCCCGCGACCGACGCCGGCGCGGGCGGCGACGGCGTCGAGGGTCGGGCGCCCGAGCGACCGGGTGCGCTGCGTTGTCATTGTCTGCTCCTCCGACGGCGGACCGGCCCCGGCGCCGCCCCGTACGGGGTGGCGCCGGGGCCGCCCGTTGATGGCTGGCCCTCGCCTATTGTGCGGCCAGACCGTTACGTCGGATCACTTCGGCGTACCACCTGGCGCTGGACTTGGGAATGCGCACCTGGCTGTCGTAGTCGACGTAGATCATCCCGAACCGCTTGGTGTAGCCCCAAGCCCATTCGAAATTATCCATCAGCGACCAGGCGAAGTATCCACGCAGGGGCACCCCGGCCTCGATCGCCTCGTGCGAGGCGCGCAGGTGGGCGTCGAAGTACGCCAGCCGGTCGGCGTCGTCCACCTGCCCGTCGACCACCTCGTCGACGAAGGCAGAGCCGTTCTCGGTGACGTAGAGCGGCAGGTCCGTGTACTCCTCGTGGACCCGGCGCAGCGTCTCCACCAGCCCGGGGGCGTCGATCTCCCAGTTCATGTCGGTGACCGGGACGCCTCGGGTGACGAAGCGGACGTCCTGGCTGCCGGGCCAGCAGGACGGCGCCCGCCAGTACGGCTCCGGCTCGGCGCCGGGGACCGGGGCGGCGACGACGTGCCGGCTGTAGTAGTTGACCCCGACCAGGTCCAGCGGGCTGGAGATGGTCGACAGGTCGCCGTCGCGCACGTGCCCGAAGTCGGTGACCCCCGCGAGGTCGGCCAGCAGGTCGGCCGGGTACGACCCGCGCAGCAGCGGGTCGAGGAAGAACCGGTTGGCCAGCCCGTCGATGCGCCGCGCGGCGTCGACGTCGGCGGGCGCGTCGCTGGCCGGGGTGACCGGGTAGAGGTTGACCGTCACCCCGACCTCGGCGGTCGGCCGGGTCGCGCGCAGCGCCTGCACGGCCAGGCCGTGGCCGAGCATCAGGTGGTGCCCGGCCCGGACGGCGTCCGCACCGTCCGAGCGGCCCGGCGCGTGCGCCCCGGAGCCGTAGCCGAGGAACGCCGAGCACCACGGCTCGTTGAGCGTGGTCCAGTAGCGGACCCGGTCGCCGAGCGCGTCGGCGACGAGCGTGGTGTAGTCGGCGAACCGGGCGGCCGTGTCCCGGGCGGGCCAGCCGCCCGCGTCCTCAAGCGGCTGCGGCAGGTCCCAGTGGTAGAGGGTGAGCCAGGGCTCGATGTCGTGTGCCAGCAGCTCGTCGACGAGTCGCCGGTAGAAGTCGAGCCCCTCGGCGTTGGCCGGGCCGGAGCCGCCGGGCTGCACCCGCGGCCAGGAGACCGAGAACCGGTACGACTTCAGTCCCAGCTCGGCCATCAGCGCGACGTCCGGGCCGAGGCGGTGGTAGTGGTCGCAGGCCACGTCGCCGGTATGCCCCTCGACCACGCGGCCGGGCGTGTGGCTGAAGGTGTCCCAGATCGAGGGGGTCCGGCCGCCCTCGGCCGCCGCGCCCTCGATCTGGTACGCGGCGGTGGCCGCGCCCCAGAGGAAGCCGGGCGGGAAGGTCAGCGGTGGGCGGTCGTCGAGGACGCCGACGGCGGGCGGACGGGCGGGATTGCTCACGACTTGACGGCGCCTTCCATGATGCCGCCCACGATCTGGCGGCCGAACACGATGAACACGATCACCAACGGTAGGGTGCCGATCGCCGTGGCCGCGAACACCTGGGAGTAGTCGGTGTAGTAGGCGTACGACAGGAAGGCCAGCGAGACCTGGAGCGTCGGGTTCTCCGAGGTGAGCACCGCGTACGGCCACAGGAACGAGTTCCAGGTCTCCATGAAGGTGAGCAGGCCGAGCACGGCGGCGGCCGGGCGCAGCGCGGGCAGCACGATGCTCCAGTAGATCCGGAAGGTGCTCGCCCCGTCCACCCGGCCCGCCTCGATCAGCTCGTCGGAGATGGCCTGGGTGGCGTACTGCCGCATCATGAACACGCCGAACGCGCTGACCAGGAACGGCACGGTCACCGCGTAGAGGGTGTCGAACCAGTTCAGGTCCTGGATCATGCCCCAGAGCGGGATGAGCCCGAGCTGCGTCGGGATCATCATGGTGACGATGATCGTGAGCAGCAGGGCGTTGCGGCCCCGGAAGCGCAGCTTGGCGAAGGCGAACCCGGCCAGCGAGCCGGTGATCACCACGGAGACCGTCACGATGCCGGAGACGATCACCGAGTTGAGCAGGCCGGTGAGGAAGTTGGCCGCCTCGTTGTCGAGCACGCGGCCGAAGTTGTCGCCGAACGACCCGGCCGGCGTGACCGGCGGCGGGACGTCGTTGATCGAGTCCAGGCTGCGGGTGGCGATGACCACCATGTAGTAGAACGGGTAGATCGAGAAGAGCGTCGCCAGGACGAGCGCGACGTAGGTCAGCGGGCTGGTGCGCCACAGGCGCCGGGATGCCGAGTTCATCTGGGCGGTCCTCACTTCACCGTGCGGCGGACGAGCAGGAAGTTGATCCCCGAGACGAGGGCGATCATCAGGAACATCGCCCAGGCGACCGCGGCGCCGTAGCCGGCGGTGTTCAGGTTCTCGATGCCCAGCTCGTACATGTACATCGCCAGGGTCTGGAACTCGCGCTGGTCGCCGCCGATGATGTTGCCGTTGGCGAAGACGAGCGGCTCGGTGAAGAGCTGGAGGCCACCGATCGTGGAGAGGATCACCACGAAGACGAAGGTCGGCGTGAGCATCGGCAGGGTGATCCGCCAGAACTGCTTCCACTGGCTCGCGCCGTCGAGCGCCGCCGCCTCGTACAGGTCCCGCGGGATGGCCTGCATGCCCGCGAGCAGGATCAGGGTGTTGTAGCCGGTCCACCGCCAGTTGACCATGGAGGCGACGGCGCTCCAGGAGCTCCAGCGCTCGGCGTCCCAGTCGATCGCGTCGATGCCGACGAAGCTCAACAGCCAGTTGACCACGCCGAAGTCGCGCTGGAAGAGCATGCCGAAGACGATCGCGACGGCGGCGACCGAGACCACGTTCGGCATGAAGATCGCCAGCCGGAAGAACGTGCGCGCGCGCAGGAAGGTGCGGTTGAGCAGGTTCGCCAGGAACAGGGCGAGCAGCAGCTGCGGGATGGTCGACAGCAGGAAGATGCCGAAGGTGTTGAGCGTGGCGTTCCAGAAGTACTCGTCCTTGACCAGGGCGACGTAGTTGTCGAACCCGATGAAGGTGTGGTCGCCGATCAGGTTCCAGTCGTGCAGGGACATCCAGGCGGTCCGCAGCATCGGGTAGAGCCCGAAGATGCCGAAGACCACGAAGAACGGCGCGATGTACAGGTACGGCGAGTACTTCAGGTCCAGGCGGGTCAGCGAGTGCGACCGGGACCGGCGCCGCGACGGCGGGCGGGGTGGCGGTGCTGCGGGCGACGGCGGCGCCGTCGTGGCCGAGAGGCTCATGCGGGGTCCTTTCCCGGCGTCGGCGCGGGCGCGCGCCGACGCTCAGGCGCTGTTACGCGGAACGGGACGGCGCCGGTGGCGTCCGGGTACGGAGCGGGACGGCGCCGGTGGCGCCCGGGTGTCGACCCGGACGCCACCTGGCGACGAGGTGGGTCAGAAGGCGCCCTGCGTCTTGGCGTCCTTGGCGAACTGCTCCCAGGCCTTGTCCTTCGTGGCCTGCCCCTGCTCGTACGAGCGCAGCGCCGGCTCGAACGCGTTCTCCTTCACCGCCTGGTGCTTCGGGCCGAGGTGCAGCGGCTGGATCTTGGCGACGCTGTCACCGAAGATCTTGCCGGTCGGCGCGTTGTTGAAGTACTCGTTGGTGTAGCCGAGGAACTCCTGGTTCTTCAGCGCCTCGAGGTTGGTCGGCAGCGGGCCCTTGAGCTTGAACGCCGCCACCTGGCTCTGCGCGTTGGTGAGGTACTCGGCGAGCTTCGCCGCCTCCTTCGGGTACTTGCTCTGGGTCGGCACGCCGAGCCAGGAGCCACCCCAGTTGCCGGCCCCGCCGGGCACCGGGGCGACGTCCCACTTGCCCTTGTTCTCCGGACCGGAGTTGTCCGCGACGATGCCGAGCATCCACGACGGGCAGAAGGTCGCCGCGAAGGTGCCCTGCTTGAAGCCGGCCGACCACTCCGGCGACCAGGTGGCCGTCTCGGCGGTGATGTTGGCGTCGGCCATCGCGACCGCGGTGTCCCAGGAGGTCTTCACCGCCGCGCTCTTGTCGGCGATGACGTTGTCGTCCTTGTCGTAGAACAGGTCGCCGCCCTGCTGGAACATCACCGCGCTGGCGGCGGTGGTGACCGAGTCGAGCAGGCCCTTGCCGGTGGCGGTGCGGTACTTCTTGCCGGTCTCGATGAAGGCGTTCCAGTCCGGCCAGAGGGCGGCCACCTGGTCCCGCTCGGTCGGCAGCTTGGCCGCCTCGAACAGGTCCCGGCGGTAGCAGACGGCGAGGCTGCCGACGTCGGTCGGCAGGCCGATCAGCCGGCCGTCCGGCGCCTTGCCCAGCTCCCACTTCCAGGGCAGGTAGTCCTTGCTGTGGTCGGAGACCAGCGGGGCGAGGTCGGCCCAGTTGGCCGGGTTGGCCTTGAACTCGTTGAGGATGCCCTCTTCGAGAGCCACCACGTCGGCCGCGCCCTTGCCGGTGGCCAGCGCCCGGACGATCTTCGGCCGGTACTCGCCGAGCTGCGCGACCTTCCGCAGCTCGACCTTGATACCGGTGTCCTTCTCGTACTGCTTGACGATCTCGTCGTAGCCGAACTCGCCGAACGTGTCGACGACCAGCTTGGCGGGCTTCTCGCCCTCGGCGGGCGCGTCGTCGTCGTTGCCGCAGGCCGCGAGGCCGCCGATGGCGGTGATCGCGGCCAGGGCGGCAGCCGCCATGCGGGTACGCCGCGTGGTGAGGCTCATCCTGACCCCTCTTTCGGTGGTGAGGCGGATTTTGGGTGTGGTGGGGGGTGCGCGCCGTCGGCGCCGGACGGGCCGGCGGTCGACGACCGGACGGGGCGCGGGTGAGTCGTGCCACGTTCGCGGGAGCGCTCCCATGAGATTGCCGGCGGGTGTCAGGAGTGTCAATAGGCCTATGGGAGCGTTCCCAGATCGTTACCGCGAGTGTGTTTCATCCGAACATCGCGTCGCCGGGGCCCCCGCGCCGACCGCCGCCACCTGGGAATCCGCCCACCGAAACGGTTCAGTACACAGACCCGGCGACGGCATGCACGGTGAGCGGCGACCCGCGCACCCTGGGTGCACGGCGCAGTCGCGCCGTGACCGAAACGGTTCAGCGCCGGGCGGGGCGGGGGCGAAGCAGGAGAGGGCGGGGCGACGACCGTCGCAGGCGTCAGCAGAAGCGGCGCAGCAGCGTGCTGACGCGGGCGGCGTCGAAGCCGGCCGGGTCGAAGCTTTCGCCCACCCAGTCCCGCAGCTCCAGGTGCTCGGGGTGCCCCGGGTCGGCCAGCGCGGCCAGCAGCGCCTGGTAGCCGACCGCGCCACCGACGCCCTCCGGCGGGCACGCCCGCCCGCCGTCCAGGCAGGACGGGTAGCGCTCGTCCGGGTCGGCGGTGAAGGCGTCCTCCACCACCAGGTCGTGCTCCCACCAGTCGCCGAAGTCGTAGGTGTAGTGGAAACGGCTGCCCTTGCCGACCACCGCGTCGAGGCGGACGTCCAGCTCGTCGTGCAGGGCCAGCTCGCCGTCGGGATCGGGCTCGCCGTACTGGCTGCCGTCGATCTCGAACGAGTGCAGGTGACAGTCCCGCCAGCCCATGCCGTGCTGCACCACCCGGTGCAGCCGGTCCAGGGTGTAGCCGCCCGGGACGAGCACCCGGCGCCAGACGGACGGCCGGACCCCGGCCAGGGAAATCTTCAGCTGGAAGATCTGACGCGGCATGCTGTCCATCCTTCCGCGGCATAGGCTGCGGGCATGATCTGCCGAGCGTGTCGGGCGAGGCGGCACGACGACTGCCCGGGGCGGAACTGGTGCGACTGCCAGCACCGTACCCCCCGACCCACCCCTCCGGTCACCGGTCCGGCCGGCGAATGAGCGCCGAAAGCCCGATTTCGGCACTCTGGCCGAATCCGGTCACCCGACCGATGGACGACGCCGCGCTCACCGCGCTCTACGGTCGCCCCGACCGCCCCCACCTGCGGATGAACTTCGTGACCAGCGTCGACGGCGCCGTCTCCGTGGACGGCTACTCCGCCGGGCTCTCCGGCGAGCCGGACAAGCGGGTCTTCGGACTGCTGCGGATGCTCTGCGACGCCCTGCTCGTGGCCGCCGGCACGCTGCGGCACGAGGGCTACCGCGCGGTCCGCCTCACCGAGCGGCGCCGGGCGTGGCGCCGCGAACACGGCCTGTCCGAGTATCCGACGCTGGTCGTCGTCTCCGGTGCGCTCGACCTCGACCCGGCCCAGGCCGCGTTCGCCGACGCGCCGGTGCGGCCGGTGGTGCTCACCCGGGCCGGCGCGACGGCACCGCCCGGCCTCACCGAGGTCGCCGACGTGGTGCGCTGCGGCGACGACCGGGTCGACCTCGCGGCGGGCCTGGCCGAGCTGCGGCGGCGCGGACTCGACCAGGTGCTCTGCGAGGGCGGGCCGCAGCTGTTCGGCGCGCTCACCGCCGCCGATCTCGTCGACGAGGTCTGCCTCACCGTCGCCCCGCTGCTCGCCGGGGCCGGGCCGGGCCGGATCACCGCCGGCGGGCCCAGCGAGGTACGCCACCTGCCGCTGCGGCACGTCCTCGCCGCCGGCGGGGTGCTCATGCTCCGCTACGCCCGCGACTGACCACCCCCTGTCCTCCACCCACCCACCTGCCCACCGACGCGCGCGCCCCCACCCACAAGATCGCGCTGCTTCGCGGAAAGAGTGGTCTCTCCAGCTTGGAAGGCCACCATTTGCACGGCACAGCGCGATCTTGGGGCTGCGGGCGTGACGGCGGCACTCAGGGCGACGTCCGGTCCGGTTTTGCGCGACTGACCGTGTTCGGACGGGCACACAGCGGCTGACGCCCACCGATGGCGGGTGGCGTCCGCCGCGTCGCGTGGCAACCTGTCGTACACCTCGGGCAGGATGCAGGGCGTGTGTGCCGACCGCGACGACCAGCCGACCGGAGTTGCTCGATGAGTGAGGACGGGATGACCGAGGGCGGGTTCGACGGCCCGGGCGAGGAGGTCGGCCGGGTGCTGGGCACCGCCGACGCCACTCCCCTGCAGTTCTGGACCGCGGTCTCCCCCAACAGCTACCTCCAGCTCGACGACGTCGTGGTGACCCGTCGGGAGCTGCCCGACCGCGAGCCGGTGACGATCGCCGGGGTGGTCACCCAGGTGCGCGCCCGGCACGAGGGAGCCCAGTTCGACTCCGACGTGTTCGCCATCGCCGACGGCACCCTGCCCGCCCAGGTGCAGGAGGCCGCCGAGATCACCACCACCCGCGTCGACCCGGAGCTCTACGTCCCGCCGTCGCCCGGCGCGGTGGTGCACCGCGCGGAGGGCGACGCCCGGGCCCGGGCGCTGCACTTCGACCGGATGGAGCGGCGCATCCCGATGGGCATGGGCCGCGACGGGGTGCCGGTCTACCTCAACGCCGACTTCCTCGACGGCAGCCGGGGCGCCCACGTGTCGATCTCCGGGATATCCGGGGTCGCCACGAAGACGAGCTTCGCCACCTTTCTGCTCTACTCGGTCTTCCGCTCCGGGGTGCTCGGCGGCGACGCGGTCAACGCCAAGGCGCTCATCTTCAACGTCAAGGGCGAGGACCTGCTCTTCCTCGACCATCCCAACACCCGGCTCGACGACGCCACCCGCGCCGCGTACGCGAAGCTGGGCCTGGCCGCCGGCGCGTTCCCGGACGTGCGGGTCTACGCCCCGCCCAGGGTCGGCGACTCCTCCGGCACGCCGGACGTGAGCAGCCGGCTCACCGGGGTCGACAGCTTCTACTGGACGCTGAGCGAGTTCTGCGCCGACCGCCTGCTGCCCTACGTGTTCGCCGACGCCGACGACGAACGCCAGCAGTACACGATGGTGGTGCACTCCGTCGCCGCCCACCTGGCCCGCTACGCCCAGCCCGCCGACGGCGGGGTGAGCATCGACGGGGTGCGGCTCGGCTCCTACGCCGACCTGGTCGACCATGTCGTCGAGCAGCTCAACGACGACGAGACCCGCTCCGACTGGGCCGGCAGCGCGGTCGGGCTCGGCACGGTCAACGCGTTCGCCCGCCGGCTGATCGGCAGCAAGAAGGACCTGTCCCGGCTGATCCGGGGCGACCTGGCCACCCGCCGCCCACACTCGATCAACACCGCCGAGAGCGCCCAGGTCACCGTGGTCGACCTGCACAACCTGCCGGACCGCGCACAACGGTTCGTGGTCGGCGTGACGCTGAAGAGCGAGTTCGAGCGCAAGGAGAAGGCCGGCACCGCCAAGCCGCTGCTGTTCGTGGTGCTCGACGAGCTGAACAAGTACGCGCCCCGGGAGGGCTCCTCGCCCATCAAGGAGGTGCTGCTCGACATCGCCGAGCGGGGCCGCTCGCTCGGCGTGATCCTGGTCGGCGCCCAGCAGACGGCGAGCGAGGTGGAGCGGCGGATCGTCACCAACTCGGCGATCCGGGTGGTCGGCCGGCTCGACCCGGCCGAGGCGTCCCGCCCGGAGTACGGCTTCCTGCCGCCCGCCCAGCGGCAACGCGCGCTGCTGGCCAAGCCGGGCACGATGTTCGTCAACCAGCCCGACATCCCGGTGCCGCTCTGCCTGGAGTTCCCGTTCCCGGCCTGGGCGACCCGGGTCTCCGAGGCCGGCCGCGCCCCGTCCGAGACGCTCCGGTCGATCACCCAGTCCGCCGACCCGTTCGCGGTGGTCGGCTCCGGCGGCGGCACCGACGACGACATCCCGTTCTAGGAGACCCGTGAAGATCCTGCACACCTCCGACTGGCACGTCGGCAAGGTCCTCAAGGGGCAGTCGCGGGCCGAGGAGCACAAGCGGGTCCTGGCCGGGGTGATCGACGTCGCCCGCGCCGAGGCACCCGACCTGGTCATCGTCGCCGGTGACCTCTACGACACCGCCGCGCCGACACCGGAGGCGACCCGACTGGTCACCCGGGCCCTGACGGCGCTGCGCCGCACCGGCGCCGACGTGGTCGCCATCGGCGGCAACCACGACAACGGCCAGGCCCTCGACGCGCTGCGGCCCTGGGCCGAGGCCGCCGGGATCACGCTGCGGGGCGGGGTCCGGGAAAACCCGGACGAGCACGTGATCGACGGCACCACCGCCGGTGGGGAGCGGTGGCGGCTGGCCGCGTTGCCGTTCCTGTCCCAGCGGTACGCCATCCGCGCGGTGGAGATGTACGAGCTGACGGCCGCCGAGGCCACCCAGACCTACGCCGACCACCTGGGCCGGGTGCTGGGCCGGTTGACCGAGAGCTTCACCGAGCCCGACCGGGTGCACCTGGTCACCGCCCACCTGACCGTGGTGGGCGCGACCACCGGCGGCGGCGAGCGGGACGCGCACACCGTGCTGGGCTACGCGGTGCCGGCGACGGTATTCCCGGGCACGGCGCACTACGTGGCGCTGGGTCACCTGCACCGTTCGCAGCGGGTGCAGGGCCCCTGCCCGATCCGCTACAGCGGCAGCCCGCTCGCGGTCGACTTCGGCGAGCAGGAGAACGTGCCGTCGGTGACCGTCGTCGAGGTCACGGCGACCACGGCGGCGCAGGTGCGCGAGGTGCCGGTGACCGCCGCGACGGCGCTGCGCACGGTCCGGGGCACCCTGGCCCAGCTCGCCGAGATGGACGTGCCGGACGCCTGGCTGCGGGTGTTCGTCCGGGAACAGCCACGCGCCGGGCTGCGCGAGGAGGTGCAGGAGCTGCTCCCGCAGGCCCTGGAGATCCGGATCGACCCGGAGCTGGTGCCCCGCCCCGGCAGCGGCGCCCGGATGGCGCAGCGGGCGGGCCGCTCGCCCCGGCAGCTCTTCGCCGACTACCTGGACAGCCGGGGGCACACCGACGACGGCGTGCGGGAGCTCTTCGACGAGCTCTTCGAGGAGGTCGACCACTGATGCGGCCGATGCGGATGGACCTGGCGGGCTTCACCGTCTTCCGGGACGAGACCACCATCGACTTCACCGACGCCGACTTCTTCGCGCTGGTGGGGCCGACCGGTTCCGGCAAGTCGACAGTGCTGGACGCCATCTGCTTCGCCCTCTACGGCACGGTGCCCCGCTGGGGCGGGGCGCGGGGCCTGGCGAACGCCCTGGCGCCGTCGGCCACCGAGGCGCGGGTCCGGCTGGTCTTCGAGTCCGCGGGTTCCCGCTACGTGGCGACCCGGGTGGTGCGCCGGGACGGCCGGGGCAACGTGAAGACGGCCAACGCCGGGCTGCAACTCATGCCGGCCGGCTTCGACGTGACCAAGCTCGACACCGGGCTCAGCCCCGACGACCTCGGCGAGGTGGTCGCCGGCACCCCCGCCGAGATGGAGCAGGCGGTGCTGGAGGCGGTCGGGCTGCCGTACGAGCAGTTCACCAGCTGCGTGGTGCTGCCGCAGGGGCAGTTCGCGGACTTCCTGCACGCCAAGCCGGCCACCCGGCAGCAGATCCTGGTCAACCTGCTCGGCCTCGGGGTCTACGAGGAGGTGCAGAAGCGGGCGACCGCGCGGGCCGCGCAGGCCGAGGCCAAACTGGAGGCGGTCGACCAGGCGCTGGCCGGGCTCACCGACGTCGACGACGAGGCGCTGGCGGCGGCCACCGGGCAGGTCGACCGGATGCGGGAGCTGGCCGAGGCGGTGGCGAGCGCCGTACCGGAGCTGGTGGCGGCCGGTGCGGCGGCGCGGGAGGCGGGCGCGGCCCTGGCCGCCATCGACGCCGAGCTGGGTGTGCTGACCGCCGTGCGCGCCCCGGACGGGGTGGCCGCGGTGGCTCGGGCGGTCGCCGCTGCGCGGGCCGGCGCGGACGAGGCGACGACGGCGGTGTCGCTGGCCGAGGAACGCGAGGAGAAGCTGCGCGGCGAGCTGGCCGCCGCCGGCAACGAGAGCGCCCTGCGGCTGCTGCTGCGGGCGTACACCGACCGGGAGAAGCTGGCGGGCGAGGCCGAGGCGGTCCGCGCGGCGACCGCTGTGGCACAGGACGAGCACGGCGCGGCGGTGGCCGCGCTGGCGCAGGCGCGGGCGGCGGCCAAGCGGGCCGAGGCGGAGCTGGAGGCCGCCTTCCGCGCCCACGAGGAGGCGAAGGCGACCGACCAGGCGGTCGCCCTGCGCGCGCACCTGCGGGACGGGGCGACCTGCCCGGTCTGCGAGCAGACCGTGCCGGCGGTGCCGGCGGTGCCGGCCGACTCGGCGGTGGCCGCCGCCACGGCGGCGGGGCGGGCGGCGCGGGCCGCCAGCACGGCGGCCCAGTCCATGGTGGAGAAGCGCGACGCCGCGGCCCGGGAGCTGGAGCGGGCGCTGCTGCAGGCGCGGGCCCGGCAGGACCAACTGGAGGCCCGGCTGACCGAGCTGGACGGCCAGTTGGCCGGGGCCGCCGAGCCGGCGGTGCTGCGCCGCGAGCTGGACGACCACGCGCGGCTGCGCAGGGCGTTGGAGGAGTCGGCGGCGGCGGTGCGCGCCGGTCGGGACGCCGCCCGGCGGGCGCGGGCGGCGGTCGACGCCGCCGAGGAGCGGCTGCGGGCGACCTGGCGGGCGTTCGACGCGGCCCGCGACGGACTGGCCCGGTTCGGTCCGCCGGCCGCCGACCGGGACGACCTGGGTGCCGCGTGGGACGTCCTCACCGGGTGGGCAGCCGCGGAGGCGGAGCGCCGCCGGGCCGATCGGGCCGGGCGGGCCGCGGCGGTGGCGGAGGCCGAGGCGGTGGCCGCCGGGGTCGGCGAGCGCATCGCGGCCGTCCTCGCCGCCGCCGGCCTGCCGGCGACCGACGACCCGGTACGCGCCACCGACCGCGCCCTGGAACGGGCCGAGGCCGAGCTGCGTGAGCTGGAGCGGCGCCGGGAACAGGCCGGCGGGCTGCGTGAGCAGCGCTCCGGTTACGAGCACGAGGCACGGGTTGCCCGGGCCCTCGCGGGGCACCTGCGGGCCAACAACTTCGAGCGGTGGCTGCTGGCCGAGGCGTTGGACCTGCTGGTCGACGGCGCCTCCGGCATCCTGCGCGAGTTGTCGGGCGGGCAGTACGACCTGGTGCACGACAAGGGCGAGTTCTTCGTGGTCGACCACCACGACGCGGGGCTGCGCCGGGGCGTGCGCACCCTCTCCGGCGGCGAGACCTTCCAGGCGTCGCTGGCGCTGGCGCTGGCCCTGTCCGAACAGCTCGCCGGGTTGTCGACCACCGCGGCGAGCCTGGAGTCGATCGTGCTGGACGAGGGTTTCGGCACCCTCGACGCGGCCACCCTCGACACGGTGGCCGCCACCCTGGAGAATCTGGCCGCCCGGGGCGACCGGATGGTCGGGGTGGTCACCCACGTGCCGGCCCTGGCCGAGCGCATCCCGGTCCGCTTCGAGGTCAGCAAGGACGCCCGGTCGGCCCGCGTCGAACGGACCGGCCGGTGACCGGGGCCCGCCGCGCCGCCCCGGTGGGCCGGCCCGGCGGTGGGCCGACGGTGTCCGCGACGGAAGGTTCGCTGCGGTGACCAGTCCCCGGTTCTTCGTCGACGGATGGGATCCGGCGTACGGCGCGTCGTTCGAGGCCTCCGGGGGCGGTCCCGCCGCGCCGAGCAGCGCCCAGGTCGACGCGGACGCCGAGTTGCCGGCCGTGGACTGGCGGGCCATCGGGCCGCGCGCCGGGGTCCGCTCCCCCGCCGTGGTGCTGCTCGTCGACGGGGTACGCCGGATCGACGCGAGCGTCTGGACGGCGGAGGACGACGGCACCTCCTTCCCCGGCCTGGCCGCGTCGTACGCCGCCGGGGTGGTGCGCTGCGACCTGGAACGTGGCGCGGCGCAGCTGGCCGGCGCGCGGGTCGGCCGGGGGCTGTTCACCGCGAGCCCGTCGGCGGTGGACGTGGTGGCCGGCAGCGTCCGCTACCCGGTGCACCGGGTCAGCGGCACGGGCGAGCTGAACAAGCTCCCGGCCGCGGTGCAGGGCCCGCTGACCGCACTGGAGGTGGAGGTCTCCGGGGCGGCGCGCACGGACGGCGACCTGCTGGTGGTCGACGGCCCGCTGCGCAACCGGCGGCAACTGCCGCGCACCCTCGGCTACATCAAGACGCAGCACAGCCAATATCTGGACGCCCGGCTGACCGCCGTGGTCACCGCCCTGGCGGCCGGGGAGCGCTCCCCGGTGTTCAAGCTCGGCACCGCCTGGGGCGGCTGGTCGTGGTATCTGCGGCTGCCGGTGGCCGTCGGCGCCCCGTGGGCGGGCATCGTCCGGATGGAGTGCTCCGCCGAGCTGAGCATCGACGAGGCGGTGGGCCTGGCCGACCTGTCGCTGGTCACGCTGCCCCGGTTCGCCTCCACCCCCTACAAGGATCCGCGGGCACCACAGAACCTCATCCCGATCGCCGGCCTGGAGCGCCGGCTGCGGGCGCTGCTCGGCGACGCGCGCCTGCTGCACCGGGTGCTCACCGCCGCCGCCCGGGCGCGGCGCTGATGGGGCGCAGGCGGGCGGCCGACACGGTGGCCGCGCCGGTGGACACGGGTCGGGCCGAGCTGGTGCCGGATCCGGACCGGCCGGGCTCCTGGACGCTGCTGCTGGACAGCGCCCCGCAGTCCCACGTGGACCTGGCCGACCCCACCCACCTGGAGTTCGAGTACGTCCGGCGGCTGGCCGCCGCGATCGACCTGGTGGCCCCGCCCGGCGCGCCGCTGCGGGTGCTGCACCTCGGCGGCGGGGCGCTGACCCTGCCCCGCTACGTGTCGGCCACCCGCCCCGGCTCCACCCAGCGGGTGGTCGAGCTGGACGGCGCGCTGGTGGAGCTGGTCCGGCGCGCCCTGCCCTGGCCCGCGGATCCCCGCCTCAAGGTACGGGTGGGCGACGCCCGTGCCGTGCTGGCGGCCAGCCGGGACGCCAGCTACGACGTGGTGGTCGCGGACGTCTTCGCCGGCGCGCGCACCCCGGCCCACCTCACCTCGGTGGAGTACGCCGCCGAGGTGGCCCGGGTGCTGCGGCCCGCCGGTTTCCACCTGGCGAACGTCGCCGACGGTCCGCCGCTGCGCCACGCGCGGGGGCAGGTCAGCACGGTCCGGTCGGTGCTGCCCCGGGCCTGCCTGGTCGGCGACGCGGCCGTGCTGCGGGGGCGGCGCTACGGCAACCTGGTGCTGGTGGCGGGCCGGGTCGAGCCGCCGGTGCCGGAGCTGAGCCGGCGCGCCGCCGGGGACTGGTTCCCCGGCCGGGTGCTGGCCGGCGAGGAACTCGACCGCTTCGCGGGCGGCACCCCGGTGGTCCACGACGCCGACGCCACCGATTCGACCCCGCCGCCACCCGGGATCTTCTCCGTGCGCCGCTGACCCACCCCCGCCCGCTGACCCGCCCGGCCCGCCCTCACCGCCCTGCCCCGCCGCCTCCACCGGCCCGCGATCTTGCACTTTCGGCCCCTGATGTGCGGCTTTTGTGCGCTCTGGGCGGGCAGGAACTGCAAGATCGACGCGGGGAGGGCGACGCGGGGAGGGCGACGCACGCGCCGGGGTGCCGCCGGGCGGGTGGCGGCGGTCAGCGGGGCGGGTCGTGGCAGCATGTGCGGGTGACCGGGACCGAGCCGACCGCGCGTCGGGTGCTGCGCCCGCCGGCCGGGTACCGGCTGGCCGCGTCGGTCCAGGCCCTGACCTTCAGCCCGTACGACCCATGCGCGCGCGTCGCCGCGGGCGTCTTCTGGTGGGCCACCCGCACCCCGGACGGGCCGGCCACCCTCGCCCTGCGGCCGGTCGGCACGGACCTGCTCGCCGAGGGCTACGGCCCGGGCGCCGGCTGGGTGGTGGCGCGGGCGGACGCGGTCGCCGGGCTCCGCGACGACCTCGCCGGGTTCGTCGCCCTCGCCTCCGGTCACCCCGTGGTGGCACGGCTCGCAGCCCAGCACCGGGGGCTGCGGATGCCCGCCACCGGCCAGGTCTTCCCCCGGCTGTTGCGGGCCGTGTTCGAGCAGAAGGTGACCGGCAAGGAGGCGTACCGGGCGTACGCGGCGACGGTGCGGCACTTCGCGGAGGCGGCGCCCGGGCCGGCGCGGCTGCTGCTGCCACCGGATCCGGCGGCGGTGGCCGCCACCCCGTACTGGGTGTTCCACCCGTTCGGCGTGGAGCAGCGGCGGGCCGAGACGCTGCGCCGGGCCGCCGCCGTCGCCGACCGGTTGGAGCGCTGCGCGGACTCCGCCGAGGCGACCCGCCGGCTCACCGCCATCGCCGGCATCGGGCCGTGGACCGCCGCGGAGGTGGTCCGGATCGCGTACGGCGACCCGGACGCGGTCAGCGTCGGCGACTTCCACGTGCCGAACACGGTGGCCTGGGCCCTGGCGGGGGAGCCGCGTGGCGACGACGCCCGGATGCTGGCCCTGCTGGAGCCGTTCCGGGGGCACCGGGGGCGGGTCTGCGTGCTGCTCGCGGCCGGCGGGGTCCAGGCGCCGAGGTACGGCCCCCGGATGCCACTGCGCTCCTTCGCCCGCTTCTGAGCCGGCAGCCGGGGCCCGGTCAGGGGCGGGCGCAGAGGCGGCGCAGGGTGCGGCCGAGCCACCACGCGTACGCGTGCTGGAAGGCGCGACCGGCGGGCCCGGCCGCGCGCATGAGCCAGCCGGCCGGCCGGCTGAACGCGACCACCTCGAACCAGATCCGGTCGGCGGCGTCGCGGCTGACCACGAACGCCTCCTCGCCGCGCGCCGGGTGCCCGGGCAGCGTGCCGTACCCGAAGCCAGCCCGCCGCCCGTCGTCGACGGCCCAGACCACCTCGCAGGGCGCGGCCAGCCGCAGCGGGCCGACGCCCAGCCGGGAGACCACCCGCACGCCGGGCGCGGCCCGGTCGGCGTCGGCGTCGATCCGGATGCCGGCCGCCCGGTGCAGGCGCCAGCCGAGGATCGCCGCGCCGGCCGCCGGGAAGCACGAGTCGGGCAGCCGGACCCGGTGCCGCACGTGCCGCCAGCCGGGCGGCAGCTCGCCGGTCTCGGTGGCGCCGACGTGCGGATAGGTCGGTGCCGGCACGGCGTACCCCCATGGTTCGACGGGACGCCGCCAGCCTACGGGCGGGCGGTCCGCCCCGGCGGCTGTGGTTGGCTGTCGGCGTGACCACCGAGCCGCGCATCGCTCCCGCCGACGTCACGGACGCCGGCGAGATCCTCACCGTGCAGCGCGCCGCGTACCTCACCGAGGCACAGCGCTACGCCGACCCGTTCCTGCCCCCGCTGACCGAGACCCTGGAGGAGGTGCGGGCCGCGCTGGCCGGCCCGGCGACGGTGCTCGCCGCCCGGCTCGGCCAGCGGCTGGTCGGTTCCGTCCGGGCGCACGCCGACGGCGACACCGCACACGTCGGCCGGCTCTCCGTCGCCCCCGACCAGCAGGGCCGGGGCGTCGGCGGGCGGCTGCTGCGCGCGGTGGAGGCGGCCTGCGCCGCCCACGTCCGCCGCTTCGCCCTCTTCACCGGCGCCGACAGCGAGCAGAACCTGCGGTTGTACCACCGGCACGGCTACCGGGTGGTCGGGCACCGGCCGGACCCGAACGGCATCCGGCTCGCCCTGCTGGAGAAGGCGGTGGTCAGTCCCGCTCGCAGCGACGCCTGAGCCCGTCGGCCTCCATCCGCAGGTAGCGGCGCGTCAGGTCGCCGTAGAGCCAGCCAACGGGCCCGGCCAGCGGCCCGGACTGCGTCAGCACCAGCTCGACCCGGCTGCGCCCGTCGGGCAGCGGCAGCACCCGGTGCTCGCCGAGTGAGGTCACCCCGGGGGCGCGCGAGACCCAGGAGAACGACTCCCCCTCGGTCAGCTCGGTGCACCGCCACACCGCCGGTCGCAGCTTCGGCTGTTCCAGCCGGGCCGTGGCGCCCACCGCGAGCGGCCCCGGTTCCCCGCGTACCGCCCGGCGCACCGAGGGCGTCCACTCGGGCCACCGCTCGACGTCGACCAGCACCGCCCAGACCCGTCCGGCCCCGGCGGCCACCTCCGTACCGGCCTCGAACCGCATCGTGACTCCTCCCCGGGCGGCGCCCGCCGCCACCGTCCGTTCCGACGATGTTGCCCCGCCGATGGTGACGGCGGCGTCCGGGGCCCGGCCCGCCGCCGCCGTCGGGGTCGCCCCGCCGCCGGTCAGGCGGCCTCGCGCAGGTCGGCCAGCCCGAGGGGGGTACGCCGGCGCAGCAACTCCTCCAGCTCCGCCACGGTGCCGACCTCGCCGAGCACGTCCTTGCCGCCGCCGAACCGGCTCGGGTACCGGCGCACGAGCCGGTACCGGTGCCGGCCCTTGATCATCTCGACGCTCACCCGCCACCGCCCGCAGCACCCGCAGACCCACTCCGACATCCCGCGAAAGTAGCTCTGACCTGCGATTTTCCGATCCGCCCGGCCGGGCACGAGCGACGCGCGGGCGGACACGCCGCCCGCCTACCGGCCGTGATCTGTCTCACCACTGTCGGTGCTGTCTGGTTGACTGGTCGCCGTGAACCTGCCGATCAGTCCGCCCGTCGAGCCGATGCTGGCCAAGAGCGTCCCGCGGATCCCCACCGCGTCCGGGATGACCTACGAGCCGAAGTGGGACGGCTTCCGCTGCATCGTGTTCCGCGACGGCGACGAGGTGGAGCTGGCCAGCCGTGGCGGCAAGTCGATGACCCGCTACTTCCCCGAGGTGGTCGAGCAGGCCCGCCGCCAGCTGCCCGAGCGATGCGCGGTCGACGGCGAGCTGATCGTGATCCGGCGCGACGGCCCGGGCGGGCAGCCCCGGCTCGACTTCGAGCTGCTCGCCCAGCGCATCCACCCGGCCGCGTCCCGGGTCGCGCTGCTGGCCGAGACCACGCCGGCCGACTTCGTCGCCTTCGACCTGCTCGCCCTCGACGACGAGACGCTGCTCGACCAGCCCTATCCCCGGCGTCGGGCCCGGCTGGAGTCGGCGCTTGCCAAGGTCCGCCCGCCGGTGCACGTCACCCAGGTCACCACCGACGTCGACACCGCGCACCGCTGGTTCGACGTCTTCGAGGGCGCCGGCCTGGACGGCCTGATCGCCAAGCCGGCCGACCTGCCCTACGAGCCGGGCAAGCGGCTCATGTTAAAGGTCAAGCACGCCCGCACCGCCGACGTGGTGGTGGCCGGCTTCCGGTGGCACAAGTCCGGCCCCGTCGTCGGCTCGCTCCTGCTCGGCCTCTACGACGACGACGGCGTCCTGCACCACGTCGGGGTGAGCGCCTCGTTCACCATGGCCCGCCGCGCGGAGCTGCTGGAGGAGCTGGCGCCCTACCGGGACGTCGGCGACGAGCACCCGTGGGTGCACGGCGACCACGAGCGCGGCCAGCGCCTCCCGGGCGGGGTGAGCCGCTGGACGGGCACCCGCAACCTCGAGTGGGAGCCGCTGCGCCCCGAGCTGGTGGTCGAGGTCGGCTACGACGCCATGGAGGGCGACCGGTTCCGGCACACCGCCCGGTTCGTCCGCTGGCGGCCCGACCGCGAACCGCAATCCTGCCGCTACGACCAGCTCGACCGGCCCGTACGGTTCGATGTGGACCAGGTGCTGCGTGGCGACCCGACGGTGACCCTGGGGTCCGCCGCGGGCCCGGCGTAGCCTGGCCGTCGACTCGATCACGGAGGCTCGCTCGTGACCCGCACTCCCGACCGGATCCGCCGGTTCCGGCTCACCGTAGCCGGCCTGGCCGCCGCCGCGCTGGTGGCCGCCGGCTGCACCCTTCCGGCGATCGCGCCCCGGACGGACGGCGCGGGCAAGGCCGCCGCCGTCGGCACGGCCCCCACCTGGCGGGCCTGCCCCGAGGTGGCCGAGGAACTGGTCGGGCGGGGCGCACCCAACATGCGCTACGAGTGCGCCCGGATCAAGGTGCCGCGCGACTGGGGCACGGGCAACGGGGCCACCGCCGGCCCGGGCGCCGGGCAGACCTTCGAGATCGCGCTGCTGCGGGCCCGGTCGACCCAGCAGCGCGACCGGATCGGCTCGCTGGTGCTCAATCCGGGCGGGCCTGGCGGCTCCGGCGTGGACACGGCCGTCTACCTCTCCTTCGGCCCGGCGTTCGGCGGCCTGCCCGCCTCGGTCACCGACCGGTTCGACATCGTCGGCTTCGACCCGCGCGGGGTGTCCCGCTCCAGCCCGGTCAAGTGCATCCCGGACGCCGACCTGGACGCCAGCTTCGGCTCCGACCCAGACCCGGAGAGCCAGGAGGCGTTCGACGCGTTCGTCGCGCTGTCCGAGCGGATCGGGCGGGGCTGCGGCGACCGCTACGGCGACCAGTTGCCCCTCTACGGCACCGAGCAGGCCGCCCGGGACATGGACGCGGTCCGGGCCGCCGTCGGCGACGAGAAGTTGACCTACCTCGGCTACTCCTACGGCACCCTGCTCGGCGCCACCTACGCCCAGCTCTATCCGCAGCGGGTGCGAGCGCTCGTGCTCGACGGCGCGGTCGACCCGCGGCAGGGCCTGATCGCCGGCTCGGAGAGCCAGGCCAAGGGCTTCGAGCGGGCCTTCGGCAACTTCACCACGTGGTGCGCGGCGAACGCGGGGCGCTGCCCGATCGCGCCCGACGCCCGGGCCGCGGTCACCTCGGCGATCGACAAGGCCCGGGTGTCGCCGGTGCGTGGGGACGACGACCGGGAGGCCACCGCCGGCTGGGTCTTCTACGCGATCATCTCGTCGCTCTACACGGAGTCGGGGTGGCAGGAGCTGGCCCGGGCCATCGACAAGCTGGAGGGCGGCGATCCGGAGGACGTGTTCCGCCTCGCCGACGCCTACGCCGACCGGGACGCCGACGGGCACTACTCGAACATGTTCGACGCCAACCTGGCGGTCAACTGCGCCGACGAGGAGGAGAAGCCGAGCCGGGAGCGGATCCGCCAACTCCAGTCGCAGTGGCGGGCGAAGTATCCGCTGTTCGGGCCGGCCCTGGCCGTCGGCCTGCTGTCCTGCACCGAGTGGCCCGGTGGGCGCGACCCGTACCCGACGGGCCGGGCCGACGGGGCGCCGCCGATCCTGGTGGTGGGCACCACCGGCGACCCCGCGACGCCGTACGAGCAGACGGGCACGCTGGCCGCGATGCTGGGCGTGGGCCGGGTGCTCACCTGGGAGGGCGAGGGGCACACCGCCTACCCGCAGACCTCCTGCATCACCGAGGCCGTCGACGCCTATCTGATCGACCTGACCGTGCCCAGGGAGGGGCTGCGCTGCCCGGCCCGCTGACCGGCGCGCCCGGCCCGCTGACCGGCCGCTCCGGTGGCAGGTCGGGCAGGTCGATGCCCTGCCGGGCGGCGATCTCCTCCAGCAGTGCCCGCATCCGGCGCACGTCGGCCTTGAGCTGCTCCTGCTCCTCGTGCTCGAAGGCGTCGTCGTCGACGATGAGCTGGCTGGCGAAGTGCGCGGTGATCAACGGGATGACCAGCAGCACCATGGTCGAGATCAGCAGCGCGGCGAGCGTACGCCCCTGCCAGCTCACCGGGGAGATGTCGCCGTAACCGACGGTGGAGGCGGTCACGACGGCCCACCAGACCGCGTCGGCCGCGCTGCGGTTCTCCACGTGGCCGTAGATGACGCCGGCCACCACGATCATCAGCAGGTAGGAGATGATCAACGTCCGGGGTGAGTTGGCGAACCAGACCAGCCCTCGATAGATCCACTTGAACGGCAGCAGCAGGACGTCCATGGGAAGTCATGGTGCCCCCACCGACGGGTCCTGCCCACCCCCCATCGGGCCTGCTCTCTGTGCCACGCTGACGGCATGAGCGACGTGATCTTCCGCGCGGCCGTCCGGGCCGACCTGCCCGGCGTGCTCGCGCTGCTCGCCGACGACGTGCTCGGCAGGAACCGCGACTTCACCGAGGTCGACGCCGCGTACGAGAAGGCGTTCGCCGACATCGACGCCGACCCACGCAACGAGCTGATCGTGGCCGACGCGGACGGCGAGCTGCTCGGCTGCATGCAGCTCACCTACATCCCCGGCCTGGGCCGGCACGGCGCGCAGCGGCAACTGATCGAGGCGGTACGGGTGCGCTCCGACCTACGGGGGCAAGGGCTCGGCCGAAAGATGATCACGTGGGCCGTAGACCAGGCGAGGCAGCGTGGCTGCGCCCTGTCCCAGCTCACCACCGACAAGACCCGCCACGACGCCCACCGCTTCTACCTGAGCCTCGGCTTCACCCCCACCCACGAGGGCATGAAACTCCCCCTCTGACCCACCCCTCTGACCCTCCTCCCCGCCCTGCCCCACCCCACCCCGCCCCCTCACCCCACCCCCGCCTCGTCGATCTTGCACTTGGCGCCCCCACTTTGGGCGCTATGCGCCTTTCGCCGGGGCATCAAGTGCAAGATCGACGGGCCGGGCCGGGGCGGGGAGGGCGGGCGGGGAGGGAGGGGGGCGAGGGGAGGCAGCTGGGTGGTTAGGGGATCAGGTGGCCGTCGCGGAGGGTCAGGACGCGGTCGGCGAGGTCGATCAGGGCGGAGTCGTGGGTGGCGACCAGGGCGGTCATGCCGCGGGCGTGCACGACTGCCCGGAGCAGGTCCATGATCGACCGGCCGGTCTCGGAGTCGAGCTGACCGGTGGGCTCGTCGGCGATCAGCAGGTCCGGCTCGTTGGCCAGGGCCCGCGCCACCGCCACCCGCTGCTGCTGGCCGCCCGAGAGCTCGTACGGCCGTTGGGCGGCGTGCGCGCCGAGGCCGACCAGCTCCAGCAGCATCGCCACCTGCTCCTCCCGCTGGGCCGCCGGGACCCGCGCCAGCCGCAGCGGCACCCCGACGTTCTCGGCGGCGGACAGGATCGGCACCAGCCCGAAGGTCTGGAAGACGAAACCGATCGTTCCGCGCCGCAGTTCCAGCAGCTCCCGTTCGCCGACGCCGGTCACCTCGCGCCCGGCCACCACCACCTGACCGGAGTCGGGCCGGTCCAGCCCGCCCACCAGGTTCAGCAGGGTGGTCTTGCCCGCCCCCGAGCGGCCGCGTACGGCGACCAGCTCGCCCCGACCCGCCACGAACGAGACATCCCGTACGGCGTGCACGGCGTGCTCGCCGCGACCGAACGTACGGCTGATTCCCGTCACCCGGACCACCTCGTCGGTGACCGCGACACCGGCCGCCGCCCCGCCGGCAAGGGGTGCACCCGCCGCCGCTTCGGGGGACCGCCCGTCCCGCACCGCGTCCCGCTCGCTCATCGTCCCGTCCCGTCGTGTTCGGCGCGGTCGACCGCCTCGACCGCGCGGTACCGGCTGATTCCCCGCCCACTCATCGCGTCGCCTCCGGCTCGTCGGATGCCCGGTCGCCCGGCCGCACCTGGACGTGGTCCGGCTCCAGGTTGAGCCGCACCCGGTCGCGCAGCGACAGCGCGTCCACGAACTGCGCCGGCAGTTGCATCCGGCCGCTGCGGTCGAGCACGGCGTACTCCTCGCTGACCAGCTCGGTGCTGCCGTCCTCGCCGACGCGCGCGGTACGGCGTACCTCGGAGGCGGTCCGGCCGTCGCGGATCGCGACTGTCCGGCGGACCTGGGTGGCCACGGCATGGTCGTGGGTGACCACCACGATGGTGACGCCGAGTTCGGCGTTGATGGTGCGCAGCGCCCCGAAGACGTCGGCCCCGGTCGCCTCGTCCAGCTCACCGGTCGGCTCGTCGGCGAAGAGCACCTCGGGGTCGTTGGCCACCGCCACCGCGACCGCGCACCGCTGCTGCTCGCCACCGCTGAGCTGCCCGGGCCGCCGGTCGGCGCAGTAGCCCACGCCGACCAGGTCGAGCAGTTCCCGGGCCCGCTCGCGATGGGCCCGCCGGCCGCCGCGCCGCCCGGCGAGCCGCATCGGCAGCTCGACGTTCTCCAGCGCGGTCAGGTACGGCAGCAGGTTGCGGCTGGTCTGCTGCCAGACGAACCCGACCATCTTCCGGCGGTAGCTCAGCCGCCGCCGGTTGGAGAGGTTGAGCAGGTCGTAGTCGCCGACCCGGGCGATCCCGGCGGTGGGGGTGTCCAGCCCGGAGAGGATGTTCAGCAGCGTCGACTTGCCGGAACCGGAGGCACCCACGATCGCCACCAACTCGCCCCGGTCGATGACCAGGTCGAGCCCCTGCAACGCGACCACCTCCACCCCCTCGGTCTTGAAGATCCGGACCAGCCCGTCGCAGACGAGGTGCCCGCGCAACCGGTCCCGGCCACCGGCCCGCTCCGCCGCACGCTCGGCAGCCCGCTTCTGCAGGGCGGCCAGGTCCGGCACGGCGGTGGTCTCCGCGGTAGCGGTCATGTCAGCTCTCCTCTCCGAGCCGGAGCACCTCGCCGAGGCGCATCCGGCGGTTGTTCAGGGCCTCGACGGCGACCGCGAAGCCGAGGGCGACCGCCCCGAGCGCGACGACCCCCGCCGCCAGCCCGGGCTCGAACGCCACCCGGACCGCCACACCGTCGGTGAAGGCGGACAGCCCGAGCACGGGGGTGAGCAGCAGCGGCAGCACCGTGCCGACCAGCGCGCCGGTCACCACCGAGACGCCCACCAACGGGGCGAGTTCCACCAGCAGCAGCCCGCGCCACTGGCGCCGGGACAGGCCGAGGGTACGCAGCCGGGACAGCACCTGACCCCGCTCCCGGGCGCCGGCGAGCACCGTGAAGGCGATCGCGAGCAGGCCGAACGCCGTACCCCCGGCCGCGCCAGCGACGAACCCGAAGGCGAGCACCCCGTTCGCACCGCCCTCGCCGACCTGCCGGCGGGTGTCCGCGAAGGTCAGCACCTCCACGCCGCGCGGGCGCTCCCCGCCGGTGACGGTTCCGCCCGTCTGGAAGCGGGACTGCCCCGCGTCGCCGGCCCGGCGCAGCGCCTCGGCGTCCAGCCCGTCGCCGACGACCAGGAAGCTGGTCGGCACGGCGGCGTAGTCGCGGCGGGGCAGCGCCTGCCAGGGCAGCACGACGAAGCGGCTGCTGTCCGCGCGGAGCAGCGGGAAGTCCTCGACCTGCTCGGCGACCCGGAACTCGTACCGCTGGCCCTGGGCGCTGACGAAGGCGGAGCCGGCCAGGCCGGCGGCGGCCAGCTCGGCGGCGACCGTCGGAGACACGACCGCGGGCAGCGGACCGGTTCCCCCGGCGGGGGTGCGCAGCGCCGCCGGCACCGTCACGTCGACGCCGGCCTGCCCGACCATCCGGGCCAGGGCGGGGCCGTCGACCATGAGCACGGTCACCCCGCCGAGCCGGGCGTCGGTGCCGATCGCGTCCTTCGACAGGCGCTGGCCCGCCTCGTGCAGCACCGGGCTCGCGGCGCGGACCCCCGGCAGCCGCTCCAGCTCGGCACCCGTGTCGGGGGCGATCCGCTCCCCCACGATCAGGGCGTCGGCGGGGACCGCCCGGCTGGCGGCCCGGTCCCGGCTCGCCTCGATCCCGGCGGCCGTCACCGCGCAGAACGCCGCCGTCGCGATGGCCAGCACGACGACCACCAGCGGTACGGCGACGACGGACCGGCCGGCCCGGGCGGTGCCCAGGAAGGCGACGCTGCCCCGGGCCCGGGCCGCGAGCCGGCTGACCAGCCGCAGCGGCCACGGGTACACCCGCATCGCGACCACCGCCGCGGCGACGGCCAGCAGCACGGGGACCGAGACCAGCAACGGGTCGACCTCCCCGGGGGTGAGGCCGCGGCGGCGCAGCAGCACGACCGCGAGACCCGCGAGGACCAGCAGGCCCGCCTCCACCGTGAGCCGACGCGCGGTGGGGCGCGACCGGACCAGGTCACGCCGCCCGGAGCCGCCGGTGGACACCGCGAGGGTGGCCACCGGCAGCGCCGACGCCACCAGGACGGTTGCGGCCACGGCGAGCCACAGGGTCTTCCCGGGCGCCCCGGGGGCGAGACCGCCGAGCAACCAGCCCAGCGCGGCGGCGGGCGGCACCACCAGCAGCGCCTCGGCCAGGCTGCGGCCCGCGTTCGCGGTGGCCGACCCGCCCCGGGCGCGCAGCAGGACGTACTCCGCCCGGCGCCGGCGCACCAGCAGCCCGGCGGCCAGCACGACAAGGCCGGCCAGCGTGGCCAGCACGCCTGCGGCGATCACCCCGAGCACCGTCCGGGCGCTGTCCACCTCGGCCGCGAACTCGCGCAGCGGGATGTCCAGCCCCTGCAGGACGTCCCGGCCGGCCGCCTCCCGGGTCATCTGCTGGAGGCCGTCGATCACCTGGTCCAGCTCGCGGGCGTCGATCCCCTCGGCACCCACGCGGTAGCGCCAACTGAACGACACCGGCCAGCCGGCGGCGGCGTGGCGGTCCAGCGCGGCGCCGGCGACGACGCCGACGATGACGAAGGGTTCGCCGTCCCCCTCCGGTTCGCCGATCCGCAACAGCGGCGGGAGGCCGTCCCAGAACCCGTCGGTGGCGTCACGGGGCTGGAAGAGGCCGACCACGGTGATCCGGGTGGAGGGCGGGGAGTCGGAGGTGAGCGGCTCCGGCGCGGCGAGGGTGAGCCGGCTGCCGAGCCGCAGGTTCAGCTTGCCGGCGACGTCGGCGGCCAACGCCACCTGCACCGGCTGGTCCTTCGGCGCGTGGGCCGGCCAGCGCCCCTCGACCAGCGTGCCGGCCTCCTCGATCCCGGTCACGGCACGGAGACCGAGGTCCACCAGGAGGTTCTTCGCCGCCAGGTCCGGGCCCCGCAGCCGGGTGACCGCGGTGTCCGCGGCGAACCACCGCTGTTCGACCAGCCCGCGTACGGCCGGCGGCATGCCGGCCTCCAACGTCGCCAGGTCACCCTGGCGCGTGGCCACCGGAGAATGGCCGTCCCTCTTCGCGAGGAGCGGCCCCGTCGAGTACGTCACGTCCCGCTGCTGCGGCGGCACGGCGCCCAGGTGGGCCCGCAGGCCCTGCTGGGAGTGATCGTTGACGATCCTGGGCACGCCGCTGATCACCAGCGTGGCGACCAGCGTCAGCCCCGCGAGGAGCAGGAACTGCCCGCCGTACGCCCGCACCCGGCGGGCGACCGCCCCGACGCTCAGCACGTGCCGTCTCCGCTCCTGCTCGTCCCTACGCTCCACCCGGTCACCGGTCTCCCCCGATCCGCAGCTGCGCCACGGCCACCCGCTGCCGGATGCCGAGGGCGATGAACGCGCTGAAGGCGAGTGCCGCCAGCAACAGGCCGAGCGCGGTCAGGCCGATGGGCAGCCACGGCAGCACGAAGGCCGCCTCGGGCACCGGCCGCCCCGCGGACGGCGTGAGGATGACCAGCGGGGCCATGGTCGCGCCGACCGCGGCGCCCAGCAACAGGCCGACCCCGACGCCGATGCCGGCCAGGAAGGTCTGCTCGGCCAGCAGCGCCCGGGCCAGCAGACGAGGGCTGGCGCCGAGCGTGTGCAGCACGGCGAACTCCCCGAGCCGGTGCCGGGCGGTCGCCCAGACGTCGACGATCAGGCCGACCAGGGCCAGCAGCACCGAGCCGAGCGCGGCGGCGAGCAGCCCGGTGCGGGCCCCCTGCCAGTACGGGTCGCCGGCGGCCCGCTCGGCCACCACCTGGCGGTCGAGCAGCGTGGTGCCGGCGAGGTCGGCCGCGGCCCGGGCCGCCTCGGCGTGGCCGGTGCGCTCGGTGCCCAGCCACCACTCCGACACCGGCCGGATCCCGCCCCGGTCCCGGATCAGCCAGTCCATCGCCGCCGGCAGGTCCAGCAGCACGCCCTCCCCGGCGGTGGACGGCACCGCGTCCAACTCGCCGACCAGCGTGACCGGCAGCGTCGCGCCGGAGAGCACGAGATCGACCGTGTCCCCGGTCTTCAGGCTCAGCGCGTCGCGTACCGCCGGGGTCATCAACGCGGGCACCGACCGGTTCTCGCCGGTCGGGACCACGGCGAAGCGGCTCGGCGGCTGGAACGCGAACCGGCCGCCCGCCCGGTAGTCGACCTCCCAGTCGGCCGTGAGTCCGGCGGCCGTGGCCGACGCGCCGACCGGTTTGCCCCGGCCGTCGGCGGCCACCCACCCGCCGTCCAGCGACACCGGTCGGGCCGCGCCGTCGGCGCCAGCCAGTCGCAGGTCCGACACCTCCACGCGGTACGCCCGGCCACGCGCGCTCCCGCCGTCCACCTCGAAACCGGACAGTCGTAGGGCGCCTTCGCCGGCGGGAACGGCGACGGTGAACGGCGCCGGCCGGCCGTCGCTGCCGCTGTTGCCCGCCGGAAGCCGGAAGGCCAGCCCGTCCGCCCGGGTCAGCAGCACCCAGAGGCCGATCCGGTGCGGCGTGACGGCGTCCCGCACGGGGGTGCGCACGGTGCCGGCGATCGACCGGGTGCCGGCGGGCAGTTCGACGCCGGTCGGCGCGGCGCGTGCCCGGGTCATCCGGTCCAGCAGCACCGGCAGCGCCTCGTCGGCCAGCCGCTCGTCGAGGCGCAGCACGTCGGCCGCGGCGGCGGCGTCGAGGCTCACCACCGTGGTCGGCAGGTCGGCGCGGCCGAGGCGGATGTCGTCCCGCCACGCCGGTAGCGCCGCGTCGACGGCGGGCAGCGCGGCGAGCTGACCCGCCCGGCCGTCGGGTGCCGCGCCGGTGCGCTCGACCACCCGCAGGTCGGCGCCGACCGTGTGGTCGGCCTGGTCGGCCTGCGACCGTTCGCCCGTGGTCACCAGCGACCAGGCGAGGGTGCTGCCGCCGACGGCGAGGGCGAGCAGCAGCACCGGGCCGGCGTGCGGACGCCGCCCCGCCTGCCACATGCCGAACATGGTCGCGATCCACGGCCGGCGGTCCACGAACCGCTCGGCGAACCGGGTCGCGGGCGGCAGCAGTCGCAACGCCACGACCGCGCCGGCGAGCACACCCAGCGTCGGCGCGGCGACCAGCAGTGGGTCGACCCCGAGCCGCCCGCCGGCACCGGTGACCGGCGACGAGTACTGGCGCAGCTGCGTCCAGGCCAGCACCGCGAAGCCGACCAGCACCAGGTCGAGGCTGGCCCGTTGGACGCTCGCGGCGCGGGTGGGACGGGACCGGGCCGCCATGTCGGCGACGTACGTGTCGGCCGCCCGCAGCGTCGGGGCGACCATCGCGACCAGGCAACCGGCGGCGGTGGCCGCCGCGGCGGCCCACACCAGCGTCGTGTTGCCGGTGGAGAGCGCCAGTGGGGCCGCACCACCGGTGCCCACGTGCCGTAACGCCTCGCCAGCGATCAGCGGACCCAGCACGCCGGCGGGCAGGACCACAAGGGTCGCCTCCCGGGTCGCCAGGCCGGCGAGTTGCCGCCGCGCGGCGCCCCGGGCCCGGAGCAGGGCCGTCTGGCCCCGCCGGTCCTCGTGCAGCAGGGCGGCGACCAGCACCAGCGCGTACCCGCCGAGGACCACGATCAGCAGCAGCGGGGTGGCCAGGGAGGATCGCCCCACCAGGTCGGCCCGGGTAACACGGTCGAGCAGCCCGTCCATCGCCGTGACGGCCTGGCCCGAGGAGCCCAGCCCGGCCGCCTCGGGCACCTCGGCGAGGGTGCTGCCCAGCGCCTGCCGCAGATCGAGCAGCCTGCCCGCGTTGGCCACCGCCGCGAGGTCCGGCTCGACCACCCAGGACGCGGACACCGTGCCCGGGTAGGTGGCGACGAAGTCCGCCGGGTCCAGCGCGAACGGCCCGTACGACGTACCGGAGTCCGCGACGCTGCCGGCACCGACCCCGGGGGCCAGCCGCCAGTACGGGTCGGTCGGGTCGCGGGGCCGCCACGTCCCGACGAGCACCACGGTGCTGGGCCGGTCGGACCGGCGGTCGAGCATCGGAACCTGGTCGCCGGTGGCCATGCCGAGCGCGCCGGCCACCTTCTCGGGCAGCGTCACCTGCACCGGGGAGGCCCCCGGGGTGGGCCAGGCGCCGCTGGTGAGTTCCGCGTGGGCGGCCAGGTCGTCGATGGTCGCCAGGTTGGCGAAGATCGGGTCGTCGTCCTCCCGGACCACGGTGCCGAGGTCGCCGGTCAGTTCGCGGCCACCGCCGTACCGGGCGACGCCGACGGTGAACGGCACGCCGCCGAGGCCGGCGGTGAACCCGTCGCGGACGGCCCGGTCCCGGGTGGCGAACTCGGCCGCGTCCCGGCCGGCCGTGCCGCTCACCAGGAGGCTGCGCTCCTCGAACGACGCTCCGGTGAGCAGGGCACGCTGGCCCGCCTCGACGGCCCGACGGTTGTAGTCGGAGAGCCCGGTGACCAACGCGACCGCCACCAGGGCCGCGACCCCGGCGGCGAACAGCAGCCCCCGCGCCTCGCGGGCCCGCCTCCACACCAGCTTCATCCGATGCCCTCCCCTGGCCCCGGTCGGGCCGACGATCAGGGAGAGCGGCGACGGGTCGGGAAAGGTTCGCGCCCGTTACATGATCGTTATCCGACGGCTGGCGCTCGGCCGGGCCGCCGGCAGCCCGGGTACCGGTCGACGGGGTGGCGGGGCTGTGCTTCCATCATCCGATGGAGATCGTCCTCACCGCCCTGCTGGTGGCCGTCGTCGCGCTGCTCGCCGCCCAGTTGCCGGGCGCCGGCCAGCAGGCGCGGACCGCGTACCGGCTCGCCGAGATCGAGCGTCGGCTCCAACTGGTGATGGACCACCTGGGCGTGGTGGACACCGCGCCCGTGCCGCCGGAGGTCCGCGACCACCTGGCCCGGGGCGACAAGATCAAGGCCATCGCCGCGTACCGGAAGGCGACGGGCGCGGACCTGCGGTCGGCCAAGGAGGCCGTGGAGGCGGTCACCGGCGACCGGTGAACCGGCGGCCGCCGGCAGGAACCGGAGGCATCCGGCGCCGGCGGCGACAAGGGCCGGGGCCGGCCGGTCAGCGGGGGCGGTCGCGGTCCTTGGAGGGCTGCACGCGCTTCGGCTCGCCGGGCATCTTCGGATGGTCCGGCGGATAGGGCATGTCTCCCTGGCCGGTGGCGTCGTCCCGGTCGGCCCACTCCAGCAGCGGCGAGATGTCCCACTCGGCGTCGTCGATGCCGGCGTGCGGGTCACCCCGCTCGGCCAGCCGCGCCGGGACCGTACGCAGGTCGAAGTCGTCGGGGTCGACGTCGGGCAGCTCGTCCCAGGTGACCGGGGTGGACACGGTGGCCCGGGCGTTGGCCCGCAGCGAGTAGGCGCAGGCGATCGTGCGGTCCCGGGCCATCTGGTTGTAGTCGACGAAGACGCGCTCGCCCCGCTGCTCCTTCCACCAGGCGGTGGTCACCAGCTCCGGCCGCCGCCGCTCCAGCTCGCGGGCCAGCGCGATGGTGGCCCGGCGCACCTCGGTGAACGTCCAGCGCGGCGCGATCCGGAGGTAGACGTGCACGCCACGGCCGCCGGAGGTCTTCGGCCAGCCGGTGGCCCCCAGCTCGTCGAGGAGCCCGCGCAGCTCCCCGGCGGCGGTGACCGCGTCGGCGAAGTCGGTGCCGGGCTGCGGGTCGAGGTCGACGCGCAGCTCGTCGGGGCGGTCCACGTCGGCGGCGCGCACCGGCCACGGGTGGAACACGATGGTGCCCATCTGGGCGGCCCAGGCCACGTGGGCCAGGTCGGCCGGGCAGAGCTCCGCCGCGCTGCGACCGCTCGGGAAGCTGATGGTGGCGGTCTCCACCCACGGCGGCACGCCCCGCGCGGGCACCCGCTTCTGGAAGAACGCCTCCCCCTCGACGCCCTCCGGGAAGCGCTGCAACATGGTGGGACGGCCGCGCAGCGCGCGCATGATGCCGTCACCCACGGCGAGGTAGTAGTGGAAGACGTCGGACTTGGTGAAGCCGCGCTGCGGGAAGATCACCCGATCCGGGCTGGACAACCGGACGTCGTGCCCGGCCACCTCGATCTGTTCGGCCGCGGCCTTCGTGCCACCCATTGCGCGACCATATGTCACCCCTCCGACATCCGGCGTACCGTTGGCTGGTGAGTCTTGACGAGAGCGAACTGCCCCGTACCGAGGAAGAGTGGCGGGTCCGGCTCAGCCCGGAGGAGTTCCGGGTGCTGCGGGAGGCCGGCACCGAGCGCCCGTGGACCGGCGAGTACGTCGACACGAAGACGGCCGGGATCTACCGTTGCCGGGCCTGCGGCGCGGAACTCTTCCCGAGCGACACGAAGTTCGACTCGCACTGCGGGTGGCCCAGCTTCGACGACGCCCTCCCCGGTGCGGTCAAGGAGGTCGAGGACCGCACCCTCGGCATGAGCCGCACCGAGATCCGCTGTGCCCGCTGCGACAGCCACCTCGGTCACGTCTTCCGGGGCGAGGGTTTCACCCCGAAGGACACCCGACACTGCGTCAACTCCGTCTCCATCCGCCTGGAGCCGCGCGCCGACGCCTGACCGGCCACCCCGGTGTCGACCGGGGCAGCCGCCGTCGGCCCGGACGTCGCTGGCCGGAGATGCGGGCGTCCGGTCACCGCGCTGGCGAGGCTCCTGCGATGGGCGATCATGAAGGTGCTCCGGGAGGATGGTCAGGCGATCCGGACCAGTTCCTCCCGGAGCACGGCGTGCGCCGGGGCGTCGCCCCGGGCGTACCGCTGCACTTCCTCGATCGCGGCGTCGGCCAGCCGCCGGACCTCGCCGTCGAGCGAGCCGGCGACGTGTGGGGTGACGAGCACGTTGGGCAGGGTCCACAACGGCGAGTCCGCCGGCAGCGGCTCGGGGTCGGTCACGTCGAGCACGGCCGAGATCCGGCCGGTGACGCACTCCGCGGCGAGCGCCCCGGTGTCGACCAGCATGCCCCGCGCCGTATTGATCAACGTCGCGCCGGCCGGCAGCAGCGCCAGCCGGCGGGCGTCGATCATGTGCCGGGTCTGGGGCAGGGCCGGTGCGTGCAGACTCACCACGTCACTGGCGCCGAGCAGGTCGTCCAGGTCGACCAGGGTGGCGCCCGCGTCGGCCACCGCCCCGGGGTCGGCGTACGGGTCGGCCACCAGGACCCGCAGGTCGTACGGCCGCAGCAGCCGAGCGACCCGACGGCCGATCCGGGAGTAGCCGACCAGGCCGACGGTCCGGTGCAGATTCGACCGCTCGCCGGGAGCGTGCACCCATCGCCGGTGCGCGCGGGACAGTGCCGCCGCGTGCGGGACACGCTTACCGGCGAAGAGGACGGCCGCCACCGTGTACTCGGCGACCGGCATCGCGTTGGCCTCGGCGGCCGAGGTGACCAGCAGGCCTCGGGCCCAGCACGCCTCGGTCACGTGGTCCTTGACCGTGCCCGCGGCGTGCAGCACGGCGCGCAGTCGTGGTGCACCGGCCAGCACCCGCTCGTCCAGCGGCGGGCAGCCCCAGCCGGTGACCAGCACCTCCACCTCCGCCAGTCGGCGGCGGGCGGCAGCGGTGCCGAGGTCCGGGACCCATACCGGGTCGTCGAGCCGCGCCAGCCGGTGCAGCCGGTCGAGGCGGGTACGGTCGAACAACGTCCGGTAGGCGGTCTCGTCCATGGCCAGCAGGGTTTCCGGGCGGCGGGTCACAGGGGCACCGTCTCCGTGTTGCCGTCCGACCACCGGACGGTGACCGAGTCCACCCCGATCCGCACCGTGACCTCCGGTGGTGCGACGCGGCCACCGGCCAACACGACCGCCGCGGCGAATACGTCACCGGACCGCACCGGCCCGGCCGTGCGCAGCCAGGGCACCGCCGACCGGTGGCCCAACGGGCTGGCGTCCTGCTGCTGGCTCGTCCCGGTCCGGTCGAAGCCGTGCAGCCCGTGAACGGCGCTGACCAGGCCATCGGGCCCGGTCACCCGGGCCCAGTCCGCTCCGGTGGTTGTCTCGACCTGTTCACCGGCCACCGGGTACCCGCCGAGGTGCAGCCGCCACGGCCCCGGGTCGGCGTGCCAGTGCGCCTCCGGATCCTCACCGGCGCCCGGTCCGGTAGAGCCCGGTCCGGCGGCTGATCCGGTCGAGCCGGGTCCGACGGCTGATCCGGTCGAGCCCGGTCCGACGGCTGATCCGGTCGAGCCGGGTCCGGCGGCTGATCCGGTCGAGCCGGGTCCGGCGTCCGCCGGCTCGGCCAGGCGGACGCCCACCGTGCCCACCCGGACCAGGCGTACCTCGATCGGGCCGCGCAGGATCGAGGCGGTGGTCAGCCAGGGGCCGGTCCGCAGGCCGTACCAGGTGGCGGCCGGCCCGCCGGTGGTGGAGAGGTCCAGCCACATCGGCCGGCAGTGCGAGGAGGCCCAGGTATCCCCCTGACCGGCCCGTTCGATCCGGCCCCGATGCGAGAGTCGACCTGCGGGATCCAGCAGTGCCACGTGCGAGTCGACCGGCTCCCGCAGGTCGGCGGCGGACAGGTCCGGGGCGGTGTGGGTGCTGTAGGCATGCCGGAGATAGAACGGGTTGTCCAGTTCGGCCTGCCGGCCCGGCAGGTGGTCGCTGCCGTGGTTGGCGACCCGGACGATCCCGTCGGTCGTCGTCGCGGAGACCACCCACCCCGGCCCGCGCAGCGAGAGCAGGCTGTCGGCACGCTCCACCGGCAGCGGCTCCTCGGTCGCGGTCCAGACCGGATGCCCCTCGGGCAGCAGCAGACCGGCGAAGGCCTTGCTGGCCCAGTAGGGCGATCCCGGCCCGGTGTAGGTCTGCCGGATCCGCGGAAACGCACCGTGCCAGCCGATCGGCAGCAGGCCGTCCGCATCCGGCGCCCCGGCGTCGACGAAGTGCCGCAGCACCCCGCTGGCCAGCCGGCGGGTCTCCCCGGGACGCAGCGGCGTCGCGTCGAACAGCGCACCGGTCCAGAACGGCGCGAGCATGGCGAACCGGTAGGTCAGCGACCGCCCCTGGATCAGGGGGCGCCCCTCGGCGCCGACCAGGTGCCGCGCGTCGGCCAGGTACCGGGACAGCCGCTCCCGGTGCACCGGGTCGGGCGGCTCGCCGAGGATCCGGTGGTACCACAGCGGGTAGAAGTGCATGGCCCAGCCGCTGTAGTAGTCGAAGTTCTGCCGTCGACCGCCACCGGAGTCGCCGTCGGAGTACCAGCCGTTGCCGACGTACCAACCGTCGTGCCGGTCCAGGTTCCGCTGGATGTCCTCGGCCAGCCACGGACCACCGACCGAGCGGAGGAACGCCTCGGCGATGTTCTGGAACCAGATCCAGTTGTTGTCGTAGTCGGAGGTGCCCAGGAAGGGCGACAGCCAGTCGACGACCTGGTTGCGCACCCGGTCGTCGAGCAGGTCCCACAGCCACCGGCGGGTCTCGTGCAACGCGATCGCCACCGACGCGGCCTCCACCCGGGCCTGACGCCGCTCGGGCAGCGTGGGCCAGCGCTCGGGCGAGGCCGGGTCGACCCCGGCGGCCAGACCTTCGGCGTACCGGTCGAGCAGGCCGTGCGGGTCCGCGCCGTCGGCCCCGGCGACGCGGAACGCGGCCAGCAGGAAGGTCCGGGCGTACCCCTCCAGCCCGTCGCTCCACCGGCCCGAGGCGCTGCTGGGGCCGGGCAGGTCGATCAGGGCGTGCCCCGGTGAGCCGTACCGCCGGGCGGCGAGCAGCATCCGGTCGGCGAGGTGCTCCCAGTGCGCCCGTCGGTAGCCGGTGTACGGGGCATTGACCGGGTCCGGGGCGGGCAGGTCGGTCACGCCGTGCCCGCCGCTGCCGCCGAGGACATCGGAGACGTCGGGGGCGTCGGTTCGACGTCGAGGTGATCGAGCACGACGGGACCGTCCACAGCCCGGACGGTCACGGTGTGCCGGCCGGCCGGCAGCACCCGGTCGCCGGTCAGCACGGTGCCGTCGACCTCGACGAGCAGGCCGCCGATGCCCCCGGGCAGGGTCTCCGGGCGGATCCGCAGGCCGCCCGGAGCCGTCGTGTTCACCTCGTAGGCCAGCCAGTCCCCGGCGGCCAGGCAGACCACCATCACCTCGTCGTCGGCGCGCGGCTGCCCGAGGTTGTGCCGGAAGTTCGGCCCCTCGGCGGGGGTGGCGCCGGGCACGAAGGTCGCCGCTTCCGGGGCGGCCGGCGCGGCGGGTACGCCGGTCGCCTCGGCGACGACCTCGGCCCGGTAGCGGACGGTGACCCGGTCGGACTCCCGGAAGCCCGCCAGCGGCGTGCCGGGGCTCGTGACGCCGTAGGACACCCCTTCACCGAGGTGACCGAAGTACTCGCCCTCCAGCCGCAGCGGCGCCCGCCGCATCACCGCGTTGACCACGTCGGTGCGGTAGTCGCACCGGTCGAGGGCCAGGTTGTCGAGGAACTCGTCGAAGGCCCGGCGGGCGGTCTCCCGGTCGGGCCGCTCCCCGCCGTGGACGTAGTCGACGATCTTCTGCCAGTCGGCGGGTTCCCGGATGGTGGCGGGCGAGTTCCGCTTGGACAACTTCTTCCAGGTCCAGAAGTTCCAGGAGATGTCGTGGTCCTCGTAGAGCTGGGAGGAGGCCTGGTACCAGCCGTTGTTGTTCTCCCCGCCCTCGCCCATGTAGATCGGCACGTCGAGTTCGGCGCGCTTGTCGAGGTACTCCTGGATCTGGTCGCGGTCCGGCGAGTTCCAGTACTTGTGGAACTGCAACAGGACGTTGTCGTCCCACAGCTCGTCGAAGATGCTCCAGTTGCGGGCCCAGTTGCTGCCCTCCAGGATGATCATGTGGTCGGGGTCGATCTCGCGGATCTCGGCGATCAGCCGCTTGTAGAGCGCCACCAGTTCCCGCGGGTACTTGTACTGGAAGTCCCGGGGCAGCGGCTCGTTGAGCAGGTCGTAGCCGGCAACGATCGGCTCGTCCCGGTACCGCCGGGCCAGTTCACGCCACAGCCGTACGGTCGCGTCCTGGTGGTCGGTGGAGACGAACAGCTCGGGGTAGTTGTTGGGCGAGTCGTCGATGTTGGTCCCGGTCTGGCCGCCGGGCGCGCCGTGCAGGTCGACCACGACGTAGACCCCGTGCCGCCGGCACCAGTCCATGAAGCGGTCGACCAGCCCGAACGCCGCCTCGTCGAAGGTGCCGTCGTCGGCCATCAGGTAACGGGCGTTGAGCGGGAGCCGGACGGAGTTCCAGCCCTCGGCGGCCATCCGCGCGATGTCCGCCTCGCTCACGTACTCGTCCCGGTACCGACGCCAGAACCGCACCGCGTCGTCCGGGCCGATCAGGTCCGAAATCACCTTCTCGATGGCCCGGGGGCTCGCCGCGGCGTCGCCGAAGCGCCACATGTAGCCCTCGGGCAGCCACCAGTTGCCGATCCCGACACCCCGCAGGAGGATCGGCGCACCGGTGCCGTCGACGATTTGCTGCCCCTGTCGGCGCAGGAACCCGGTCATGCCCACCGTTCCGTTCACTTGTCTGACATCCATCTCAGTTGTTGTCACCACACCGGTCACTTGAGGCCCGACATCATGAAGCCGCGGACCACATAGCGTTGGCAGAGCACGAAGACCACCAGGATCGGCAGCACCATGACCGCGGCGCCGGCCATCAGGACGCCGTAGTTGCTGGAGTACTGGCCCTCCAGCAGGGCCAGACCGACCGAGAGCGTGTACTTGTCCTGGTCGGTGGCGACGATCAGCGGCCAGAGGAAGCTGTTCCACGACGCGATGAAGGTCAGGAGCGCCTGGATCGCCAGGATCGGCCCGGAGACCGGCAGCACCACCCGCAGGAAGACGCGGATCTCACCGGCACCGTCGAGCCGGCCCGCCTCCAGCAGCTCGTTCGGCACCGTGCTGAAGAACTGCCGGAACAGGAAGACGCTGAACGCCGAGACCAGTCCGGGCAGCACGATGCCGGTGAGGGTGTTGGTCAGGCCGAGCTGGTTGAGGATCAGGTACGTCGGGATCATGGTGACCTGGTCGGGGATCATCATGGTGGCCAGCACGACCACGTAGATCGGGCCCTTCGCCGGGAAGTCGAACTTGGCGAATCCGTACCCGGCCATGGCGCGCAGCAGCAACCCGACGAGGGAGAGCGCCACCACCAGCAACGTGTTGACGAGGTACACGCCGAAGTCGAGGCTGTCGAAGAGCTGGGTGTAGTTGTCCCAGGTGAAATCCCGCGGCCACAGGGTCGGCGGGATGTCGAGCACCTCGCTCTCCGGTTTGACCGACCCGGAGAGCATCCAGAGGAACGGGACGGAGAACAGGACGGCGCCGACGAGCAGGACCGTGGCGACCGTGGCGCGTGCCAGTCGCGACCTAGTATTCGACATCGGCCCTCCGCAGCCGGAATTGCACCGCCGTGACCAGCAGGATGCTCAGGAACAACACCATCGACGCGGCCGAGGCGTAGCCGAAGTCGGACAGGTTGAAGCCCTTCTGGTAGATGAACAGCGCGATGGACAGGGTGCCGTCCAGCGGCCCGCCGTCGGTCATCACGAACGGCTCCTCGAAGAACTGGATCCAGGCGATCGTCGTGGTCACCGTGACGAAGAACGTCGCGTAGCGCAGCAGCGGAATGGTGATCCGGGTCAGTCGCTGCCAGGGGCCCGCGCCGTCCAGTTCGGCCGCCTCGTAGTACTCGCGCGGAATGCCCTGGAGGGCGGCCAAGAAGATGATCATGTTGAAGCCGGCGCCCTTCCAGACCCCGACGAGGATGAGGCTCAGCTTCGCGACGACCGGCTGGTCCAGCCAGGGGACCGGTTCGACGCCGCCGGTCGAGAGCAGATAGTTGATCAGGCCGCTGTCGGTGTTGTAGAGGTATCCCCAGATCACCGCGACAGCCACGATGTTGGTGATGGCGGGCAGGAAGTAGGCCGCCCGCAACCCCTGGAACAACCGGCTGGTCCCCACGTTGAGCAGCAGGGCGATCGCCATCGCGCAGACCACGATCAGCGGCACCCCGATCACGACGTACAGCACCGTGTTCAGCGCCGCCGTGCCGAACAGCGGGTCGGTCAGCAGTCGTCGGTAGTTGTCCAGGCCGACGAAGTCGACGCTGGACGGGTCGGCCAGGCCGCGCAGGTCCAGGTCACTGAAGCTGGCGGCGAGTGCCACGAAGATCGGGGCCACCACGAAGACGGCGAGCAGGACCACTGCCGGTCCGACGAAGATCAGCGCTGCGCGGTGGCGCGACAGCTTGCGCATGACACTCCCTGGCGTGCACGGGTCGCCCCACCCGCCGCCGCGACCAGCGGCGGATGGGGGTCGGCCCTACTTGGCGGCGGTCAGTTCCTTGGCCTTCGCGGCGAACGACGAGATCGTCGCGTCCAGCGGATCCCCGCCGATGCACACCTTCTGCACGGCGCGGACCATCTCCGGCGCCACCGCGCCCCAGGCCTTGATCTGCGGAACGATCTTGGCGTTCTGCAGCTGCTGGTGGTAGACGGCGAGGTTGGCGTCACCGCCGCTGCTCAGCGCCTCCAGGGCGTCCTGCCGGGCGGGCAGGTCGTT
This sequence comes from Micromonospora sp. NPDC047074, assembly GCF_040643815.1. NCBI lineage: Bacteria > Bacillati > Actinomycetota > Actinomycetes > Micromonosporales > Micromonosporaceae > Micromonospora > Micromonospora sp. NPDC047074. The sequence goes on from NZ_JBEYVB010000005.1 coordinate 296,196, forward strand.
GGTGATCTGGAACCACTTCTCCTGGGTCGCCTTGCGGCCGAGGTAGGCCATCAGCTGCAACGACTGGTCGACCTTCGTGGACTTACTGAAGATCGCCAGGTTCGACCCGGCCATCAACGACGTGCCGGACTGGTCCTTCGGCATCGGCGCGACCGCCCACTTGCCGGCCAGTTCCGGAGCCTGGGCCTTCAACAGCGTGGCCATGTAGGGCCCGCTGACGAACATCGGGATCCTGCCGGTCTTGAAACCCTGCACCATGTCCGGGTCCGGCTGAGCCTTCTTCGGGGTCAGCCCGCTGGCGAAGAAGCTCTGCTCGAACTCCACCGCGCGCCGGAACTGCGGGGTGTCGAACGTGGCCTGGGCGCCCTGGGCGACCTCGCCGCCGGCACCCCAGGTGAGGATGATCGGCAGGAACTGGTCGTCGGTGTTGAGCCCGATGCCGTAGTTGCCGTCGCCCCGGGCGGCGAGTTTGGTGGCCGCGCTCTTCGTCTCCTCCCAGGTGGCCGGAGCCTTCGGGTAGCCGGCCGAGGCCAGCACGTCGGTGCGGTAGAAGAGCACCCGGGTGTCGGCGATCCACGGCACGCTCGCCACCTTGCCGCCGACCTTCATGGTCTCCGCGGACGCCGGGAAGAAGTTGTCAGCGGCCAGGTCCGGACTTCCGGCGAGCTTGTCGCTCAGGTCCAGCAGGGCTCCGGCATCCGAGAACTCGGCGAGAAAGGAGTGCCCGACCTGCACCACGTCGGGCCCCTTGCCCGAGGCGATCGCAGTCGAGATCTTGTCCCGGGCGTTCTTCCACGGGATCGACTGGACCTTGAGCTCGATGCCGGTCTCCTTGGTGAATTCGGCACCGACCTCGTCCATCGCCTTGCCCTTGTCGCCCATCGTCCAGATCTCGATGGACTTTGCGTCGCCAGCGTCCTCGCCGCCGCCGCACGCTGCGCTTCCGACGGACACCAGCGTGAGTGCCGCCAGGAAAGCCGCTGCCGCGCGTGTTCTCACCTCAATCCACCAGCCCTTTCTTCTCCTTGTCGACTTAATACACGGCATGAGTTAACTCGCAAGCAAAGAGGGTGTCAAGGACCGTAACGTGATTGCTCCTGCCGGTTCACCTGGGTGATCGCCGACTCACCGTCGGTCGTGGACAAGTCGGGAACCGGCGTCGAGACGGACAGGCGCGGCGCGCGGGGCGCACCGCTCGGCGAACAGCCCGGGCCCGGGTCAGTCGCTGACCAGCACCTGCCGGGAGATCGAACGCGGCGCGGCCTGATCCGGCACCCAGACGCCGCCGCCACGCAGGAACTCGGCGACCGGAAGGCTGGCCGCACCCACGATGGCGGCGTCCGCGCCGAGCCGGGCCAATTCGATCGAGGTACGGGCGAACGGCGCCTGCAACGCGTTCTGCCGGGCCACCTCGCGGATCCGGGTGAGCGTCGCGGACCCCAGCAGCAGACCCGCCCAGCCACCGAGGACGATCCGCTCAGGGTTGATCAGGTTGACCAGGTTGGCGACGCCGACCCCGAGGTAGAGGGCCGTCTCGTCGAGCACCTGCCGCGCGGCCTCCGAGGTCTCCGCCGCCTCGACGATCCGGGTCAGTACGGCCTCCTCGTCCAGTTGCGGCGGCTGCCGCAGTCCGGCGAGCTGGTGGTAGCGCTCGATCACCGCGCCGGCCCCGACGTACGCCTCCAGGCAGCCGTGCGCGCCGCACCGGCAACGGCGGCCCCCCACCTCCACCGTCATGTGCCCCCACTCGCCAGCGCTGCTGCTGGCGCCCTGGTAGATCGTGCCGTTGGTCACGATGGCCGCGCCCACCCCGGAGCTGACCAGGGCGATCACGGACTGCCGGGTCCCCCGACCGGCGCCGAACCAGATCTCCGCCTGGCCCATGTTCTTGGCCCCGTTGTCGATGAACAGCGGCAGATCGGTACCGGCCCGCAGCAGGTGCGCCAACGGCACCTGCGTCCAGCCCATCGTCTGGTCGCTGACCCGTGTCTCCGGCCCGTGCTCCACGACACCGGAGACGCCCACGCCCAGACCGAGTACCGGCGCGGAGCCGTTGCCGGCACTGTCGAGCACCTTCTCCACAGCGCCGAGCACCCGGCCCACCACCTCGTCCGGATCGTGGCTCCCGGCCTCCAGGGGAACGGTGACCCGGGAACGTTCGCGCAGGGCGAGGTCGAAGGCGCCGGCCACCAGCCGGCGGGAGCCGATGCTGACGCCGACCACGAAGCCCCGGGCGGGATTGACCCGCAACAGGATGCGGGGCCGGCCACCCTCCGAGTCGACCGCACCCGCCTCCACCACGGCACCGGACTCGATCAACTCGTTGGTCACGTTGCTGACGCTGGCGCTGCTCAGCCCCGTGGCCTGGATCAGCTCCTGCCGGCTCAGCGGACCCTCGAAGTAGAGGGTGGTCAGCAGGACGGACCGGTTGCTGCGCCGCAGGTCTCGAACCGTACTGGGCCCGCGTGCGCGCATTCCCGCCGCCTTTCTCATTGCATTACTCAAGATGTGAGGTAAGGGTACATACCAGTGTGCGGTCAACCGCAGAGGGTGTCCGTACCCTACCCGTCACCCAGCTACCGGAGCGTCATCCACGCCGGACCGACCGCCGGCCGCCCACCTGATTCCGCCCAGCAGGTGCGTCCGGAAATCCGGTTCATCGTACGACTCGCTGGTGTGGCCGCCAGCGGTGTAGAACGACCTGCCGCCCGCGACCTCGGCGCACCACGCGTGCGGATGATCGACACCCATCGTTCCACCGTGGTAGGAAGCCTCGTCCACCGAGAGCAGGACCCGGGCGGCGGGCCGGACGCTGCACCGGTGGTTGTACCACTCGTCCCGGCGGATCCAGGTCGCTCCGAGGTGGGCGGTGGCCGGATGATCGTGGTCCTCGACCCGGATCGTCGCCCGCTGCACCTCCGGGTGATCGACGAAGTACGCCCCGACGAGCCGGCCGTAGAACGGCCACGAGTAACCGGTGGTGGCGGCGGCGTGTACGCCGACATAGCCGCCGCCGTTGCCGATGTACGACTCGAACGCCCGTTGCTGGGCCGCGTCCAGCACCTCACCCGAGGTGTTCAGGAACACCACCGCGGCGACCTCGGCCAGCCGGTCCGGCGTGAACAGACCGGCGTCCTCGGTGGCGGTGACGGTGAAGTCGTGCTCCCGACCGAGCCACTGGACGGCTCGGACACCGTCGCCGATCGAGTCGTGACGGAATCCGGCCGTCCGGCTGAAAACAATGATCTCGAAGCTCATGCGGCACATACTGCCAACCCGGGACCACGGCCAGGTCACGCCGGCTCGTCCCGGGCGTCCGGCCCGCCGGACAGCAGCGACACCTCGGCGGTACGCGACTGCTCGACGCGCCGGGCGAAGTCGCGTACCCGCGGGCTGCTGCCGACCGTCTGGTGCGACCGGGCCAGGTCGGCCGCCGCCTGCTGGTGCTCGGCGAGCACCTGGCGCAGGACGGGGTCGACGGCGCCGTCCGGGGCGGCCCGCAGCCGGGCCAGGGAGTCGCCGTCGCCATGGTTGTGGTCGTGCCGGTGGCCGCCCCCCGTCGCGGCCGGCCCGGCCTCCCGCAGCCAGCCGCGCAGCGTGGCCAGTTCGTCGGCCTCGGTGACCTCGATGGCGGCGACCAGGGTGCGCAGCCGCGCGTCGGTGACCCGGTCGCGGCCCAGCCCGGTGATCTCCAGCGTCCGTTCGGTGTGCGCCACCATGGTGGTCAGGAACACCACGTCGAGGCCGTTCATCGCGGCCTCGGCCGACGCGGTGGATCCGGGTGGCGCCGGGGGCACCGGCGCGGCCCCGGGGGCGCAGCCGGTGGTCACCAGCAGGGCAGCGGTCAGGGCGACCGCGGGCAGCCGTCGCACGGTCACACTCCCTCCGTCGTGGTGACGGGTGCGGCGGCGTCAACGACGGGCCGCACCCGCGCGGTCAGACCTGGCTCCAGAGCGCCGGCACGTTTGGCGGTTCCCAGCCCGGGATCGCCGTGTGCGCCTGCCGGCAGCGGTACGTCAGCCCGCCGTAGGTGACCTGGTCCCCGACCTGGTAGGCCCGGCCCGTCGTCCAGGTGCCGCCCGGCGCGGGCGGGTTGGTCGGGGACGCGGACGGGGTGGGCGTCGGGGCCGGCGGCGTCGGGCTCGGGGTGGGCGACGGGCCCCCTCCCCCGCCGATCTGGAGGTCGACGCAGGAGTAGAACGCGTTGGCCGTGTCCCCGATGTTCCACACCGCGAGGAGCTTCTGCCGCCCCGACCAGCCGCCCAGGTTGACGGTGTGCGAGACGGTGTACCCCGGCGGCCGACCGCCGCCGTCGAAGACCGCCACCCGGGTGCCGCCGATGAAGTACTCCCAGTTGCTGGTGGCGTGCAGGACGGTGTTGGTCCAGGTGAAGGTGACCGTGCTGCCGACCGAGGTGGCCGGCCAGCCCCGGCTGTCGTCGTTCAGCACGGCGAAATGGGCGATCCCCGCGTGGCAGTTGCGCAGCCCTTTCGGCCCCTCGACGCTCTGCGGCTCGTACTTGATCTGCCCGCAGTCCGGGACCCGGCCCTGCGCGCAGAGCGCCTGCCGGCTCGGCGGCCCGGACACGTAGCCGTGCGCCTGGGCGGGCGCCGCGACGGCCAGGGTGGACAGGACGGCGCCTGTGGCCATGAGTGGGAACGTGATTCTTCGACGCATGGTGGCGGCTCCTTCGGGCTTTGGCCTGGTGAGGTGCCATCCAACATAAATTAAACCTTGTTAACAGTAAAGACTCCTGTCGATAAAAACCTCGCCTGACGCGCCGGCCGCCCGCACCGACTTGAACCATTTCGTCCTCCCACCCCGGGCCCGTGCCGCAGGCTTGGGGAAACACGTCCGGTTCGGGGGGTTCTGTCATGGCAACGTGCGAGGTCTGCGGCAACGACTACTGGATGGCGTTCGAGGTGCGGACCGTCAGCGGTGACGTGCACACCTTCGACTGCTTCGAGTGCGCCGCCCACAAGCTGGCGCCGATCTGCGAACACTGCGAGGTCAAGATCGTCGGGCACGGGGTGGAGGTGTCCGGCCGGTTCTTCTGCTGCGCCCACTGCGCCCGCGCGGAGGAGGGCACCCAGGGCGCCGAGATCCGCGACGCCGTCGGCGCCCGCCCCGCCTGACCTCGGGCGGCGGCCGACGGGCCGGCGGGCGGGGCCTACCATCGCGGGGTGCCACAGACCCCCGGGGTGCACGCCGCCCTGTTCGCCGACCTGGACGCCCGCACCTTCCACGACCTGCTGCGGCTGCGCATCGACGTGTTCGTGGTCGAGCAGGCCTGCCCCTACCCCGAACTCGACGGGCGCGACGTCGAGCCGGGGACCCGGCACCTGTGGCTCGACGACCAGCACGGCGCGCCGCTGGCGTACCTGCGGATCCTGGCCGACCCGGGCGGGGTGGCGCGGATCGGGCGGGTGGTGGTCGCGCCGCACGCGCGCGGCGGTGGTCACGCCGGCCGGCTGATGGCCGCGGCGCTGGAGGCCGTCGGTGACGCCCCGTGCGTGCTGGAGGCGCAGTCCCACCTGGTCGGCTTCTACGCCCGCCTCGGCTTCGCCGTCAGCGGCCCCGACTACGTCGAGGACGGCATCCCGCACACCCCGATGCGCCGGGAAGGCATTGACCAGATCCGATAGATGTGACAACCTGCGGAAAGAGCCGTCGCGGAAGCCACGCAACGCGTACGGGAGGGGCAACTCCCGGCCGTCCGGGCGTCGTCGTCCGACCTCTTCCCGGAGGGCTCCAATGTCCACTCATCTTCGAACATCCCGCCTGGCGTGGCTACTCGCCGTCGCGGCGACCGCCGTGCTGGTGCTGACCACGGCCCTGGCCAACCCCGTGTCGGCGCACGGCTCCGTGGTGGACCCGGCGACCCGCAACTACGGCTGCTGGCAGCGCTGGGGCAGCGACTTCCAGAATCCCCGGATGGCCACCGAGGACCCGATGTGCTGGCAGGCCTGGCAGGCCAACCCGAACGCCATGTGGAACTGGAACGGCCTGTACCGCGAGGGCCTCGCCGGCAACCACCAGGCCGGCATCCCCGACGGGCAGCTCTGCTCCGGCGGCCGCGCCGAGGGCGGTCGCTACAACGCCATGGACACGATCGGCGCATGGAAGACCGCCCCGCTGACCAGCAACTTCCGCATCAAGCTCTACGACCAGGCCAGCCACGGCGCGGACTACATCCGGGTGTACGTGACCAGGCAGGGCTTCAACCCACTCACCGAGCCGCTGGGCTGGGACGACCTGGAACTGACCGGCCAGATCGGCAACACCCCCGCCAACCAGTGGACGCCCGAGGCGCAGGGCGTGTCGATCCAGGTGCCGGCGACCGCGCCGGGACGGACGGGCCGGCACATCGTCTACACCATCTGGCAGGCCAGCCACATGGACCAGTCGTACTACCTGTGCAGCGACGTGGACTTCTCCGGCGGGCCAGGCACGCCGCCGCCCAGCACCCCGCCGCCGAGCACGCCTCCGCCCAGCACGCCGCCGCCCAGCACTCCCCCGCCCAGCACCCCGCCGCCGGCCGGGGCGTGCACGGCGACGTACCGGGTGACCGGGCAGTGGACCGGCGGGTTCCAGGGTGAGGTGCAGGTGACCGCCGGCGGCGGGGCGATCAGGGGCTGGTCCGTGACCTGGACCTATGCCGACGGTCAGCAGATCACCTCCGCCTGGAACGCGACCGTCACCAGCAGCGGCACCCGGGTCGTCGCCCGCAACGCCGCCCACAACGGCGCGCTCGGCCCCGGCGCGAGCACCACGTTCGGCTTCGTCGGCTCGTCAGGCGGCAGCAACAACATTCCGGCGCTCACCTGCACCACCGCCGTCTGAGCCCGCCGGAGGAGACCCCGGCCGGGGACGCGCCCCACTCCCTCCGGGACGCGCCCCGGCCGGCCCCCGCCACGTCGTGACGCCTCTGGGCCGCCGCGGCAAGGCGGGAGCCGACGGGGATCGACATCTCCCTCGGGCCGCTGTCGAGCTGCCCCACCGATAGGACCAGCCTTCCGGCCCGGTCACCGCGATGACGCCGGGAATGCCCTATTCGGGCCGGCCCGGTGCCCCCATGACCCGGTGCCCCATACACAGGGGCAGCTCGACAGCGCGCCCACGGTCGTATCACCACCGACCGCAGCAGGGTCCGGGCCGGGCAACCAGCCCCGGGCCGGGGCACGTCGGCAACCGTCTCGGGCACCACCCGCCGGCCCGGGGACCAGCCGGCAAGGCTCCGCGTCAGACGAGGCCGTGGACGATGTCGGCGACCGAGCGGCGGCGGCCGGTGTAGAAGGGGATCTCCTCCCGCACGTGCCGGCGGGCGCCGGAGCCCCGCAGGTCGCGCATCAGGTCGACGATCCGGTGCAGCTCGTCGGCCTCGAACGCGAGCATCCACTCGTAGTCGCCGAGCGCGAACGAGGCGACCGTGTTGGCCCGCACGTCCGGGTAGCCGCGGGCCATCTTGCCGTGCTCGGCGAGCAGCTCGCGCCGCTCGGCGTCCGGCAGCAGGTACCACTCGTACGAGCGGACGAACGGGTAGACGCAGAGGTACGGACGCGCCTCCTCACCGGCGAGGAAGGCCGGGATGTGGCTCTTGTTGAACTCCGCCGGCCGGTGCAGGGCCATCTGCGACCAGACCGGGGTGAGCGCCCGGCCCAGGGTGGTGCGGCGGAACCGCAGGTAGGCGTCCTGGAGGGCGTCGCTGGACTCGGAGTGCCACCAGATCATCAGGTCGGCGTCGGCGCGCAGCCCCGCGACGTCGTACGTGCCGCGGACGACCACGTCCTTGCTCGCCAGCTCCGCGAAGAGCGCCTCGACCTCGCCGGTGACGTTCTCGCGCAGCGACGGAAGCGGGCCGGTGGCCCGGTACACCGACCACATGGTGTAGCGGATGCTGGCGTTGAGTTCCCGCACCCGGGCCGCGTTGGTCTGCTCGGTCATGTCCCCGATCCTCCCAGTGCTGTGATGATCTCCTCGGCCGCCGTCTCGCCGGAGCGGACGCAGACCGGGATGCCGACTCCGTCGTACCCGGCGCCGGCCAGGACCAGCGTCGGATGGCTCGCCCGCAGGGCCGCCCGCGCGGCGGCCACCCGGTCGGCGTGACCCGGGGTGTACTGCGGCAGTGACCCGCCCCAGCGCTGCACGTGGCCGGCGACCGGGGCGGGCAGCGGCACGCCGAGCACCGCCGACAGCTCCCGGTGCACGGTGGCGGCCAGGTCCTCGTCGGTGCGCTGCACCTGGCGTTCCTCGCCGTACCGGCCGACGGAGGCGCGCACCAGCGCCACCCCGTCGCTCCGCCGCAGGTGCCCCCACTTCGTGGTGAAGAAGGTCGACGCCTTGATCAGCAGGCCCTCGGTGCTCGGCACCAGGAAGCCGGACAACTCCGGCAACCGGGGCTCGGGCAGCGCCAGGGTGAGCAGCGCGACGCTGGCGTAGTCCAGCCCGCCGACGCCCTCGGCCACCGCCGGGGCCGGACCGCCGAGCAGCCGGGCCGCCGGCCGGGCCGGCACGGCGAGCACCACGGCGTCGACGTCGACCAGCTCCGCCTCGCGGGTGGGGCCGACGGTCAGCCGCCAGCCGGCGCCGGTCGGGGTCAGCTCGCGTACCGCCGCGCCGTGCCGGATCGTCGCCCCGCTGGCCTGCGCCGCCGCCGCGACCAGCGTGCTGAGGCCGCCGGCCAGGGTGCCGAAGACCGGGGCGCCCGGCGCGCGGGGGGCCGCCGCCTGCGCGGCGCGGACCGCACCGACCAGGGTGTGCTCCACCCGGGCCGCCCGGGCCAGCGCGGGCATGGTGGTCGCCAGGGAGAGGTCGTCGGCCCGGCCCGCGTAGACGCCGCCGAGCATCGGGTCGACCAGCCGGTCGACAACCTCGTCGCCGAACCGGCCCCGGACCAGCGCACCGACGGAGACGTCCTCGTCCGCACCCAGCAGCGGCCGGCCGGCGTCGACGTCGGCGTCCGCCGTCGGGCGCGCGACCGTCGTCACCCGCTCCAGATCCCCGGGTACGCCGACCAGCGTGCCGCCCGGGATCGGGCGCAGCCCGCCGTCGACGGCGAGCGCGGCCTGCCCGACGGTGGGGTGCACGATCCGCTCGCCCAGGCCGAGCCGGCGGACCAGGGCCACGGCGGCCGACTCGCCCCCGGCCGGGTCGCGCATCAGGAACGACTCGGCGCCGAACTCCACAGTCGAGCCCGCCAGCTCGCCGGTGCGCAGCTTGCCGCCGAGCGCGCCGGACTGCTCGTACACGGTGATCTCGGTGCCGGCGGGGGCCCGGTCGCGGAGCCGGACCGCGGCGGCCAGCCCGGCGATCCCGCCGCCGACCACCGCCACCCGCCACGGCGTCCGCATGTCGCTCAGCCTCGCTCGGCCGGCCGGGCGGACAGCTCGTGCACCAGGGCCACCACCCGGGTCAGCACCTCGGGATCGGTCTCCGGCAACACCCCGTGCCCCAGGTTGAACACGTGCCCGGGGGCGGCCCGGCCCTGCTCCAGGATCCGCCGCACCTCGCCCTCGACCACCGGCCACGGCGCGAGCAGCACACACGGGTCGAGGTTGCCCTGCACGGCCCGGTCCGGACCGATCCGCCGGGTCGCCTCGTCCAGCGGCGTACGCCAGTCGACGCCGACCACGTCGGCGCCGGCCTCGCCCATCGCGCCGAGCAGTTCGGCGGTGCCCACCCCGAAGTGGATCCGGGGCACGCCCGCGTCGGCCAACCCGGCCAGGACCCCGGCCGAGTGCGGCAGCACGAAGCGGCGGTAGTCGGCCTCCGACAGCGCGCCGGCCCAGGAGTCGAAGAGCTGCACCGCGGAGACCCCGGCGGCCACCTGGACGCGCAGGAACGCCAGCGTCACCTCCGCCAGCCGGGCGCAGAGCGCGTGCCAGAGCTCCGGCTGGCCGTACATGAGCGCCTTGGTCTTCGCGTGGGTACGCGACGGGCCGCCCTCGACCAGGTAGCTGGCCAGCGTGAACGGCGCGCCGGCGAAGCCGATCAGCGGGGTGTCGCCCAGTTCGGCGACGAGCAACCGGACCGCCTCGTCCACATAGGAGACGTCGTCGCGGGTGATCGGCCGGATCCGGTCCACGTCGTCGAGGGTGCGCACGGGCTCGGCGACCACCGGGCCGGTGCCGGGCACGATGTCCAGGTCCACCCCGGCGGCGGCGACCGGCACCACGATGTCGCTGAACAGGATCGCGGCGTCGACCCCGTGCCGGCGCACGGGTTGGAGCGTGATCTCGGTGACCAGGTCGGGCCGGCGGCAGGATTCCAGCATCGCCACGTTGGCCCGGATCGCGCGGTACTCCGGCAGCGACCGGCCGGCCTGACGCATGAACCAGACGGGGGTGTGCGGGCCGGGCTCGCGCCGGCAGGCCCGGACGAAGGGCGAGTCGGCCGGTCCGCCGGGGCGGGGGTCTTCGTCTCGGGCGTCGGCGCCCGTCGCAGTGGTGGTCATCGCGGCAATCGTGCCACGCGGATGACGGACGGCAGCGGGCAGCGCCGCCTTTTGTGACCCCCGTCAGCCCGGCGGCGTCGGCGCGCCTTTCGGGCGGCCGGCCGGACGGCGGCATAGGCTGCCGGCATGGCCCCCCCGATCGCGCTCCCGGAGACCTTCGCCCGCGCGGTCGCCGGGCTACGGTCCGCGGTGCCCCGGTCGGAGATCGTGCTGGAGGAGGTCGGCGCCCCGCAACGACTCGCCCCGTACGCCTTCGCGCTCTCCGCCGTCGTCCTGCGCGACGACGACGAGGTGGCCTCGGGGCGGCTGATCCTGCTGCACGACCCGGCCGGCCACGAGGCGTGGCAGGGCACCCTGCGGCTGGTCACCTACGTGACCGCGGAGATGGAGGTCGACCTGGCCGCCGACCCGCTGCTGCCCGGAGTCGGCTGGACGTGGCTGACCGACGCGCTGGACACGCAGGACGCCGGTCATCGGGCGATCGGCGGCACGATCACCCAGACCATGTCGACCCGGTTCGGCGAGCTGGCCGGGCCGCCCGCGACCGGCGACATCGAGATCCGCGCCTCCTGGACGCCGGTCGACGACGACCTCGGCCCGCATCTGCTCGCCTGGTGCGCGCTGTTGGCCTCGACGGCGGGGCTGCCCCCGCCCGGGGTGACCGCGCTGCCGGAGCGTCGCCCCGCCGGCGCGGCCTGACCCCGGGCGGGTCACCTCACAGATACTTCTCGGCCTCGTTGCAGACCTTGTCCATGCCCTGGACAGCCTTGTCGTAGGCGGCCTTGTTGTTGTTCGCCGCCGCGGCGAGCGCGGTGGTGAGCTTGTCGAGGCAGTTGGCGATGACTTTCTTCTGCCGGGCCTGCTCGTCCCGGTCGTTGCGGGTGCCGGTGAGGTCCTGCTCGGTGTCGCCCAGCTTGTCCCGCACCGCCTGGAGGTCGACCTTGAGCTTCTCGATCTCCTTGACGTTCGCCGCGATGGTGCCGTCGCGCTGGCTGACCTCGCTGGCCATCTTCTTCTCGGTCCGGCTCAGCTCGCTGTTGGTCGTCACGTACAGGCCGGTCATCACCCCGCCCAGGACGAAGAGCAGCCCGGCCACCACGGCCAGGATCAGCACCTTGTGGCTCTTGCCGGCGCCGCCCGGCGCGGGGGCGCCGAAGGGCGGCACGGAGCCGGGCGGCGCGGACATCGGGGGCCCGTACCCGGGACCCGAGGCCGGCGGCACGGACATCGGCGGGCCGAACGCCGATCCGCCGGCGGGCGGGACGGAGACCTGGCCGGCGTGGGGCACCGCACCGCCCGGAGCGAAGCCGGCCGACGCCGGCGGGGCGGACTGCGGGTAGCCGGCGGGTCCGACCGGCGGCGACGACTGCGGGTACGCGGCGGGCTGGGCCGAACCGTACTGCTGGGGCGCCGGCTGGGCCGCACCGTACTGCTGTTCCGGTGTGTACTGGCGGGGGCTGCCGTACGTGTTGCCGTGCGGGGCGCCGCCCGACGGCGGCTGACCGGACGGGGCCGGCGGGTAGGGCGGGTAGCCCTCCGGCCCGGTCGGTGGCTGGGACATCTCGATTCCTCCACGTGTGCTGGTCCTGTGCGGCGTACTCCGCCGGACCGACGGGGGTGCGGGTCGGGCGCTGACGAGGTCAGCAGATCTTGAAGCCGTCGCAGGCGACCTTGATCGGCACGGCGAGGCCGATGCCCTCGGCGTTGCGGGCCTTGGCGGTGGCGATGCCGACGACCTGCTTGCTGCCGTTGATCACCGGACCGCCCGAGTTGCCGGGGTTGATCGGGGCGTCGAACTGGATGACCGGGCCCTCGCCGCCGCCGGCCTCGCGGAAGGCGCTCACCACACCGGTGGTGACGCTGTCCTCCAGGCCGAGCGGCGCGCCGACGACCACGATCTGCTGCCCGGACTTCACCGCGGCGGGCGCGGCGGACAGCCCGGCGAACTTGCCGTCGGTCTGCAGGTGGGCGACGTCGTTGGCCTCGTCGACCCGGACGATGGTCGCCGGGAAGCGCTGGTCGGTGCGCTCCAGGAAGACCTCCCGCTCACCGGTGCGCCAGAGCGACTCCACGACGTGGAAGTTGGTGAACAGGTTCGTGCCGCCGCCGCTGGCCGGCTTGCCGATCGCGAACGCGGTGCCGGTGGAGTTGCCGGCCCGGACCCGGAACACGCTGGGCAGCACCGCGCTGGCCACGGCCTCCGGGTTGAACGCGGCGCCGGCCTGCTTCTCCAACGCCCCCGCCCGGGACTCCAGGTCGTCGAGCCGGCTGCCGGCGGCCGCCTGCCCCGCCGCCACCCTGCTGTCGGTGTCGCCGAGCCGCTCCGAGAGCCGGTGGATCTGGAACGCCTGCACGCCCGCCACCACGGCCAGTACGCCGGCGAGCACGAGAGCGGTGATGGTGAGCCCACGCCCCCTGGCCGCCGGCGCGGCACCCGGCGGGACGGGCCCGGCGGCGTACGGCTGCGCCGGCCCGGAGATCTGCGGAGGACCGGGTGCCGGCGGCTGGCCGGCGACGCCGGGGCTGGTCGGCCCGGCGGCGGGGGGCCAGCCGGCGCCGGGGGTGACCCCGGG